>JBFERY010000031.1:0-28496 GCA_041548785.1 Oceaniferula sp.
ATCGGCTGGATGCCCCGACCCGTCATCGCCTGCTCCAACACCGTCGGCGAAAACATGGGCATCCGCACCCAGGGCGAGCTTGTCCAAAAATGCCGCGAAGGCGTCATGGAGTTCCTCCTCATCAACCACCCGCTCGACTGCCCGATCTGCGACCAGGCGGGTGAGTGCCGACTGCAGGAGTTCTCGGTCGAACACGGCAAGGGCGAATCCCGGTTCAAGGAAGACAAGGTCAAGAAGCCGAAAAATGTCAAGATCGGCCCCCGCATCCGTCTCGACGACGAACGTTGCATCATGTGTTCACGCTGCATCCGCTTCATGGATGAAGTCGCCGACGAGCCTGTGCTCGGGTTTACCGAGCGTGGCACCCATACCACCGTCGGCGTCTTCCCCGGCCGGGAACTCACCAACAACTACGGTCTCAATACCGTCGACCTCTGCCCGGTCGGCGCCCTGACAAGCAACGATTTCCGTTTCCAGATGCGCACGTGGTTCCTCAAGGAAACCGACAGCATCGATACCAACTGCGGCACCGGTGCCAACACCACCATCTGGACCCGCGGCAACAAGATTTTCCGCGTCACCCCGCGCCAGAACGACGATGTCAACTCCTGCTGGATGCCCGACTCACACCGGCTGAACTATGTCTGCCCGACCGATGACGACCGCCTCACCGCACCGCTCATCAAGGTCGACAATGTGCACGAGGAGACTTGCTGGGAAAATGCCCTGGAGGCCGCTGCGGATGCGTTGAAACAATTCACCCCCGGCGAGATTGCCGTCATTGCCTCCGGTCGCCAGACGAACGAAGAGCTTTTTATGATGCGCGCGCTCGCGGCCGAGCTCGGCATCGAAAGCCTCGCCATCGTCGCCCGCGAAGAAGCGTCGGACGACATGCTCATTTCCGCCGACCGCAACCCGAACACAACCGGCGCCAAACTGGTCCTTCAGGACAACGAGGTCGCCGCCACCCTGGCCACATTCCGCGAGGGCGTTTACAAGGGTGACATCAAGGCCGTCTTTGTCGCATCCGAAGACCTGCTCGCTGAGGCCGGCTTTTCAGCAGATGACCTTGAGGCCCTGGAGCTACTCATCTCGATCCACACGTCCGCCAATGCCACCGCCCAGGCAAGCGACATCGTCCTGCCCGGCGCCGGTTCCGCCGAGAAGCGCGGAAGCATGGTCAACGTCGCGGGTCGACTGCAGAAGCTCAACGCCGCGTGCATCCCGCCCGCTGACGCGCGCAGCGACTGGGAAATCATCCGCGACCTCGTCCTCGCCCTCTCCGGTGAATCCGCCGAGCAGGCGCCGCAAACCATCGACGCGCTTTTCCAAATCATCGCCACCAGCATTCCCGAGTTCGAGGGCAAGACACTCGCCTCGCTCAGTGACCTCGGGGAAACCATCACCGAAACAGGTGTCACCATCCCCCTGCTTGAGCGCGAGAATCAGCGCAAGGCGCACGGTGAGATCGTCGGCTAAGGCCGAAGCCACCCGTTAACATTTACCAGCACCCCATGGACCACGCCACACTCATTCTCCTCATCAGCACGGCGGTGAAAATCATCGTTTTCACCTTTGTGCTGACCCTGCCCATCATCGCCTACTCGACCTATGCGGAACGCCGGGTGTCATCCATCATCCAGGATCGTGTCGGCCCGAACCGGGTGGGTATTCCCCTGACCCTCTTCGGCGGCAAAAAGGACATCCCGTTCTGCGGCCTCCTGCAACCGCTTGCCGACGGCCTGAAGGGCTTGCTCAAAGAGGATCTGGTCCCCGGCCACGTACGTAAGTTTTTCTTCTGGATCGCCCCGGCCCTCGCCGCCGCCCCGGCCTTCCTCGCGCTCTGCGTCATCCCCTTCGGCAGCAGCATCAGCCTGTTTGGGGAAGACATCAAACTGGTCATCGCCGACATCGACGCCGGCCCGCTCTTCGTCTTCGCCATTGCCTCGCTCAGCGTCTACGGCATCACCATCGCCGGCTGGGCATCCAACAACAAGTACTCCTTTCTCGGCGGCGTGCGCTCGTGCGCCCAGATGATTTCCTACGAGATCGCACTCGGCCTCTCCGTCATCCCGGTGCTGATGGTCTTTGGCCAGCTCAACCTCTCGGACATTGTCCAGTCCCAGGCCGACGGTGGCTGGACGCTGCTCCCCCTGTGGAACGCACATGGCTCGGTTCTCGACGCTGCCTACTGGGCCAACTCGGGCGAACAATGGCTGCTGCTCATCCCGCTCAGCATTTCCTTTGTCATCTTCACCACCTCGATCTTCGCAGAAACCAACCGCATGCCCTTTGACCTTCCCGAGTGCGAAACGGAACTCGTCGGCGGCTATCACACGGAATACTCGTCGATGAAATTCGCGCTCTTCTTCCTCGGCGAATACGCCGCGATGATCGTTGGCTCGGCCGTCATTGTCACCCTCTTCTTCGGTGGCTGGTCCGCGGGCTTCGGCCTTGATAGCGCCATTTCCAACATCGCCTGGGGCAGTTTCAAACCAGGTGGACTGATCCACCTCGCCATCTTCCTCGCCAAGGTCATCGCCTTTGTCATCTTCTTCATCTGGGTCCGCTGGACCGTGCCCCGCTTCCGCTACGACCAATTGATGAAGCTCGGCTGGGTCGTCTTTTTCGAACTCGCCCTCGTCAACATCTTCATCACTGCCGGCATCATCATGCTGCTGGACTGATCCGCATCGTATCCACCTCCCACTGACCACCCCAACATGGCCATCATCAAAATCAAACGCCCCCAGCTCACTCTTGCGGACAAGCTTTACCTTCCCGCAGTGATCAAAGGACTGTGGATCACGCTCGGGCACGCCATCCGCTCGATGCGCGGCAAAACCCACGGCGCCGCCCAATTCAACTCGTCCGGCCTCGGGGTCACCATGCAGTACCCTGAGACCAAATGGGACGACCAACTGCCGGATTACTACCGCGGTGTGCCCGCCCTCGTCACCGACGAACAAGAACGCGAACGCTGCGTATCCTGCCAGCTCTGCGAATTCATCTGCCCGCCCAAAGCGATCACCATCGTTCCCGGCGAAATCGAATCCGATGACCCGTGGGCGAAGGTGGAAAAACGTCCCAAGGAATTTGAGATCGATATGACCCGCTGCATCTACTGCGGCATGTGTGAGGAGGTCTGCCCGGAACAGGCGATCTACCTCCGCCAGGACTACGCCATGACCGGCCTGAGCCGCGCCGAGATGGTCAACGACAAGGAACGCCTCTACGAAATCGGCGGCGTGCGCACCGGACTTGTTAACAAGTGGAATGAGCTGAAGTAGGAAACAGGAAATCGGGATCAGGAAATAGAAAAATACTGCGGCTCTTGGGGAGCCGGTTATCAAAATGAAGGACGAGCTAAAAACATTTGAACATCTGGAAGCCTACAAGGCGGCCAGAGAATTTCGTATTTTCATTGGCAAAGAAATCACCCCGAAACTCGTTGTTGCCAAGGAGTATGACCTCGTCAATCAAATCAAAAGGTCGTCACGATCTGTCACCGCTAACATTTCCGAAGGCTACGGCCGTTACCATTATCTCGATACCGCTAAATTCTGTTCAAACGCCCGTGGTTCATTATGCGAAACACTGGACCACATCAACGTTGCTTACGACGACAAGTTCATCGATACAGACCTCTACCAACTTGCACGCACTGAATATGGAAATTCCATCAAATTGCTAAACGGATATATTAAGTATCTCCACAACAGCGCGAACAAACCCAAATAACCGGCTCCCCAGAGCCGCAATCCACCAATTTCCTAATCCCAATTCCCCAATTCCAATTTCCCAATTCCCATGCCTTCTCCACTCTTCTACCTCTTCGCTGCCTTGATGCTCGCCGGCGGTCTTATGGTTGTGTTCATGCGCAACCCGGTGTCCAGCGCCCTCTCGATGGTGCTGAGCTTTATCGGACTCGCCGGCATCTTCGTTGGCCTCAATGCCTACTTTGTCGGCATCCTCCAGATCCTCGTCTACGCCGGCGCGATCATGGTGCTCTTCATCTTTATCATCATGCTCCTTGACCTGAAAAAGGAGGAGCAGCACCCGCGCCAGGGTGCCGCCATCGCCATGGGCGTGATCATTCCCGTTGTGCTGTTGATCCAACTCGCCGGCGTGCTGGCCACCGACCAAAACTCCCCGAAAGCACCCGATCTGGCGCTCGAAGAAAATGCCACCGAGTACGGCGAAGGCACCGTGATCCGCAAGCGTCTCGCCGATAGCCGTCTGCCGGACATCCACCTGATCGGCCGCAAGATTTATACCGAGTTCAACTTCCCTCTCCAGGTCATCGCCGTGCTCCTGCTTGTCGCCACCGTCGGCTGTGTCGCCCTGTCCAAAAAAGCTCCCCAGGCAAGGGTCAAGAAACTTCCCAAAAGCCGCATCCCGACGGTTGCCTCGGCGCCTGATCTGCACTCCAAGAAAAACGTCTAAGACTCCCGACCCCATGACTCCGACTCTCAACGAATACCTCTTCATCTCCGGCCTGCTTTTTGCCATTGGCCTCAGCGGCGTCATTATCCGGCGCAACATCATTGTCATCTTCATGTGCCTTGAGATGATGCTCGCCGCAGCATCACTGACGCTCGTCGCCTTCTCCCGGTTCAATACCGTCAACGGATTACCCGACTACGATGGCCAGGTGTTTGTCTTTTTTGTGATCACGGTCGCCGCCGCCGAAATCGCGGTCGGCCTCGCCATCATCGTCTCCCTCTATCGTGCCCGACAGACCATCCACACGGACGAGCTCACCGCGCTGAAGGGCTAACGCTTTCCATAAGTCCCATAAGACCTATTATCCCATGAATCCCTGGCTCCTCCTCATCCTCCCGCTCGCGTCTGCCTCCGTCATCCAACTCGGGCTCAAACGCAATGCAGCCATCTCGTCCTACTTGTCCACCCTGTCAGCGGTCGTCACGTTTGGCCTGGCCGTCGCCCTTGTCCTGGGGGAAAGCGCTGCCGTCCCGCCGCTTGAGTGGATCCGTGTTGGCGGCCTGGATTTGGAAATCGGATTCCAACTCGACCAGCTATCCAAAGGCATGATGATTGTGGTCACGGGCATCGGCATGCTGGTGCACATTTTCTCGCTCGGATACATGAAGGATGACGATGCCAAGGCGCGCTACTTCGGCGGCCTCTCCCTGTTCATGTTCTCGATGACCGGCATCGTGCTCGCTTCGAACTTCATCATGATGTTCATCTTCTGGGAACTGGTCGGACTGAGTTCCTACCTGCTCATCGGCCACTGGTACCAGAAGGACAGCGCCGCTGATGCCGCCAAAAAAGCCTTCCTGACCAACCGCATCGGCGACTTCGGGTTCATGATCGGCATCCTGATGCTCTGGGGCGTCATGGGGACCGTGGTTTTCGCCGACATGGACAGCGGCCATTTCTCGGGCCTCTGCACCTGCCTGACCGGCGCCATCGTCCTGCTCATCTTCTGCGGCGCCATCGGAAAATCCGCCCAGCTTCCGCTACACGTCTGGCTGCCCGACGCCATGGAAGGCCCGACCCCGGTCTCCGCCCTGATCCACGCCGCCACCATGGTCGCCGCCGGTGTCTACATGATGGCGCGCCTCTTCCTGTCGCTCGGCATTACGCCTGAAAACATGGAGATCATCGGCAATGCCCCGCAAGTCATTGCCTGGGTCGGCGGACTGACGGCACTGGTCGCCGCACTGATGGCCACCCAGCAGGACGACATTAAAAAAATCCTCGCCTACTCGACGCTGTCCCAGCTCGGCTACATGGTGATGGCGGTCGGTCTGATCGCGCCCGAGGCGGGCATGTTCCACCTGTTCACCCACGCCTGGTTCAAGGGTCTTCTCTTCCTCGGTTCCGGTGCTGTCATCTACGCCTGCCACCACGAGCAGGACATCTGGAAAATGGGGGGGCTGCTCAAGAGGATGCCGGTCACGGCGATCACCTTCCTCATCGGCACCGCCGCCCTCACCGCCGTGCCCTTTACCTCCGGATTCTACTCCAAGGAGGGAATCCTCCATGCCGCCGAGCACGCGCACAACCAACCCCTGTTCTGGCTCGCGGTCCTGGTCGCCGCCCTCACCACCTTCTACATGCTCCGCCTGTTTTTTGTCGCCTTCCTCGGCAAGCCCCGCGAACACGGAGCGGAAAAAGCCAAGGAGGTGCCGCTCGTCATGTGGGCCCCTCTCGCCGCCTTGGCCGTCATGGCCCTGTTCTCCCCGTGGATTTCCACCGCCATCCTTCCCGTCGCCGAATCATGGGAGCTCAACCTGCATAGCATACCCCCGCTGAACACGGCCCTTTATGCCTCCATCGCTGCCTTCATTGTGGGCGCGGTCGCAGCCTTCGTCCTTTACTTGGGCAAGGACAAGGATCCGGTCAGCATTCCGCTGTTCCGCAACAAGTTCTACTTCGATGAATTCTACGCACGCCTGATCAAGTACTTCCAGGACGCCCTCGCCGCCATCATCCACTTCCTCGACGAATTCGTCATCGGCGGCATGATCGTCGGTGGGTTTTCCCGCTCCGCCGCCGGCATCGGCAACCTGTTCCGCCGCTACGCCCAGTCGGGCAGCCTCAGCAACTACGCCTTCCTGATGGCCGTGGGCGTGCTTCTTGTCATCTACTTCACCGTCTTTGCCTGAAAACCGGCACCCACCGACCTTTCGCTTTTCCATTCACCGATAACCATTAACTGATCACCGAGTCTATGCTCCTCGCCCTCATCCTCATCCCCCTCGTTGCTGCCGTAGCCATCTTACTCGGCTCACCGGCCCGCCTGACGGCGCTTGGTGCCGCGCTTGCCAACATCCTCGTCGCCGCCGCCGCGGTCTCCTGCCCGGCCTGCGCATCCACCTTCAGCCTGCCGGTGCTGGCCGACCCCGCAATCAGCCTTTCGCTCGGGCTCGAAGGCATGAACTCCGTCATGCTCATCCTCAGCGTGATCGTCACCCTGGCCGCCGTCTACAGCGGCAAGTGCCCTGAGGGTCGCGAGAAACTCTGGTTCTCCAGCACCCTGCTGATTGCCGCCGGCGCCATCGGCGCCTTCCTCTCGACCGACGTCTTTTTCTTCTACGCCTTCCACGAGCTCGCCCTGATCCCCACCTTCCTGATGATCGGTATCCTTGGCCGCGGCAACCGCAAGGAGGCCGCATGGAAAATCACCATCTACCTCGCCTTCGGATCGATCGTGCTGCTTGCCGGCCTGCTGCTTGCCACGGCCCATCTCGATAGCTTTGCTTTCTCCGACCTCCAGGCCATTCCCGCCGCAGACCAGAACACGGTCGCCCTGCTGCTCATCATCGGATTCGGCACGCTGGTGTCGCTCTTCCCCTTCCACTCATGGGCCGCGCCCGCCTACGCCAGTGCCCCGGCCCCGGTTTCCATGCTCCACGCAGGGGTGCTGAAAAAGTTCGGCCTCTACGGATTGCTCCGGATCGGCATGGTCGTCGCGCCCGACGGCATGGCCCACTGGCTCCCCTGGATCTGTGTCCTGCTGCTCGGCAACATCATCTGGGTCGGACTGGTCACCCTGAACCAAAAACGTCTCGACCTCATGCTCGGCAACTCGTCGGTGATGCACATGGGTTACATCTTCCTCGCCATCGCCGCACTCTCCGCCAACCCGGGCAATGAAATCGCGCAGCCCGCCGCCATCCTCCTGATGTTCGCCCACGGCATTTCCATCGCCCTGTTATTCTCACTGAGCTCGGTGATCGAACGGAAAACGGGCACGCTTGAAATCGCCCAACTCGGCGGGCTTGCCAAGTCCGCGCCTGCCCTCGCATTCCTGTTCGGGCTCGCTGGCATGGCATCGATCGGGCTGCCCGGTCTCGCCAACTTCGCGGGTGAAGTGATGGTGTTCTTTGCCGGCTTTGCCGACTGGTCACCGGCCGCCGGTCTGGGCTGGGTGCAGGTCACCACCATCATCGCCCTCTGGGGTGTGGTGCTTAGCGCCGTTTACATGCTCCGCGCCTACCGCAATGTCTTCCAAGGGGCGCTGGTCAAGTCCACTGAGAATGCCAGCGATATCCACTACTGCGAAAAAATCCCCGCCTACATCCTCGCCACCGCCTTGCTGGTTGTTGGCATTTACCCCCAGGTCCTGCTCCAGTTTTTCAAATAGTCCGCAAATCAGCTCGCCAGAGCTGCGTTCCCCCCACTTCCTAGTTCCCATTCCCTGCTTCCCACCATGCAACCGCACATCATCGAATTTATCACCGTTGGCTTTGGCCTCCTCTTACTCATGTTCGAGGCCTTCACCACGGGTAACAAGTCACGGATCGGACTCATCGCAGCCGCAGGGCTGACCGTCATCCTCAGCATGCTTTTCTGCCCGGTCCCCGAGGGCTACACGGTGCCCACATGGATGTCGCGCTTCTATGGCTATGATTCCATCGCCCGCTTCTACAAGATCATCGCCCTGGTCAGCACCATCCTGGTGCTGCTGATGGCCGTTGATTTCCGCAAGATCCTCTCCCGGTTCACCTCGGGTGACGACAGCGAGTCGGGCACGGGGGAATTCTACTGCCTACCCGTCTTTGCCTGCGCCGGACTGATGTGGATGGCGTCCGCGACGGATCTCGTTTCCATCTTCGTCGCCCTCGAACTGGTCACCATCACCTTCTACGTCTTGGTGGCCTACATGCGCCGTAACGTTGGCTCGCTCGAGGCGGGGGTGAAGTACCTTATCCTCGGCGCACTTTCCACCGGCTTCCTCGTCTATGGCATCGCCTGGATCTATGGCACGCTGGGATCGACCCACCTCGACACCATCTCGGCGGCAGTTCTCAAAGGTGGATTCAATCCCACCTTCCTGCTCTTCGGGATTGCACTGATCCTGATCGCGCTCGGCTTCAAGGTCGGCGCAGCGCCGATGCAGCTCTGGATTCCCGACGTCTATCAGGGTGCGCCGACACCTGTCACCGCCTACCTCTCGGTCGCGTCGAAAGCCGCCGGCTTCCTCATATTGATGAAAGTCATGGCACCCTTCCTCGATGCAGACGCCACCCGCGCATCGGTCGTTCTCATCCTCCTGGTCATGGCCGGAGCCACCCTCGTTTACGGTAACCTTGCCGCCATCAGCCAGAACAACTTCAAACGGCTGCTCGCCTACTCGTCCATCGCCCACGCCGGCTTCCTCCTCATCGGCGTGGCCACCGGCGATTTTGTTTCCGTCTCATTCTATCTTGGCACCTACCTGCTGATGACCTTCGCCGCATTCTTCGTGCTTGCCCTGGTGCGTTCGGAAGAGGGCAGCGACGAAATCGACGCCTTCGACGGACTCGGCAAACGCAACCCGGTGCTCGCCATCGCCTTAACCATCACCATGGCCGCGCTGGCAGGTGTCCCGCTGACCGCCGGCTTCTGGGGCAAGTTCTTCATCTTCAAATCCGCGATCACCACCGGTGTCAGCTGGTGGCTCATCGCCATCGCCTTCATCAGCGTGGCCGCCGGATTCTACTACTACCTCAAGGTGGTCAAGGCCATGTACTGGAACACACCACGCCACGAAAATGCCATCGCCGTCCCCGTGATCACCAAGGCCGTGCTGGTCGCCCTCACTGCTGCCATCCTCGTCTTCGGCATCTATCCGCAGCCGATCCTCGACCTGCTGAAGTAGCAACCTCGCCCCCCTCCGGCTTGCATGTTGAAACTTCCTGCCGGCTGGAAGCTTGCCCTGATTCGCCGACTGTTGTAGGGTCGGAGTATGATTCAAATCGTCCTCCTCTCCCTCTTCACCGGATTTATTGTTGGGCTTCTGTTTACCGGCCTCAAAATGCCCCTGCCCGCCCCCAATGCCCTCGCCGGCGTCATGGGGATTGTCGGGATCTACCTTGGTCATGTCGCCTGGCCCTACATCACCCGACTCTTCACCTAACATGCTCCCCCAGGAAATCATTCGCCGGAAACGTGACGGCAAAGCCCTGAGCGACAAGGAGCTCCGCTTTTTTGCCAATGGCATCGCCGATGGATCCATCAGTGAAGGACAGATTGCCGCCTTCGCCATGGCGATCTTTTTCCGTGGGATGACACCGGACGAGGCGGCCGCGCTAACACTCGCCATGCGCGACACCGGAGATGTGCTTGTCTGGGACGGTGAAAACCTCGCCGGCCCCGTGATCGACAAGCATTCGACCGGAGGTGTCGGCGACGGCGTTTCGCTTATGCTCGGGCCACTGGTCGCCGCCTGCGGTGGCTACGTGCCGATGATTTCAGGCCGCGGGCTCGGCCACACCGGCGGCACACTCGACAAACTCGAGGCCATTCCCGGCTACAACGCGACACCGGACACCGCGCTGTTTCGCAAAACCGTGCGTGATTGCGGCGTCGCCATTATCGGCCAAACCGGAAACCTCGCCCCGGCCGACAAGCGGTTCTATGCCACCCGTGACATCACGGCCACGGTCGAGTCGATCCCGCTGATCACCGCGTCGATCCTGTCCAAGAAACTGGCCGCGGGTCTCGATTGCCTGGTCATGGACGTCAAGACCGGCTCGGGCGCATTCATGCCGACCCACGATGCGGCGCGCGACCTGGCTGTCAGCATCGCGGAGGTGGCCAACAAAGCGGGAGTCAAAACCAGCGCCTTGGTCACCGACATGAACCAGTGCCTCGGGCTGAATGCCGGCAATGCCCTCGAGGTGCGCGAGGCCATCGAATTCCTCAGCGGTGCACGTCAAGGGGCCCGACTCAAGGAGGTCGTATTCGCGCTCTGCTCGGAACTGCTCGTGCTCGCGAACCTGGCCGATAACACATCCTACGCCAAAACCATGCTCGACGACGCCCTGGATAGCGGCAGGGCGTTGGAAACATTTGCAAGAATGGCCCACATGTTAGGAGGCCCCGCCGACTTGATTGAGCATTACGATACCCACCTACCCCAAGCCACCGTGGTGCGTCCCGTCTTCCCGGAGTCAAGTGGCTATGTCACGTCCATCGACACCCGCTCGCTCGGTCTGTGTGTCGTACATCTGGGAGGGGGCAGGACACGGGCCGAAGATGCGATCGACCATGCTGTCGGACTGGAAAACGTGATCTCTTTGGGAGCGACCAGCGATCAGGCACTGGCAGTCATCCATGCCCGGAATGAACATGACTGGCAGGATGCCGCTGATCAAATCCGGGCGGCCGTTGTCTTCGGCGAGCTCCCCGTCTCGGCGCCACCGGTCATCCACGAAATCATCCGTTAGAACAACCTCAGCCTGTCGCCATGCAAACCGATCGCATTATTTTGTTCGTCTTGGATTCGCTCGGAATCGGCGCCTCGGCGGATGCCGCGGAGTTCGGTGATGCGGGCGCGGACACACTCGGACATATTGCGGAAGTGTTCGCAAAAACACACCCGCTCAAACTCCCGAACATGTGCCGGCTCGGGCTGGCCCACGCCTACCACACCAGCACAGGTGATTTCCCGGCGTCCATGGCGCCCCCCGACACCTTGCTGGGCTCCTACGCCTGCGCCCGGGAAATCTCATCGGGCAAGGACACCCCGAGCGGTCACTGGGAAATGGCCGGCGTCCCCGTGCTCGAAGACTGGGGGTATTTTCGCGACAAGGAGCATTCATTCCCTCAGGACCTGCTCGATGAAATTGTCAGCCGCTCGGGCATTCCCGGGTACCTCGGGAATTGCCACGCCTCCGGGACCGAAATCATCAGGCGCCTCGGCGAACAACACATGCAGACCGGACAACCGATTTTCTACACCTCCGCCGACAGCGTGTTTCAAATCGCCTGCCACGAGCAATCGTTCGGACTGGACAGGCTTTACCGGCTTTGCGAGCTCTGCCGGGAATTACTGGCACCCTCTAACATAGCACGCGTCATCGCCCGCCCCTTCACCGGAACCTGCGCCGATGATTTCCGACGCACCGGGAACCGCCACGACTACGCGCTCGAGCCCCCGTCGGCCACCGTGTTGCAAAAACTCGTGGCCAGCGGCGGCACCGTCATTGGTGTGGGGAAAATCGGCGACATCTTCGCCCACACCGGCATCAGCGAGGAAGTCCGTGCATCAGGCCACCCCGCGCTCTGGAAGGAGTCACTCGCCGCAATGGACCGCGCACCCGGAAAAAGCATCATCATGACCAACTTCGTCGACTTCGACGCCGTTTACGGTCACCGCCGCGACCCGATAGGATACGGTAATGCCCTGGAGGAATTTGATCGCCAACTCCCCCCGCTTCTCGCAAAGATGAGGCCGAGCGACCTGCTCATCCTGACCGCCGACCACGGCAACGACCCGACCTGGGGCGGAACCGACCACACCCGCGAGCACGTCCCCATCCTGCTCTATCAAAAAAACATGCCCGCCACCAACCTGGGATTCCGCGAGACCTTGGCCGACATCGGCCAGACCATCGCCCGAATTTTCAACCTGCCAGCGTGCGCACACGGCACCCCACTCCAGATCCAGGACTGATGGAGCTGCAACCCCCCGACTCCCGACTCCCGACTCCCGACTCCCGACCCCTGACAATGACCCCTCACCTCGAAGCTCCCTCCGGCGCCTTTGCGCCGACCTGCCTCCTCCCCGGCGACCCGCTCCGCGCCGAATACATCGCCGAGACATTCCTCACCGATGTCGAAAAAATCAACCGCGTGCGTAACATGCTCGCCTTCACCGGCAACTATCAGGGGACCCCGGTCTCCGTCATGGGCAGCGGTATGGGCATTCCCTCGATCTCGATCTATGCCAAGGAACTCATCACGGAATACGGAGTGCGGAACCTGATCCGCGTCGGGAGTTGTGGTGCGGTCAGTCCCGAGATTAAAATCCGTGATCTCATCATCGGCATGGGAGCCTGCACCGACTCCGCGGTCAACCGTCAGCGGTTTCAAGGCCACGACTACGCTGCCATCGCCAGCTATCCCCTGCTGAAAGCCCTCAACGACGCGGCCGGTGCCCTCGATTTGCCAATCACCAACGGCAACCTGTTTTCCGCCGACCTCTTCTACACACCGAACCCGTCGATGTTTGATACCTTGGAAAAAATGAATATCCTCGGCATCGAAATGGAAGCGGCGGGGCTCTACGGAATTGCCGCCGAGTACGGCGCCCACGCCGCGGCGATCTGCACCGTGTCCGACCACATCCGCTCAGGAGAAGCCACCACCGCCGCCGAACGCCAGTCCAGCTTTGAAGACATGATGAAAATCGCCCTCGAGGCGACCCGCCTCATCCACCCCCGACCCGCCATCGCCTGATATGGACCCGTCCAGCCTACTCCAACTCGCGGCCCGCGCCCGTGACTCCGCCTACGCGCCCTACTCACGATTCCAAGTCGGCGCCGCCCTGCTCGCTGAAAATGGCGAGGTATTCACCGGCTGCAATGTCGAGAATGCGTCCTACGGCCTGACGCTCTGCGCCGAACGCACCGCCGTCTGCAGCGCGGTTGCCGCCGGGGTGCGATCCTATTCCGCCATTGCCATCAGCGCGCCCGGAGGCGCCGCCCCCTGCGGCGCATGCCGACAGGTCATCAATGAGTTCAATCCCGCGCTCAAGGTCTACCTGGGCGACGAAACCGGCCGACTCGTCGCGGAAACCACACTCGACACCCTGCTGCCCAACGCATTTGGCCCGGAAAACCTCGGCTAGGCCGCCAGCGAGGTTGGAAATACCCCGGGAATACGTCCGGCGGTTCACTATTCCCTTTCCCCTGAGCCTAATTTCGCCTATTTCCCGTGCAGCGAATTTTCCCATTCATGCGCGTATTCTTCATACTTTTCCGAAAGGAATTCAAAAACTACTTTCTCACGCCCTTCGGCTGGGTCGTCCTCGCCCTTGTCCTTCTGATGCAGGGCATGTCGATGACGACGGCCATGGAGAAGATGAAGGACGCCCCGCTCACCGAAAACTTCCTCTTTGTCACACTGCACTCACCTAATTTCTGGTTCTATTTCCTGTTTATGTTCCCGCTTCTGACCATGAGGCTTTTTGCGGAGGAAGAAAAAACGGGCACCCTGGAAACACTGATGACAGCACCCGTCACCAGCCTGCAGGTCGTGCTTTCCAAGTACTTCGCCGCATTGAGCTTTTACGCCCTGCTCTGGCTGCCCATCCTGCTCCACCTGAAAATCTTCACCCTCATCACAGGAAACCCGCCCCCCTATGAGGTCGGCCACCTGATCGGCACCTATTCAATCCTGATGCTGATCGGCTGCTTCTTCCTCGCCATCGGTTGCCTCGCCTCCACCCTGAGCTCCAACCAAATCGTCGCCGGCATCATCACGATTGCCATTCTTGTCATGCTCTTTTTCCTCGGCCTTGTCCCCTACATCACAGGCGAGGGGTTCCAGGCCGTCTCCCTTTTCCACTACGTCTCCCTCCAAGAGCATCTGGCCAACTTCGCCCGGGGACTGATCGATACCCGCGCCATCGTCTACTACCTCAGCATGACGGCATTTTTCCTCTTCCTCACACACGTCACCCTCGATTTTCGCCGCTGGAAATCCTGACCCCATTTTTCCCGCCCCGATTCCTCCTCACCCTCCGATATGCCGGACTCCCCACCATCATCGCCCCCTGCAAGCCCCGTCAGGCGCCTGGGCCGCAGCCTCAACGTCATCACCCAGGTTGTGCTGTTCGTTGTTGTGATCGTCTCAGCCAACTACCTGAGCTGCGCCCGGCATCACCGCATCGACCTGACCGAACGCCACGACTTCACCCTGTCGGACCTCAGCCATCAGTATCTCAAAAGTGACGCGGTCCAGCAACGTGACTCCCCGCTGCACGTCATCGCCGTGATCCGCCGCAGTTCGCCCCACTACACAAGGATCTATAACCTGCTGGACGAATACCAGCGTCTCGGCAGAGACGCCGTCACCCTGGAATTCATCGATCCCATACGGCAAACCGACCGCACACTGGAAATTCAAAACACCTACGGCCAACCCTACACGGAAGACATGATCATTGTCGACGGCCGCATCAAAGCCGAAGCAAAGGCGGCGGGCAGCGAAGAAAGCGCCACCGGGAACACCGAGGGCACCCAACCGGAAGCCACCGAAAAACAAACACTCTCCGCCCACGTTCGCACCGTCCTCGTCAAGCACCTCTACATCCAGGACGACAGGCGCAACATCATCGCCTGGCAAGATGAAGACGTCATCAGCTCCACCATTATCGGCGCCATCGAGGGGCAACCGCGGAAAATCTATTTCGCGGCGGACAAAGTCAACCTCGAGGCGACCGAAGGTAAGCCCGCATGGCAAATCATTGCGGAAATGCTCTGGCAACAAAATATCCTGCTCACCCCGCTCCGCCTGTCAGAAACCGACAGCATCCCTGAAGATGCCGAAGGATTCGCGCTGATCGCCCCGCAGTACGATCTCGACGAGCAACAGATCAAAACCCTGTCCGAGTATTGGGACCGCCAGCAGTCGGCAATCTTCGTCACCCTCGACCCGAAGGTCAAACTCGACAACCTCCAGGTATTTCTCCGGAGCAACGGCGTGACCCCGCGGCAAGACCGCGTCATCACCGTCCAGAACGGACAAACACTTGCAAACGTCCAGTCGCTGTTTTGTCGTGGCGCGGAAATCAACCGTGAGCTCGGCGGCAAATCAACTATTTTCGACGGTTCCAGCTGTAGCTTGGAAGTACGTGAGAATGACGACACACTGCTCAATAAACGCATCCAGCCCATCGCCCTCATCGAAGCCTCCGATGGCTGGTGGGGCGAAACCCGCTTCAGCGACGACAACCCCGAGTTCAACAAGGAAGAGGACAGCAGCGCCCCGATCTATCTCGCCGCCGCCATCCTCAGAGGCCAGGCAACGTCAGACAATACCGCCAACTTGGTTTCCAAAATGGTGATCATCGGCAACACCGACTTCCTCGCGACCAAAAAAACCCGCCCCGAACAGGCAGATTTTGTCAAATCCAGCGTCAATTGGCTCGTCGGCAGAGATGATCTCATAGGGATCGGCCCGCGTAAACTCTACCGCCACAAAATCACCATCCTCGATGCCCATCATACATTCATCAGCCGCCTGGTCCTGATTTTCCTCCCGGCCATCGCTGTCCTCATCGCCTTAATCATGTGGAACATGCGGCGTGCCTGACCCTCTCTTCCTGAGAAAATGCGCTACAGCCTCACCATCGTACTCTCGATTATCGCCCTGGTTCTGGGTGGCTTGGCCGTGGTGCATACCGGCAGCGAGTACCGAGCGGCCATCTTCGGCACACCCGTCACCTCCCCCGGGGAGAAACTCTTCAAGGTGAAGGAAATCGACAAAGTCAGACACATCACCTTGACCAACAGCGAGGGCGATGAGGCTCGGTTCAAGGTCTCCGGTCATTACTGGGAAGCCGAGGCCCCCTGGAAAGACCGCGCCGACCCGCTTTTCATCAAATTCCTCATCCAATTCACCACCGGTTTGGAAGTGCAGGAAGTGATTCCCCGCAAAGACCTCGATCTCAAGGAATTCGGACTCAGGGAGGGCCATGTCCGCGTCACCATGCGCGATGCGAAAGGCCGGGAGGTCTGCGATTATAGGATTGGACGCACCACCGCCTGGCACATCCCCAGCGACGATGGCAAAAGCACCCAGCCGACCCTCTTTATCCGCAAAGCCCAAAGGGATTTAAAAAACGACATCTACATCTGCTCGGAAACCGCGGCCAATAGCATTCACTCGCTGTTCAACGATCAGTTCGCCCGTTTCCGCGATCACCATCCGTTTCACTTCAGCCCGCGATACCTCGACAAGGTTCGGATTCAAAGCAATGACGGCGAGGTGGTGCTCTCCCGCAAGGACCTCAAGTCAGGCTGGCGTATTACCAAACCCCTGGAGCTTCGCGTTGATCCGCTGGCCCAGGCCAACCTCTTCAAGAACCTAGCACAGCTAACAGCAACCAAGGTGGAGGACCGTGCCAGCGTCACCCTCCCCACTGCCGAAGACGACACCGCACAAGCACGCGAGATTTCCATCCATTTCGCCGGCGCCGCCGAGGATATAACCTTACGTATCTATCCACCGGCCAAGGAGGCTGACCCGATCGCCCTCGCCACCGTGAGCGACCGTCCCGATGCCGTGTTCCATCTTCCGCTTACTGCGACGGCTGGCATTCCAGAGTCCACTTCCCTCAGCCAGCTTCAGACAGGCGTTAACGACCTCCGGTCAAAGACAATGACCCACCTGAACGGACCACAGCTGAAAACCATCATCATCCGCCCGACCGGCCGCTCCGACACCATGCTGCAGCGCACCCAACAAACCACCTGGCGCGTGCTTCGCCGCAATGGCTGGGAAGTCGCCAACCAGGATGCCGTGATCGACCTCATGATGGCGGTCACCCGCGACAAGGTGCAGAAATTTGTTACCGATGCCGCCACCGACCTCGCCCCCTATGGACTCGACAACCCCATCCTCCAGATCGGCTTCCTCAGTTTCAACAACGAGGGAATGCGCATCGCCATCGGCCGAGACTCCAAGGGAGAACACATCTATGCCCATGTGTTAGGCCGCCCCAACATATGGGAGATCAGCAATGAAACCCTGGGGAAAATTGCAGTCAACCCATGGCAGTGGCGGACGGCACACGTCTGGCACTTACCCAAGGTCGATATCGATCAAATCACCATTGAGAAAAAGGGCCAGCCTCCCGTCGTCCTCAAGTACGCCTTCTTTGCAGAAAAATGGGAGGCGACACAAGACGGCAAGGATGCCACATCCAGCCTAAACCCGAATCGCGCGAACACCTTCCTTAGCAACATCGAATCACTGACCACCAAAAAATGGATCGGCCCGATGCATCCTCAGGCGATGCAGGCGCTACAAAATCCCGATGCCGTCATCCGCGTTTCAATCAAACGTGTCGGCAACGACGGCAAGGACATGGCCCCTATTGTCAAAACACTTAAGATTGCCAACACCCGGGGTAAGTTCATCTACTTTGCCAAGGTGGATACCGATCCCTCCGACCCCAATGACGATCGGGACGACAGCTACTTCCTGCTCGACCCGGAAACCGTCAACCAACTCAACGTCGACCTTTTCCAATAAGAGAAGGCGGCCTGTCCATTACCAACCACCTCATCCAGTGTCCCCCATCAACCCCCAGCAAGTCCGCAAGGATTTCCCGATCCTCGACCAGGAAATCAACGGCAGGCCGCTCGTCTATCTGGACAATGCCGCCACTTCCCAGACACCGCGCCAGGTCGTGGAGGCGAGCACATACTACTACGGTCACATCAATGCTAACATCCACCGGGCCGCCCATAAACTCGCACGCGAAGCCACCGTCGCCCACGAGGCCGCCCGCACGACCATTGCCACGCACCTGAATGCCGCCCACGACCACGAGCTCATCTTTACCTCGGGAACCACGGATTCGATCAACCTGGTCGCCAACACACTCGCACTCTCAGGGACCATCACCTCGGGCGACAGCGTCATCATCTCCGGCCTGGAGCACCACTCGAACATCGTTCCCTGGCAGATGCTTTGCCAGCGGACCGGCGCCACACTCAAGGTGATCCCCGTGCTTGATAACGGCACGCTGGATATGGACGGCTACCACCAACTGCTCGATGACACCGTCAGGGTCGTCGCCGTCAGCCACGTCTCCAACGCCCTCGGCACCATCAACCCTGTGGAGGAAATCACCAGTGCCGCCAAACAACAAAATGCGCTCGTCCTCATCGACGGAGCACAGGCGGCACCCCACATGAAAATCGACGTACAAGCGCTCGGATGCGATTTTTACGTCTTCTCAGGGCATAAAACCTACGGCCCGACCGGTATCGGCATCCTCTATGGCCGCGAGCAGATCCTCAACGAGCTTCCGCCCTGGAAAGGCGGTGGCGAGATGATCAAGGAGGTTACCTTTGAGCATACCACCTACAACGACCTCCCCTTTAAGTACGAGGCCGGCACGCCGGATATCGAGGGTGCCATCGCGCTTGCCGCCGCCGTTGATTACATGAACGCACTGGGGATGGAAAACATTGCCGCCCACGAAAAAGCGCTGCAGCAGCGCGCGACAGCCGCGTTACAACAAATACCGGGGATGCAGCTCTATGGAACCGCCCCGGACAAAGCCGCCGTTGTCTCCTTCCTGATCCAAGGCATTCACCACTACGACCTCGGCACCCTGCTCGATCAAATGGGCGTCGCCGTCCGCACCGGCCACCATTGCTGCCAACCCCTGATGGCTCGCTTCGGCATCACCGGCACCGTCAGGGCATCCTTTGCGGCCTACAACACTGAGCAGGAAGTCGATCTCTTGATCGAGGCCGTCAAAAAGTCGGCCATGATGTTGTCCTGATGGAAACTCAGCGCCTGGCCTTGGCGAGACGCTCGACAAACTCAACCATCTTCGCCTCATTCTGCTCAAGCAGCTCGACCAGCCTCAACTGCGTGCGTGCACGGTCAAGGTTGTGCCCGTCCCGGTGGGTCTTGAAATAAATGTCCCCCTCGAGGTAATCGGCGAGAAAACGTATTCCTATTTCCAACGAGATCAGCCTGCCGGCAAAAGCCAGGTTTTCAATCTCGGCATCACATAGACAATCGCAGGCATCCATATACCCCTCTGCCAGTGCCTCAAACATGGGCATGCGCAACTCCACCTTGCTCAGGTCCACCTCGTCCTCGGCCGCAGGACTGACCGCCGTCCTCACAAGATCGCCAAAGTCGTAAAGCGAAAGCCCCGGCATCACCGTGTCGAGATCGATCACACAGACCGCCTCGTCACTTTCGGTATCGATCATCACATTGTTAATCTTGGTATCGTTGTGGGTGATTCTCTCTGGCAGCTCGCCCGCATCACGCAGATCGATCAGCCTGCTCACAATCCCCTCATGCGCTTTCACAAATTCAACTTCCGCCTGCGCCGAGGCAAGCCGACCATGCGGGTCGGCCGCCACCACCTCCATGAGACGGGCGTATCGCTTCGGCGTGTTGTGAAAGTCTGGGATTGTTTCCTCAATGTCCGCCACCGGAATGTCGCAGACCAGATCCTGGAATGAGCCGAAGGCATGGGCCGCCTGATAGGCCTGGCGCGTGTTCTCCACAATCTCGTAGGTCCGGCACCCCTCGATGAAGTTGTAACAGCGCCAGATACCACCGCCAGCACCCGTGGCATAAAATCGGCCACCACGTGCGGGATATAGGTTGAGGGTCTGTCCGCCAATGTCACGCTTCACCCGCATCACCTTCCAGTTGATGTGACGTGTGACCATCTCGACATTGCGCATCACCGCAAGCGGATCCTTGAACACATTCTCGTTGATTCGCTGGAAAATATAACGATTCAGAGCGCCGTCGTGGCGTTTGAACGTCCCCATGAACGTGGCATTGATATGGCCACTGTCGATTTCCTCCCCGTCGACAAACTCCCCCGCAATGGCAAACTCGTTCGCAACTTCCTCAATTTGACTTTCATTGTTAATCATACTCTCTGTTCTCTTTGTTGTTCAATTCACATTTTTGCCAGTTCGGCCATCATCCCGGGGATCGCTAATTCAATCACCTCGGCCACTTCCTCATAGGCGGCGCGTCCACAGCCAATCGGGTCCGGAACGTCCACACCCGCCAAGCCCTCGTCAGGATCAATAAAATCACAGAGCAATCTGACATCACCGGCGCCCTCCGGGAAAAACCGCCTGACAGCATCCGCGTGTGACTCCGTCATGGCCACGACCAAACTCGCCCGATCCAGTATCCCCCGATCGACCTGGCGGCTTCTGAAGCCCTTGATCGGGGCCTTTTTTGTCTTCAGAATATTCTGGGTTTCACGGCTGGCCGCCTGCCCCGGCACGGCAGCCACCCCTGCGGATTCCACGCGCACATCGACCCGGTCCCTGAGAGCCGCCTTCAACAATCCTTCGGCCATAGGGCTGCGACAGGTATTCCCCGTGCAGACAAAAAGAACGCTCTTGGGATGATCGGGTCGGGACAGACGCGGCGTGATAAAAAGAACGGCAGGGTTTTCACACAACGGGAAAACCCTGCCCTTGGATTCGTATTCTAATGAGGATCGACCGATGGTTACTTCACTTTCAGGTGAAGGGACATACGACTGCGTCCATTCTCGCTGCGCGCGTGAATGGTCAAGTCCTCGAGCGAACTGAAGGCCTGCATCGCCTTTTTGATCATCGGCTTGTTCGCCGTAAAATCCTCACGCATACTCTCAGTCGGGATGACCTCATCGGCGTTTTTCTCCACCAGATCCAGCCATTGCTGGGCATAGCTGTGCAGCACCTTGAAATCCACGCGCAGCCACGCCCCTTTGCGCGACTCGCCGCCACCTTGCTTGAATCGCTCAGCCAACCCCTCGGAGAACAGCTTCGAGGTCGAAACAAAGAACAGTTCGTCGCTGACGGAAACAGAGGGGACAAAATCATCATTCTGGAACGGGATCGGCACAAACCAGGTTTTGAGATCGTTTTTCTCACTGCTCATCGGCACTTGCATCGGAATCTTCTCACCCGCCATCTCACTGACCGTTTTGAGAATGTTCTCGGCCGAGTCGTTCAGACGCTTCCAGGACGACTGAAGCTTGCCCCGATCCGCCACCGTGCTGACGTAGCTGATCCTTGGCATCTTGCCTTCCTTGAGAATCAGCTCGGGCACTTGGGGCACCATGGGCAGCGATCCATTGACATCAATCACCAGAGCCGACTCCGCACCAAGGCCGGCGGCCATGTCTCCGCGAAGCGCCTTCCAAATCTCCAAGGTATCGCTGCGGAACGATTGATCGAAGATATCCATCCCTTTTTTGAACTGCTCAAAATCGTTGTCTTCGATATCAAGGGCGGCTACGCGCTTGGTCAGGAGGTAGCTTGCCTCACCCAGCGAATCGATATATTCCAGGACTTTTTCATTATAGCTCTCGTTACTGCTCCAGTTAGCAAACAGCAGCGTACCGTCCCCACCCGCAAGCGGAGTCAGCGATTGGCTTTTATCAAAATCAAAGGAAGGCATGTTAGAACCTCCGAATCCTTCAACCTTGAGCCCGTCTTCGAAATAGGCCACGTAGCCGGCATCCGTTCCGGAGAACAAGGATCCAAGTTTGCGCCCCTGTTCGTCAAGCCCGTCAAGGATGGCTTCAATGTCCTGGGTATCACCCAGTGAATCCGCGGCGCCAAGACCCTCACTGGCACCCCGTGCCAGCGAACTGAGGATACGGTAGCCGACCGCTTCAATACTGCCGATCGATTGCACGATCGCAGCATCCCTGAAACTCACACTCAACAGTTCCTTGTCAAGATACTGATCCATGAAAACAATATCCTCGTTGACACAGATCGAGTCGGATATGTCATCAACAATCACCAAGTCGTCTTCTGATTGGCCAAAAAAGAGAATCACATAATCACCCACCACGCCGGTGGCGCCGACGATGCTTTTGCTGGCAAGCGCCTTCTTAAAGGCCTCAATGTCTTCAAGTTCAAACACCTCCCTCATTTCCTCGACGGCATTGTCGTCGATCATCTCGGCAAGCTTTGCCCCGGAGATCTTATAGCCGCTGAATTCGGCATCACCACGCTTGATATTGATCGCTTCAGCCGCGTCCCCCACAAAACCCAACATGGAAACAACTTGCTCCATCTGGGCGACCACAAGATCCCGTGTCTCAGCATCGCTAACCTTCGATCCCTGATAGAATGCAGGCATATCAAAGTCGGCAAACATTTTCACAAGCTCCTTGGGCGCCCCTTTGAAGGGGCCTTCCATAAACGGCTTCGGACCACGCGGACTGAAGCTGTCACCTTCACGCACAAACCCATCCCCCATGAAAACGCCAAAGCGGGCACTGTAAAAACCAAGACGCTCGAAGAATTCCATCCCCTGGTCGAATGCCTCGGTCGTTCCTCTTCCATAAGCAGAGAAATACTCCTCGCTATAGATGGCAATTTGGATCGCCGCTGACTCGTTTCCTTCAAGGTCATCCAACGACATGCCCTCATCGGCCATACGCTCAAGAACGAATTCCCCCAGACTCGACTTGATGAGCTTATCAAATGCCTTACGGCCGTCAAAGAGAGCATCGTAAATGACAATATCTTTCGGCAGGTGCTTGGCAAACCCGAGCTTCGCAGCCCGGTCTTCAACGCTGGCTGATGGCTTGATCGGGTCAGGCGATGGCACGACCACCTGCTCCGTCGAGGCTGAACCGCCCTCTTGCGGGCTAGTCGCCTGTTCCGAGGAAGACGACGTTGTTGACTTTTCCTTGCATGCAGTGAATGCGACGGCACCTGCAACAAGGAAGGCAAATAAGTGTTTACGTTTCATACGGGGGCGATTAACGGGTAAGTGACGCGTTTTTTCAATTACAAAGCGTGTTATTTTTCGTAATGATGCCCCCCCTCACAAGGATTCCCCCATGCCTGAACTACCCGAAGTTGAAACCACCCGACGCGGCATAGCCCCGCACCTGTTGGGACATACCGTTACCCATCTGGAGCTCAGAGAACGCCGGATGCGCTGGCCGGTCGAAGATGACGTGCTTCAAATCATCGGCCAACCAATCACCCGTATCCAGAGACGGGCAAAATACCTGCTCATCACCTGCGACGCCGGCACCATGATCCTCCACCTCGGCATGTCAGGCAGCATCCGTATCTGCCCCCATGAGATGGAACTCAAAAAACACGATCACCTGATCATGCAAATCGACACCGGTATGGACCTGCGCCTCCACGACCCGCGCCGCTTCGGCGCCGTGCTCTGGCATGATCGCAAAGACGGCAACCCCGAAAACCACCCCCTCCTTCAACACCTCGGTCCGGAACCACTCGGACAGGATTTTAATGCCGACTACCTCATCGCCAGCTGCCAAGGCAAAACCACCAGCATCAAACAGCACATCATGAATGGCAAGGTTGTGGTCGGAGTGGGCAACATCTACGCCTGCGAGGCCTTGTTCCGCAGCGGTATCCACCCGACCCGGGCCGCAGGGAAAATCTCCAAACCCCGACTGCTCAAACTTACCCGGGAAATAAAGGACGTTCTCGCCGAAGCCATCGCACAAGGCGGCACCACGCTGCGCGACTTTCTCCGGGAGGACGGAAATCCCGGCTATTTCAAACAAAAACTCAACGTCTATGACCGCGAGGGCGAGCCCTGCCGCCGCTGCGGCACCGTGATCAAGAAAATCGTCATCTCAAATCGCTCCACCTACTACTGCCCCAAATGCCAGAGATAATTGCATTCGCCGACTTGACATTTCCCTCAATTGGCGCAGATTCTCGCCCGTCACCTCCCAATGGTCCAAGCATAATGCCGGTGTGGCGGAATTGGTAGACGCGCGTGATTCAAAATCACGTTCTTTCGAGAGTGCGGGTTCGATTCCCGCCGCCGGTACTTTTATGCTCCAATGACCCTCGGGAAATATTCCTCAGGACATGGCCCTTTCAGAGCATGGCTTCGGGACCCGGCCTCGCGCCTCAAAGCTCAATCGCAAACGCGGCACAAAGTGCTTCAATGGTGCCGGCGCTGGCAGTTCCGCCCGCCACATGTCCGCCGCGGGAAAGAACACGGTTTTTAACTTCCTCGCAGGCATTCCCTGGACACGCAATGTGCGCAGCCCTCGATAAGTCCAACATATCGAGGTCGTTGTGGCTGTCACCGATGGCGAAGGTTCGGTCGGCACTGAGGCCTGAACGGCGCGCCACCTCCGCCATGGCGGAACCTTTGTGATAATCCCGGTGACTGAAACGCAGATAAATCCCATTGCGTTGATAGCACAGCATCGGCTTCTCCTGCAGTTCCCGGTCCAGCTTTTGCACGATGTAATCCATTTCCCTCGCTGTCGATGCCACGATCCCTGCCGGTTCACCGTCCTGCTGGCCCCAGATGGCGCCGGTTTCAAGCTCGACCCACTTTTGAAGCCGCCGCAACAGCCTCCGACACTTTCGAAACAGCCTATGATGCTCTTTTTCACAGCGCCCATTCCAATCGGCCACACCGACCCACCTACCATAACTGTTCGGTGTGTAAATCTCCCGCTCCCGCGCAATGATGTAATCGGGCAGAAAAGGAAACCGGGCTTCAGTAAGCCCCTGCACAGTCTGCATCAATGATCGACCTGTGTTAATGCCCCACAACACCTTGTGCGATACGCGCATCATCCGGATGAGTTCGAAAAACTGCGACTGCACCGGGGGCTCCGCATCCGGAATCACCAGCGTGCCGTCAAAATCGAAGGACAGCAACCACTCAGCGGCAATCGTTTCACTAACATGGCTAAGGACTTTCACAGGCGCAAAGAAAAAAAACAGGATTCGGTCGGGGCTCGGATTATTCCTCGACGGGAATCGCGCGGCTGGGTGCAGGCGGGGTCACCTCCTCATCTTCAGGCTCAACAATGGCTTTGGGCGGACGGGGTAAGGGCGTGATCAGCGGAAGCTCGTCCTCGACTACGGGGATGGCCTTGACAGGACTTTTCTTTGCCTCCTCGATGACTCCCCCCTTCCGATAAGCCACTTCCCTGTCAGGACGACTCTTGCGCATCTTGATTTCCACACGGCGATTGGGCGCCTGTTGTTCAACGGTCCCCGTTTGAACCAGCGGCTTTTCTTTGCCAAAACCCCGTACGGCAACACGCTTTTCATCAAGTTCCAGGGTCTCAACCAACCATGACTTCACCGCCATGGCGCGCCTTTGGGACAGCAGCAGGTTCGGCTCGTCTCCCCCGATCAAATCGGTATGACCATCCACCCAGCAAATCAAATCCGGGTGCTTGTCAATCAGCAGGGCGACCTTCATCAGGCTGACCCGTGCACTCTGACGGAGGGCGAAGCTATTAAAGTCAAACAACAGGTCGCTACCGATCAATGCCTTGCTCGTTAGCAGCGAGTTCCCATCCATCCTCGCCATGTTGTCAAGTGAGGTGAAGTCGTTGAGCAAACCTCTCTCCGAATCGCCCTCAGCACCCTTGCGCAGGGTATCGGCATAGGCGTCCGGGTCATACTCTTCTGCCATCCTCGCGCCGGGATCAACCGTGACCTGGGTATCATTGGCCCTTGGGAAAAAATCCTCCGTTTTCCCCATTTCAGGCAAGTCGGGTTCAAAAAGTGGTGCCTTCATCGCTTCCATCGCCCCCGCCTCGAGCTCCCCAACCGCAGCGGGACTCGCCATCGGCACCTGAATGGTCTCAATGTCCGGACTGATATCAATCTCGATGTTCGGAAGATTTTCCAACACATCCAACTCATCAGCCGGGGGGATTACCGGGACAGGCTCCTGAACCTCGGGTCGGTCAGGGGTCGTAATCTCCGGACGACCGTCGTCTACAGCGACACTACTGACCCGGATCACTTGCGTCTGCAGCCCGGACTCCTCGACAAACTCGGGCAAAATGACATCGATATGGCTCAAGCCGACAATGACCAGAATATGGAACAAGATGGCAAAAATCATGGAGATGGTCACCCACATGCCCATCCCCTCGTTCTCGGGCAGCCTGAATGAGGACGTGCCTCTCAGTCCGCCGTTCCAACTATAGTCGTCGTCCATCGTCGCCCATTCTAGCGCACCTGAGCAAAATGGCAACCGAGGGTTTTCGCGGATCAGAAATTCCGCATATCCCGTTTTTCGGCTCGAAAAATAGTACTTTCCATGAGCATATCGGCGCCGTAGTCATGACCACCCCCCAAGCACCTCAAAAAAAACGCATCCCAAGCTGGCGGTGGGCATGGATGGGCTTTGGCCTCGCCGTGCTCCTCTGGTTCGGCTCATCCGTGCATTTCCAACGCATCGCCCAAATCGACGAAATCGATCACCAAAGCGGGGCGATTGAAGAAAGCGATGTCCGCCGTAATAATCAAAATAACATGCGCAAGCTCATGATCTGCCAGATCGGCGCAGGCGTGCTTGCCCTGGCCTCGCTGACCTTCCTCGTCAGCCAGACCGATATGCGCCGGTCACGCCCCCGCCCCGACCACTAACGCACATCCTGCCCACCCGATGACCCCGCATTTGTTCCGCTATTTTTTTCCGCTAACATTGACAGCATGAGCTATTCCATGCAACTGGCATGCGCATTGCTCGCCCCTGCCATCGTCCCAGCCAACAAGTAATCACCCCCCCTCAACCCCAACCCTGAACCATGCCCAAGAACACAGCCAAAAAAGCTGCTAAAAAAGCAGTGAAAAAAACCACCGTGAAAAAAACAGCCAAAAAGGCAGTTAAGAAAACGGCCAAAAAAACAGCCAAAAAAACAGCCAAAAAGGCAGTCAAGAAAGTAGCTAAAAAAGCACCTGCCAAAAAAGCGGCTAAAAAAACACGCGCGACCGCGACCAAAACAAAAACAAAAACCAAGCCGACCGCGACACCAACATCGCCGAGCCACCAGGAAATCACTCGTGCTGCCTACCTCAATTACATGAACCGTGTTGAACATGATATTTTGGGAGATGAGGAAAGTGATTGGTTAGGCGCGGAGAATGCGATCAAGGCAAACATCCAATCCGCCTGATTCATTTGATTGTAAAACCACCCATGGGTTGCATCGACCCACCAGGTTTTCCCGCTTCGTGACGCGACCCCGCGCTCCATGACGGGGTCGCCTCAACCCAAGCCGTGCCTTATTCCCAAGGCACGGCTTTTTTGCACCCCGACATGAGTGATTCGCGCGGATGCAGGCCCGTATCGACGGATTTTGTTTTTTTCACCGAAAAATCACGCGGCTTTCATCATAACTTCACGCTGTAGGATTAGCGTCTCGATCGTAGTCAGGCCATCGTCATGCAGACTACCGAGCCATCTCCCAGATCAGCTTCGCCATGTCCACCCCATCCGCCATCCTGCAAAACATCCCGCCATTGTGCCGGGGGGACCGGAGCCTTTTGCAGGGATGGCTTGAAAACGGCCCCACTCAGTCGCTCAGCTTTTGTATCCCGGCCATCCTGCTAGGTTGCAGTGCCTACGGGTTCACCATGGGTCTCTGGCAAGGTTATGAAATGGCAAGCTATATCGGCATCAAGCTGCCGCTGGTGATTACTGCAACCCTACTCATCAACGGCATGATCAACGGCATGCTGGCCATGGTGTTAGGTAGCGGCATCGGGTTCCGACAAAGCGTTCAGTTCCTACTCGCCGGCTTTGCCCTGATGTCAGTCATCCTCCTTTCCCTCAGCCCCATCACTTTCCTCATGGCGCTCCACGCACCGGACCCGAGTGACCCGGGAGCCAAGCAATGGCACAGCGTCACCCTGCTCACCCATACATTGCTCATCGCCTACGCAGGCGTTGTTTCGCATCGCTCATTATTAGGCCACCTCCGCAACTTCGCCACCACCCCCGGCCACGGCACCCAAACATTTTTTGCCTGGCTGGTCGGCAACCTTTTTGTCGGCGCCCAGATCTCCTGGATCATGCGCCCCTTCTTCGGCAGCCCCGGACTCAAGGTGCAATTCCTCCGTGACCAACCGATGGCAGGTAATTTCTACGAAACCGTCTGGCACGCATTCACCACCCTCTTGAAGATCTAACAACAATCAGCAATCAGCAACACCAACACACCATGACCGACGAACAACCACCCACCCTCC
>JBFERY010000032.1:0-27600 GCA_041548785.1 Oceaniferula sp.
AAAGAACTGGCTCGCGGTGGCGGGTTGTCGAACGCCGAGCAACTGCGGAGTCGGGTGAAATACTTCACCGCAGGGCTCGCCCTTGGGAGCCGCGGGTTTGTCGATGCCTTGTATCAAAAGAACCGAGGGAAATTCGGACCGAAACGGAAGCGGGGGGCGAAACCCTTGGCCGGGGGGCGGGAGTCGTCGCCTGAATCATGTGTGCAGAGTGGGGATGCCGAGTCCGGGCTGTACGTGCTGAAGTGATGAGGAATTCGTCACCATAGCATTGAAGTGTCAGCTGACATTTTTTTTGGCACGAATAAAAATGCCAGGCATATAGTGGTAGACCTCTTGGGTCAGGTCGTTTCACGCTTATGGTTGAAGAGCTTACTTGCAGGGTGACCTTTGCCAAGATTAACACAATACTATCACTATTTACTGACAATTATATGATCCAGAATCCACGGACTGGCTCTTCTCCCGATGACCATTCTCCGGACTGACCATTCTCTGATCATTCTCTGAGGTTGGCCTTCAGCCAACATACGTCTCCCTATGATTATCCCCGGGATGCAGGCGGTGCCTTTTCCCGGGGCTGGTATGAATTTCTCCGTTGGAGAAGGTGGTAAATCGCCTTAACTAAGTGCCATTCCGGACTGACCATTCTCTGGATTCCTGATAGCCGAAAGATTCACGGCCACGGCCTCCGGCAGGCTGCTAGAAATTTGCTTTTCGGGTGAGGCGGGTGCAGTCGTTGTCACGGGGTGTGAGATAGGGAGTTGACGAGGCCGATTTTTGGTGTTGCGAGAGGGGATTATGAGCCTCGGTAACCACTCTTTTAGCTCAAAGATTTTTTTAACACTAACGGTTTCTTTGGTTAGTCTCAGCGCGTATGCGGTAACGGTAAAAGATTGGGAGTATAAACAATCCATGACATGGCGAGGGCTGGTGAAAAGTGGCATTTCCGTAGATTACGCCGAAGCACAGGTAGACGATGACAAAATAAGTATTATCTATGATAAAGAAAAGAATAGGTGGTATTTTCAATTCACTTACATCGACACCCGTATACTGACCGGCAAACAACCTGAATTTTTTATTCGAACCAATAAGGATTTGGGTAGCGGAAGGTATAGTAGTGACTATGTCATCAAAAACAAAGCGGACGTTTTCTACAATACACCCGGCAAGCCGCAACTCATCATCATGCAAATATCGACGAAGGATATCGCCGCGATAAAAGCCGGGTTTGAATTGGGGGTTGGTTATTACACATCCAACAAAGTCACCTGGGCCGAAGGCAAAGCGCCTGTTGAGCTCGGTAGTTATAAAAGTTATCTATTTCCAGGCAAAGGATCGGTGCAAGCCATTGAAAAGATAGAGATCCGGAACAAGCTTCCCATCATTCGCGCTCAATCAAGAAAAGAGCTTGATGAGCACTTCGAAAAAATTAAACAGATAGATCAAAATCGAAAGCTATTGGAATGGTATCAAGGGGATTGGGCTGAAGTCACCGCAAATGGCCAGCCAATCGGGAGGAGCTGCCAAACAACATCTGAGATTGTTGATATAAATGAGCTGCCGGCTCTTATGCAACGGGGTAGATTTCTGGGGAAATGGCACAAAGGCGCCCTGGCCATTAGTGGCAGAAACTCGAGTGACCACCTGTATATTTCCTCAGCTTACAGTAACAAGTATCGCGACCCGTCTGATAAGTTCAATTTGGTACATAAAGGAAGCGAAACGAGGAAAATTCCGTTATTTATCGAACAGGGCAAGGATTATATGCGCCTCCGTTTAGGCTCTGAAATTCCCGGCATCAAGTACAAGCGTATTATCGATTTTCATAATGGCCTGCTCAAATTGGTCGCGTATGACACCGGAGGTAAGGAAGCCAAAATTAGATACTTTAAGCGCTGCAGCGAATAACCCGTGAGGAAGCACTCCATCGCACTCTATAATTAATCCACAAGCAAACATCATACCGTGTCACACATAGCACCGCTTTGGCTCCTATAAAAAGCCAGCATGGCCGCAAAATATAAATTGAAACGCGTGCATGACCAGTCGAGCTAGCCAACGACTAGGCGGCGCCTAGTCGGCTGCTGCTGGCTATGTTGATACGTCTACGCTTGACTTGTGTCGCGGAGAAGCTGATGTGCAGCCATGAGGAAAGCTACGAGAATTCTATCCATGGCCGTGATGACTCTGCTCACAGCATCGGTGTGCAGCATCGGGGCGGAGGGTTATTACGTGTCTCCGGAGGGTGACGATACCAACCTCGGTTCCTTTGAACAACCCTTCAGATCCCTTGGGCGTGCGCAATCGGAAATCCGCAAAAGCCCCCAACGCACGAAACAGCCGCTGACGGTTTATCTCCGGGGCGGATGCTATTATCTGGATGATACGATCGTATTCTCTGCCGAAGATTCGGGGGCTGCCGACAAGCCCGTGGTCTACTCGGCTTACAAGGATGAAACGGTCGTTATCAGCGGGGGATCGAGGCTTGCTCTCAACTGGAAACCCTACCGGGACGGCATCTTCCAGGCAAAAACGCCGGCAGGGCTCGAGGTTGATCAGCTGTTTGCAGACGGCAAGCGCCAGCACATGGCGCGCTACCCGAACGATGATCCAACGGTGCTTCCCTACAACGGCTTCGCGGAAGACGCATTCAGCCCGCAGCGCGCCGCACGTTGGAAAGATCCGGCCGGTGGTTTCATCCATGCCATGCACCGGGCGCGCTGGGGTGGTTATCACTACCGCATTACGGGTAAAAAGGACGACAACACCGTGGTTTACGAAGGTGGCTGGCAAAACAACCGCCGGATGGGCATGCACAGGAAACATCGGTTCGTGGAGAATATTTTCGAGGAGCTTGATGCCCCGGGCGAATGGTTCCATGACCGCAAAACCCAAACGCTTTACTACTATCCCGCCGAGGGCGTCGACGTCCAAACCGCCACCATTGAAGTCGCCCGACTGAAGCAGCTCATCGAATTCCGTGGCACCAAGAAACACCCGGTCAGTAACATCCATCTCGCAGGTCTCGTCTTCCGCCATTCGGCGCGCACTTTCATGGAGACCAAGGAGCCGCTTTTGCGGAGCGACTGGACCATCTATCGTGGTGGCGCGGTGAAATTTACCGGTGCAGAGGACTGTTTGATTGCCGACTGTGAGTTTGACCAGGTCGGTGGCAACGCGGTGTTCGTCAGCAATTACAATCGCCGGGTCACCGTGCGCGGTTGTCACATCCACGGGGCTGGTGCCAGCGGTGTCTGTTTTGTCGGCAACCCGGACTCCGTGCGCAATCCGCTGTTCGAGTATCATCAGCGACAAAGCTATGGTGATATCGACCAAACACCGGGACCGAAAAACGACGACTACCCGGCCGACTGTGTGGTGGCCGACTGTTTGATCCACCACATCAGCGTGGTCGAGAAACAGGCAACGGGAATCCAGATTTCCATGTCGAAAGGGATCACCGCCCGGCACTGTTCGATCTATGATGTCGGACGGGCCGGCATCAACATCAGCGAGGGAACCTTTGGTGGCCATGTGGTCGAATTCTGTGATGTTTTTGACACCGTCCGCGAAACCGGTGACCACGGAAGTTTCAACTCCTGGGGGCGTGACCGTTTCTGGCATCTTAACGACGCGCCTGTTGAGGAATTGCCGGAACTGGCGCTGCTGGATGCAGCAAAGACGGTCATCCGCAACAGCCGTTGGCGGTGTGATCATGGCTGGGACGTGGATCTGGACGACGGCTCGTCGAACTATGAAATCTATAACAACCTGTTCTTGCGCGGAGGTCTGAAACTGCGCGAAGGCTTCCATCGTCATGTCTATAACAACATCGCGGTCAACAGCAGCCTGCACCCGCATGTCTGGTATGAGAACAGCATGGATGTGATTACCGGTAATATCTGGATGGGCCGCTACCGTCCCATAGGGATGAAGAAATGGGGGAAGGAAATCGACCGCAACCTGTTTACCCACGAGGACGATCGCAAGGCATTTGCGGCGCAGGGTTGTGATGCCCATTCCATCGCGGGGGACCCCATGTTCATCGACCCGGCAAAGGGGGATTACCGGGTCCGGGCAGATTCGCCGGCCTTGCAAATCGGGTTCAAGAATTTCCCCATGGACCGGTTCGGTGTGCAGAAAGCAAAATTGAAGGCGATTGCCCGTGTCCCCGTGTTTCCCGTGCCAATGATCGGGGGGGCGCCCGACCTGCCACGTTCAGCCGCTGGCACATGGCTGGGTGCCAAGGTAAAGGCGATATCCGGCGAGGAATTCTCTGCCTTTGGCGTGCGTAAAGAGGATGGTGGTATTCACCTGATCGCCGTGCCTGTGAAATCACCGGCCGCCAAGGCCGGCTTCAAACCGGGTGACCTGGTGCAATCGATCAATGGCCAAGCGGTTAAGACAATTGCAGATCTCAGGAAGCATGCCATGAAACAAACCGATAAACACAGCGCAAAGCCTGCAAGAGTTCGCTTTGTGCGAAACCAGAAAGAACAGGTGCTGGATGTGGAATCCTTGAGCTCCTCCGGCGTGCAATGGTAGGCAGTCTAACCCAATGATGCCGGGTTGATTCCGCAAGGCGCGGATACGGAAGGTTTGCCGGGTTTGACTTATGTTAGGTGGCGCGAAAGGAGGTGACCGCACAAGTCGCTGCTGGCCCCGGCTCCTGGGTCGCCAGCTCTTGACCGTTCTGTCCCTGGCTCACGCCGGGGGAGATGCTGCTTTCAAAATCTCACTGATCAGCGGCGGGCCGTGGTAGATGAAGCCGGTGTAGAGTTGGACGAGTTTGGCGCCGGCTTTTACAGACGCCTGTTTGTTCCGGATTTCGGGTCCAGCGGTGATCTGGTGGGGTAAGGGGTGTGTGGCGCTCAGTCCCGGGCGCACTCGGCGGTCACCATGCCGACGACAGCACGCCCCGTTCTGTTCGATCACCCCGGCGCCAGAATGTCGAAGGGGCTCTTGACCCCGCAACCGTTGGAGTCCTGTGCGAGTTGCGTGTAGACCTCCGTCGTTTTGACATCAGGTTTTGACATCAGGTTACCGAAGATGATCCTTGTGGAAAAGCACGCTATAGGGTAGAATGCTACGCAAATCAAGGATTCGGAACAACCGTATCAACTCTCTTGAATCTATGGGATGTCGAAACCTCTGATAGGGACAACACTCATAATAATCTCCGGCAATAGAGGGGCAACGCGTCGAGGCCCTTTTGAGGCTATCATCCCAAGCTAAATCATGTGCAAGAACCTGATGGAATCGATCCTGAGGGTTCAAGTGAGTCTGGTGAATGACAAGGCACTGAATAACGACTCTCCGGCGGCCGCGGCGTCTACCTCTTGAAACCATACTGAAATATGAAACTTTTCCTCTCCACAATCGCCTCCATTACAATCCTGTCACTCAGCCCGAATGCTTCGGCTGACGATTCCGTGTTCAAGCCTCTTTCCGGCATGCCGAAGTCGGCTGAGGAGGAATTTTTCAAGGTGGCTGACGGAGAGGCTAAGATCGAAGGCCATGTCATCAAGCTGTTTGTGATTAAGCCGCAGTATCTCACCGCAAGCTATAAGAACAACAGCAACAAATCTCTTTTCCCGAAATACACAGTGAAGATTTACAACCGATATGGCTATCTTCTCGGTAGTGACAAGGTGGGTGTGAGCCTATTCGGAGGCAGACCAAAACTTGAACCCGGGGATGTGGGAGGGGATAAGCTTCACATCAAGTTGGTCGATCTCAAAGGGGTTTTTCAGCACACTCAATTGGAACTGCCCGACGATTTTTTCACGACTGAGTGGGTGTCTCTTTCGGCAAGCAACACTAAGCTTTCAAAACAGGGCGGCGCTGACCAAGCCGCTACCTCTACCGAGTCGAAGCCGTCAGATAGAGAGAACGCTAACCTTAAGTCGAAGCCTCGCCCCCAGTAGCGGGTTCGCAGGCCTTTGACAGTTCTGACGCCGGCTCACGCCGGGGGAGATGCTGCTTTCAAAATCTCACTGATCAGCGGCGGGCCGTGGTAGATGAAGCCGGTGTAGAGTTGGACGAGTTTGGCGCCGGCCTTGAGTTTCTCCTGGGCGTCCTCGGCAGTCATGATGCCCCCGACCCCGATGATGGGAACCTCGCTGCCAAGATGGCTGTGGAAGGCGGCAATGACCTCGGTGGAGCGTGAGGTCAGCGGGGCACCCGAGAGGCCGCCGGCCTGGCTTGCATAGTCGCAGCCCGCCACCTCGCTGCGACTGATCGTGGTGTTGGTCGCGATCAGTCCGTCGAGCCCGCCATCGAGAAAGACCTTGGCAAGGTCGGCAATGTGAGTGGGTTCGAGGTCGGGTGCGACCTTGAGGGCGATCGGCACCCGGCGGCCGCTGCTGGCGGTGAGTTTTTCCTGTTCCTGTTTCAGCGTTTCGAGCAGCCGGGCCGTCTCGTCGGCGGCCTGAAGGTCGCGGAGGCCTGGCGTGTTGGGGGAGGAGAGGTTGACGGCGATGTAGTCGGCGACATCCCAGGCGCCGCGGAGGCAGGCGAGGTAGTCGTCGACGGCATTTTCGTTCGGGGTCAGTTTGTTTTTCCCGATATTGAACCCGATGATGCCGCCGTTTTTGCGGAAACGGCGGGAGGCGGCGACACGGCTTGCGCCCACCTCGATACCCGCGTTGTTGAAGCCCATGCGGTTGATGATGGCTTCGCGGTCGATGATCCGGAAGAGGCGTGGCTGGGGGTTGCCTGGTTGTGGGCGCGGGGTGATGGTGCCGATTTCGACATGGCCAAACCCGAGCCGGCCGAGGGCGTCGATACAACTGCCCTCTTTATCGAGTCCGGCGGCGAGGCCGACGCAGTTCGGGAAGGTCAGGCCCATGCAATCGACGGGTTTGCCGGCCGGGGGCTTGCCGGTGAGTGCGATCAGGGGGCCGAGGAGGTGAAGTTTTTCCAGCCACCTCAGGTTGTGCATGGAGACGTCGTGGGCGGTTTCGGCGTCGAGGCGGAAGAGGAGATTGCGGGCGAAGCGGTACTGTTGGCGGGTCATGGGCTGCGGGGAGTCTGGGTCGTCGGAGGCAATGAGTAAAGCTCTGCTAGTAGAGTGTGGTGCGCGGTTTAAGCTCCTGGCTTTTATCCTCCTGCATGAGATCAAAGTTGCCCTCCTCACAGCAGCGGACGAATCCCTCGGTGAAACTCTTGAGTTTGTCCCAGCACTGGCGGATTTCCTCGGCTTCGTCCAGGCTAATGGAGTTGTCGAGGGCGGCTTGTGAAATCTGGGCGAGCAGGGAGGAGAATTGGCCCACGATCTCGTTGGTGGCCGGCAGCACATCGAAGCGTTGCGGGCATTTGCTGTCGGGGTTGCGGACGAAGTAGCCACCGCATTGCTCACAGAGCCACTCGATGATGGCAAGATGCTGGGTGTGGTCGTGGATTTCCACGATGCGGTCGAGCGGGTTCCTGCTGCCCGAGCCGTTCTCCGACTGGTCCTGTGCCCATTTGTAGACGAGTGAGAGTGAGACGCCGAGCTCGGAGGCTATCGCCTTGGGGCTGCTTTTTTCAAAAGCCTGTTTCAGCACCTCATGGGATTTCATGGCGTTAGGCTAGTGGGGTTTTGGCCGGCTGGCAAGCATGTCCCGTCGCTTGTTGGTCGATTGCCCCCGCCGGCCGTGTCCGCGTCAGCAGGGGGTCCCGGATGAGGCGCAACCACGGGTGCTATGCGGGCCGCCGCTGTCGCATACGTCGATCTCGACCTGCTCCGAGCGGGGGGGGCATGGGGGAAGGGTGGGCAGGAATCGTTCCAGATTTTCCGCATCATGGGCAACTGGAATGATGATACTGGGGGAGGATTTGGGGGCGGGTGTCATCAATTGAATAATAATCGAATGATTCCATTGCCTGTGTGACTGAATAAGCGTATGATGACGCACGCCTCCATGGGGCGTGCGTAGGCGACGCTAACGAAGATAGACGTTGTTTGCCACATCAACTCTCCTCAAGCTCGCACCCGTGCCTACCAAACCCGCAGAAGCCCATAAAGTCATGCTCTTGCTCGCCTCGGCGATGCTCGTGTTGTGTGGGATGTATTTTGCGCGAGACTTTTTTATCCCGGTGTCGCTGGCATTTTTCATTGCGGCGGTGAGCTTTCCGATCACGAACTGGCTGCGCGAGCACAGGGTGCCACGGTTTTTCGCGGTGCTGATCACGGTGTTGGTCGTATTTGCCTTTCTCTCGGGAATCATGGTGGTGGGTTTTCTTCTGATCAATGACCTTGCGGAGGGCGACCGGCTTGAGAATTACGGGAGTAAGATGTATGAGGTTGCCTTGAACGGCGGCGCACAGCTTGAGGCATGGGGGATTGAGACCGCCCGGGAAGACGTTAAGAAACTGCTTACCGAGGAGGAGATAGCGAACTTCTTTAAAAACAACATCACCTCCTTCCTGGCCGGGGTGCTGGAGACATTGAAGAGTTCATTTATTGTTTTCATCCTGCTTGTTTTTATGCTCAGCGAGGCGCGGATGTTCGCGCGCAGGTTTGAGGCGATCGTCGAGGCCCAAGGGCCGAACCTCCAGCGGATGCTGAGTGCCACCCGCGACATCCAGAAATACCTCGGTATCAAGACGATGGTCAGCATCGCGACCGGCGGACTTGCAGGGCTGTTGTGCTGGGCTGCCGAGGTGGATTTCCCCTTGCTCTGGGGCATCCTCGCCTTTGCATTGAACTACATCCCGGCCATCGGCTCGATTATTGCGGGGATCCCGCCCGTCATTCTGGCGCTCCTGATCCACGATGTGAAGCATGCCATCGCCGTCGCCTGTGGCTATCTGCTGATCAATGGATTCCTCGGCAACTTTCTTGAGCCGGCATTGCTTGGGCGCCGCTTCGGGCTGTCCACCGTGGTCGTGGTCATTTCCGTCCTTTTCTGGGGTTTTATCTGGGGGCCCGTGGGCATGCTGCTCGCCGTGCCGCTGACGATGCTGGTCAAGGTCGGGCTCGATAACAGCTACGAACTCCGCTGGCTTGGTGTCGCCATCAGCCAGGGGAAAAACCAGGACTCCGAGCAGGAGCGCCAGATTATCAAGGAGTCATCCAAGGCACAGAAAAACAAGGAGCGGGCCATTGAAGCCGCGGAGGCGGCTGAAGCCGAAGCCCATAAAGTCGTGCCTGCGGGAGGCAAGGGGGCGTAGTTGTTAGGTGGCTGCGACGCGATGGGCGGCAGCTTAGCCGCCCGCATTTTCCATCGCCGCCAGCACGCAGTCGAGATGAGGGGCGGATCGTTTGGCAAACTCTTGCACGTCGACCTCGCTGCCGCACTCGCTTTCCAAGCAGGTCATCGTCACGCCGTCGATCCCACAGGGGGTGATCGACAAGAATCCGCGCAGGCTGGCCCTGGTGAGGTTGATGGCAAAGCCGTGCATCGCAATCCATTTCCTGACACCCACGCCGATGGATGCCAGCTTCCGGTTTTCGACCCAGACCCCGGTGAGGCCGTCGCGCCGGCCCGCGGTCACACCATACTCGGCGCAGGTGAGAATGAGCGCCTGCTCGAGACCGCGGATATAGGCATGCAGGTCTTTGCCGAGTGGCCGCAGATCCACAATCGGGTACCCGGTGAGTTGGCCCGGTCCGTGGTAGGTTCCTTGCCCGCCGCGACTGATTTCAACCACGGGGTGCGGCAGCAGCGTGGTATTGTCACCCAGCGAAGTCTGGTCGCGGGTCCGGCCGATGGTATAAACCGGCGCGTGTTCCAGCAACAGCAACTGGTTGCCTCGGCTGCCATCGAGGATGTCCTGCACACGGCTCTGCTGGATTTCCAGTCCGTGCTGGTAATCCACATCTTGACCGAGCCATTCGGGTTGCAGCTGCATGCGCATTGCTACGGCCTGCAGGCCAGGGAAACAAGCCTCGAATGCGCGGGCGCTCACACCGGTTGATCACTGGGAATCCGCTATTTGTTTCACATTCCTTAAATACCATAAAACACAACATGTGGTATTTTACCCCCTTAAAACCGCCATATATGCGATTTTCGGCGTAATTGACTTGGTTGGCACCCGATCGGGATTAGGATGCCTGGGAACAGCCCATGGGGACTGGATTTTTTTGATATCAGCCCTCCGACCAACCTTCCGTTCCCCCTTACACTCGAAACTTCATATCCTGCAAACCATTATGTATCTCAAGTCACTCGATCTCCACGGATTCAAATCCTTTGCCGACAAAACAAAATTCGAATTCCACCCGAATGGCGTCACCGGCATTGTCGGCCCCAATGGCTGCGGCAAATCCAACGTGGTGGACGCGATCCGCTGGGTACTCGGGGAAACGTCCGCCAAGGCACTGCGTGGCGGAGAAATGGCCGACGTTATTTTCAATGGCACCGATAAGAGCGGAACCAGCCGGGCCCGTGCCGCGCTGGGGATGGCGGAGGTCACCATGACCCTTGCCGATTGTGAGGAGATTCTCAAGGTGGACTACAATGAAGTGGCGATCACCCGCCGTGTATTCCGCGATGGCAAGTCCGAGTACCGCATCAATGGCAGCCTGTGCCGGCTACGTGATATTCACGAGCTGTTTATGGACACCGGGATTGGCCGGACTTCCTACTCGATCATGGAGCAGGGCAAGATTGACATGTTGCTGAGCTCCAAGCCGGAGGACCGGCGCACCGTTTTTGAGGAGGCTGCGGGGATCACCAAGTTCAAAAAGGAAAAGCGTGAGGCACTGCGCAAGCTGGAATACACCGAGGCGAACCTGCTCCGTGTTTCCGATGTGCTTGCCGAGCAGGAACGCCGCATGAACTCGCTGAAACGCCAGGTCGCCAAGGCCCGCCGCTACCAGGAGCTGGCCAAGGACGTGCGCATATTGGATACCCACCTCGGCTACCGCAAGTTCACCGCATACACCGCCGAGCTGGGCGAGCTGGAAAACTCCATCCACTCGCTCGAGGTTCGCGAACACGAACTCGAAGTGGGCCTGCCGGAAAAAGAGCAGGCGGTCGTCAAGGCACGCGACGCCGCCCAGAGCCTGGAGGCGGAACTCTCCGAAATCCGCCAGCAGCTCAACCATCACACCAACGCCGCCAGCGCCGCCGAAAGCCGTATTGCGTTTAACAAAGAACGCCAGTCCGAGTTGGAGGCACGGGTGTCACAGAACCAGAGCGATATCCTCGAGGCCCAGGAAAAACTCAACCAGCAGTTGCTCGATTTCGAGGAGGCCGAGCAAACGCTCGTCGAGCTGTCCGGTCGGATCGAATCCCAGCAGGCCCAGCTCTCCGAGCACGAGTCGCGCGCTGCCGCCCAGCGCGGTGAGCGCGAGCAGAAGGAGGGCGTCCTGCGCAGCCTCCGCAGCGAGGCGAACACCACCCAGTCGGTCATTGCCGCCAGCCAGGCGAAAATCGAGAGCGCGCTGTCGGTGATGGAAAACAGCCGCGAACGGGCCGGCAAGCTAGCCGAGGAGGATGAACGCCTACAATACGAGCACGAGCAGGCCGTGATGGAGCAGGAGGGGATCTCCGCGGAACTCGAAACCCGCCGCAGTAAACTCAATGGGCTGGAGGAGCAAAGGGAGGTGGCCGAGCGCACGTTCCAACATACCCGTGGCGATCTCGACGCCGCCCGCGACCATGCCTCTGCGGCGCATAAGGATCTCGCCCGCGCATCATCCCGCCTCGACGTTCTGCGCCAGCTTGTGAACAGTGGCGAGGGGTTTGAGCAAGGCACCCAGTCCGTTCTCAAGGGTCTGGATGAACCTGACTTTTTCAAAAACGGAGTGCGTGGCGTCCTCGCCGGACTCATCGAGGTGGAACAGGAATACACGGTTGCCGTGGAAGCCGCCCTTGGCTCGCACCTGCAGGCGGTGTTGGTGACCGATTCGACCTATGCGCAAGCGATCATTGACCGGCTGACCGACAAAAAACTCGGCGAGGCGGCGATCATCCCTGAGGATTTCGTCTCAGCCTCCGGCGCAGGCCAGATGATGACCGTGCCGGACGGTGCCGTGACCTGGGCGATGGACCGTGTCAAATCCGATGCCAAGGTCGCAGCGGTCGTCGAAAGCCTCCTCTCCAAGGTGCTGATCGTCAGCGATCTCACCACTGCCATGAGCATGCGCAACGACCTGCCTGACGTGATCATGGTGACAATGCGCGGTGATGTCTGCCACCCGGAAGGAATGATCACCGGCGGAATCAGCAGCGGCGACCAAAGCTCGGTGCTGGAAAGACAAAACGAAGTCCGCTCACTGGAAATCGAAGTGGCCGAGCTGGAAACGGCTGACGAGGAGGCACGCGTGACGCTGTCCCGGTTGGAGAGCGAAGTCACCGAGCAGCGCGAAGCCTCCGAGCTCGCGCGTGAACGGCTGCAGAAGGCGCGCGTCGAGGAGTCGACACTGCAAGGGCAACTCACCCTGGCCAGCCGTGAGGTGGAATCACTGGAAAGCAAAATTTCCAGCGTCGCGTGGGAACAAAACGATATCAAGGAGCGTGAGGACAACGCGCTGAGCGGCCGTGAGGAAATGGAAGGGGATCTCGCCTCTGCCCGCGCGCGCCTGGAGCAGTTGGAGGCCGATCAGATCAAGCTCGCCGGGGAGCTGGAGGAAGCCAGTCGACGTGAAAACGAGGCCGTCGCCACCCTTCAGGAGTACCGCACCAGTCTTGCTGTCGAGCGCCAGGCGCTGGAGGCGGCCGAGCGGCAGCGCTCGCCGATGGCGGCCCGGCTCGAGGAGTTGCGTCAGCTCAGTAGCCGGCGCGACGAGGAGATTGCCAGCTTCAACGAGCGTATGCAGGCCGCGGTTTCCGAGAATGCGGAACTGCTGGAAACCATCGCGATGAATTCCGCGGAAGCACGTGATTTGGAAGAGCTGCTTGAGAGCACCTCCGCCAGTCGCGGCGAGCTGCACCACGCGATTGAGGTCAGCGAGAAAGAGCTTTCCGCCTTGCGGCATGAGTGTTCTAAAATCACCGAGCAAAAAGGACGCGAGGAGATTTCGGCGACCAAGATCGGGCTGCGTTTGGAGAATCTGAACGAGAGTGTCATGGAGCGCCACCAGGTTGAGCTTGCGCACTTCCGGCCCGATTCGCACGCCCTGCTCACCTGTCTTAATGAGCGCACCAAGGCCTACGAGCGTCAGCAGAAGAACCGGGCGGCGGGTGAAGATGCGGATGATGATGCGCAACAAACCGAGCCCGAGAGCGTGGCATCGGACGCTGATGAGGCGGGGCAAGACGCCACCCTTCCGGGAGACAGCGGACCGGATTGGGATCTGGTCGAGAAAATCGTGATTGATCTCAAGCGCAAGGTCGACTCCATGGGACCTGTCAACGTGGATGCGATCGAGGAGTTCGACGAACTTGAGGACCTCCATAACAACCTCCGCACCCAGCACGATGATTTGGTCAATTCCAAGACGGAGCTGATTACTGTCATCGAGCGGATCAACGTGGAGACGAAGAAACGCTTCACCGAGACCTTTACCCAGGTCGCCGAGAACTTCAAAGGCATGTTCAAGGTTCTCTTCGGAGACAAGGCCCAGGCCAACCTGGTGCTGATCAACGAGGACGATCCGCTGGAAAGCGGCATCGATATCATCGCCAAGCCACCGGGCAAAAAACTGCAGTCGATCAGCCTGCTTTCGGGTGGTGAGCGCTCGATGACCGCCGTCGCCCTGCTGTTCTCCATTTTCCAAATCAAGCCGAGCCCGTTCTGCGTGTTGGATGAGCTGGACGCACCGCTGGACGAGGCGAACATCAACCGCTTCCTCAAGGTGCTGGACAAGTTTATCGACAACAGCCAGTTCATCATCGTGACCCACAGCAAGCGCACCATGAACCGCGCCGACGTGATCTACGGGGTGACCATGGAGGACTTCGGTGTCTCCAAGCCCGTCGGGATGCGTCTCACCACGGAAGCGGAAGCTGACAAGGCGCATAAAGGGGAGGCCAAAACAGCAGCCCAGAAGGCGGCGCTCGAGTTGGACTCGTGAGTGGGCCACCTAAAGCCGGACCTGCAAAGCCGGGATCCTGCCCGTGCCGACAGGGCAGGGGTGCCGGAGGCAACACGTTGATGGTGGCCCTTATGTCATTCCCCACAAAAAGGCAGGGACGGTTTTTGGGAGACGATAGTTGAAAAGGGCATTGGTTTTCGTGCCGGATTCCTATCAAATCACAGCGTGACTCTGACCCTCTTCCCCCCGCACCCCACTATCTCCCCATGACAGCGACATCAATCCCCATATCTCAAAAGCAAATTCCGAGCGGTAGCAGTCAATATTTATGGCACAGGATGAAGGTGGGGGTCATGGCCACCTGCCTCGGTGTGGCGCTGATGCTCCCGGGCGTCATGATTGCCGAGGAGAAGAGTGATGAGCTTACCCGCGAAGAGCGTATCGAGTGGTGGCGTGACGGAAAATTCGGGATGTTCATTCACTGGGGTCTTTATGCCATTCCCGCCGGGACCTGGGGTGACAAGGTTTACAAACGCGGCTACTCCGAATGGATCATGTTCTCATCCAAGATTCCGGTTGAGACCTACAGTAAGCTCGCGGGTGAATTCAATCCGCAGCAATTCGATGCCGATGCATGGTCGGCTTTGGCGAAGGAGGCCGGCATGAAGTACATGGTGCTGACGGCAAAGCATCATGACGGTTTCAGCATGTATGACTCGGACAAGACGGAATACGACGTGGTGGACGCCACGCCTTATGGCCGTGACATCACCGGTGAGTTGGCCAAGGCGTCCCGCAAAGCCGGGCTTCACTTCGGCTGTTATTATTCGGTGGACCGCGACTGGTATCGTCCGACGGGGCCGGGGAACCGCTATAAGCAGACTAATACCTGGGACTTTGCCGACTCCAAAGAGGAGGATTTTGACCGCTACTTCAGCGAGTTCGCCAAACCACAGGTGGAGGAGTTGCTGACCAAATACAAGGCCGACCTGATCTGGTTCGACGGTATCAGCATGAAGAGTGAAAAGCAGGTCGAGTCGCTCTACAACAGCATTCGCAAGCTGCGTCCGGAAGTGGTGCTCAACAGCCGCATCCACCACTGCACCCCGCCCAAGGTGATCCCGCCGCCATATTGCGACTACCTCTCGACCGGTGACAATGAGATTGCCAGCCGCAACCTGGGCTTCGAGTGGGAGAATCCGGGCTCGATGAACACGAGCTACGGTTATAACAAGAATGATCACAAGTGGCGCTCGACCCGCACCATCATTCACAACCTTGTCGAAACGGTGAGCAAGGGGGGGAACTACCTGCTGAATGTCGGGCCGACCGCCGAAGGACTGATTCCGGAACCTTGCGTCAAGCGACTGCGCGAGGTCGGCAAGTGGATGGACGTCAATGGTGAGTCCATTTACGGCACCTCACCATGGGTGAACTTCACGGAAAAAGCGGATGTCGCGGGTGGTGAACCGGTTGAGGTGCGTTATGTCGTTCGCGGAGACACCCTGTATGCCACGTGCCTGACGTGGCCGAAGGGCGGGTTGACGCTGAAGCAGGCCTCTGGGAAAGATCGCAAGGTGCTGTCCGTGGACATGCTGGGCAGCGAGGAGAAGCTGGGGTGGAAGGCTGTTTCCGGCGGGTTGAAATTGCCTGTCCCGAGCAAGAGGCCGTGCGAGCATGCCTATGTCTACCGCATCCAGTTGTCTGCGGGCAGGTAAGCCAAGCCCGGACGCTGGGCGGCGCGATTAGAATCACCCTAACGCCAAGGCCGGCGCCAACGCCCGCTCGGTGATGGGGATGTTCCTGAAATGGGAATGGATGCCTTACACCGTGGCCTCTTTGGCGAGGGCAACGGCGTAATCGCGGTTCAGGCGGGCGATGTTTTCCGTGCTGATCTCCTTCGGGCAGACCGCCTCGCATTCGTAGAGGTTGGTGCAGTTGCCAAATCCCTCGGCGTCCATTTGGCGGACCATGCCGAGCACACGTTTGTCCTTCTCGGGCGCACCCTGTGGCAGCAAGTTGAGGTGGGCGGCCTTGGCTGAAACAAAGAGCATGGCACTGGCATTCTTGCAGGCGGCGACGCAGGCACCACAGCCGATGCAGGCAGCGGCATCCATCGAGGCTTCGGCACGGGTCTTGGCCACGGGCAGGTTGTTGGCATCCTGGGCGGAGCCGGTGCGGACGTCGATGAATCCGCCGGCGGCAATGATGCGGTCGAAGGCGCTGCGGTCGACCATCAGGTCGCGCAGAAGCGGGAATGCCTTGGCCCGGAATGGTTCGATCCAGATGGTCTCGCCGTCCTTGAACTTGCGCATGTGCAACTGGCACGCGGTGATGCCTTGTTCCTTCGAGTGCGGGATGCCGTTGATGGTGAGCGAGCACTGACCGCAGATGCCCTCGCGGCAGTCGTGGTCAAAGTGGATCGGCTCACCGCCGTCGTTGATGATGCGCTCGTTGACGATATCAAGCATTTCCAGAAACGAGGCTTCGATGGGGATGTCCTTGGCATCATAGGTTTCCAGTCGACCATCATCATGGATGTTATACTGGCGCCAGACTTTGAGTGTGAGGTTCATAGTGAATGAAGAAGTGGATAAATGGATAAGTGGAGGAATGGAAAGCGATTAGGCGTAGCTTCGGATGGCGAGGTGCACGCTGTCGAAGGTGAGTTCCTCCTTGTGCAGCGTGGGTTCTTCGCCGACGCCGTTGAATTCCCAGGCGGCGACGTAGGCAAATTCCTCATCGCGGCGCTGGGCTTCGCCCGGCTGGGTTTGGCCGGCCTTGACTTCGGGTGAGTCTTCGGTGAACTGGTACTCGAGGCGGAAGTGGCCGCCGCAGGACTCGGCCCGCTCGAGCGCGTCGTAGCACATGACCTCGGCGAACTCGAGGAAGTCGGCGAGCCGCGCCGCTTTTTCCAGCTCGGAGTTGAGGCCGTCTCCCTTGCCGGGGACGCGGACGTTTTTCCAGAACTCCTCGCGGATTTCGGGAATGCGTTTCAGGGCGAGTTTGAGGGATTCCTCGGTGCGGGCCATGCCGCAGTTGTCCCACATGACCAGGCCGAGTTCTTTGTGGAAGGAGTCGACGGTGCGGTCGCCTTTCACGTTGAGCAGCGAGTTCATGCGTTCGGTGACCTCGCTTTCCACCTGCTTGAATTCGTCCATGTCGGTGTTGATCGATCCTGGTTTCTCACCTGCGAGATAAACCGCGATGGTGGACGGGATGACGAAATACCCGTCGGCCAGTCCCTGCATCAGGGCTGAGGCACCGAGGCGGTTGGCACCGTGGTCGGAGAAGTTGGCTTCGCCCAGACAGTGCAGGCCGGGAATCGTGGTCTGCAGGTTGTAATCGACCCAGAGGCCGCCCATGGTGTAGTGCACGGCCGGGAAGATTTGCATCGGTGTTTTGTAGGGGTTGTCGCCGGTGATCTTCTCATACATCTGGAAAAGGTTGCCGTAGCGTGCGCGGATGACGTCCTCGCCGAGGCGCGCGATGGCGTCCTTGAAGTCGAGGTAAACACCGAGGCCGGTGGGGGCGACGCCACGACCGTCGTCGCAGACTTCCTTGGCGGCCCGTGAGGAGACGTCACGTGGTGCGAGGTTTCCGAACGACGGGTATTTACGCTCGAGGTAGTAATCGCGGTCGTCCTCAGCAATGTCCTCGGGCGTCTTTTTGCCTTCGCGGATCGCCAGGGCGTCCTCCTTGCTTTGGGGCACCCAGATACGTCCGTCGTTGCGCAGGGACTCGGACATCAGGGTGAGCTTCGACTGGTAGTCGCCGCTCACTGGGATGCAGGTCGGGTGGATCTGGGTGTAGCACGGGTTGGCGAAGTAGGCGCCGCGCTTGTGGGCGCGGAGGGCGGCGGTGACGTTGCAGCCCATGGCGTTGGTGGAGAGGAAGAAGACGTTGCCGTAGCCGCCGGTGGCCAGGATGACGGCATCGGCGGCATGGGAGGAGATCTCACCGGTGATCATGTCGCGGACAACGATCCCCTTGGCGTGGCCGTTGACCTTGACGACATCCATCATTTCCGTGCGCGGATACATGGTGACGCCGCCCTTGGAGATTTCTTTTTCCAGGGCCTGGTAGCATCCGATGAGAAGCTGCTGGCCTGTTTGGCCGCGGGCGTAGAAGGTGCGGGATACCTGGGCGCCACCGAATGAGCGGTTGTCGAGCAGGCCGCCGTATTCGCGGGCGAACGGGACACCCTGGGCGGTGCATTGGTCGATGATGTTGTTGGAAACTTCAGCCAGCCGGTAGACGTTGGCTTCGCGGGCGCGGAAGTCGCCGCCCTTGACGGTGTCGTAGAACAGGCGGTAGACCGAGTCGCCGTCATTCTGGTAGTTCTTGGCGGCGTTGATGCCGCCCTGGGCTGCGATCGAGTGGGCGCGGCGCGGGCTGTCCTGATAGCAGAAGCATTTGACCTGGTAGCCCATCTCGGCGAGGGACGCGGCGGCGGCACCACCGGCGAGGCCGGAGCCTACGACAATCACGGAGTACTTCCGTTTGTTGGCCGGGTTGATGAGCTTGGAGTCCATTTTGTGTTTGGTCCACTTTTGCTCGATGGGACCGTCGGGTATTTTGCTATCTAAAGACATGGTGTATTGGGGACAGGATTGGCGGAAATTTTCAGGAGGAACGGAATGTGGCTTAGTGCTTGGCTTCTTCCGTGGGGAGTGAGGTCAGGCCGGCCTCGGCGGCGGCTTCTACTTTCTTGATGGTCTCGTTCATTTCTTGTTCACCCAGTCCGAAGAAGCAGATGCTGACAGGAATGGAGATGAATCCGAAGAAGAGGACGACGGCGTAGGCCTTGGAAAAGATTTGGATGCCGAAGGCTGTCTTTTTGGTGCGCAGACCGAGCGTCTGGAAAATCGATCCGACCCCGTGGCTGAGGTGGGAGCAGAGCAGTCCCATGGCGAGGATGTAGAAAAGAACGACGGGTATGCTTTGGAAGCCGGCGACGGTCATCGCCCAGTTCTGGTGGAAGTTGGCGAGTTGCTTGAGATCCGCCTGCACCCGCACGGTGTAGTGCAGGATATGGAAGACAAAGAAGACGAGGATGGTCAGTCCGCTCCAGATCATCATACGTGACGAGCGGGATGCCACCATGGTCGCGTCCTTCTGGTAGCGTGCCGGGCGCGCAATGCGGTTGGAGGCGGTCAGCTGGATGGTGGCAATGATGTGGAGAACCAGTGACACCAGCATGGTGGCACGGAACAGCCAGATACCCCAGCCATGCAGCATGGTGTGGAGAAAATCAGCGTAGTGATTGAATGCCTCGGAACTTTGAAAGATCAGGAGGTTGCCAACGAGGTGTCCAGCGAGGAAGACAACAAGAAAGGCTCCGGTCAGGGCGACGACGATTTTTTTACCGATGGATGAATGCCAGAAACGGCAAGGGGCGCAGGTGGATAAGCTCATAGAAAAATTGGGGCGTGTGTGCGGGCACGGGCTCTGTAGGGAAAAGATGGCTAAGAAGCAAGAGCCAACAGGAAAGAATCAAAATATGACCGACAAAATAGCCAAAATGCACGAGGCCTGCCGGAATCGCACCGGCAGGCCTCGTTGGGAGAGAATTCTGAGCGAGCGGCTCTAGAAGGAGAACAGCTCGTCGTCCTTGAAGAAGCGTTTGAGCTCGGCGGCGGCATTTTCCGGGCTGTCGGATGCGTGACAGACGTTGGTCATCATGTCCTCGCCGAAGTCCCCACGGATGGTGCCTTCCTCGGCTTCCTTGGAGTTGGTGGGTCCGAGCAGGTCGCGCACGCGGGTGATGACGTCCACGCCCTCCAGGGCAAGGGCGATCACCGGGCAGCGACTCATGAAGGCGGCGATTTCGGGGAAAAACGGCTTGTCGGCAACGTGGGCGTAGTGCTCGGTGAGGATCGCGTCATCGAGCTGCATCATCTTGATGCCGCGGATGGTGAAGCCTTCTGCCTGGAAGCGTGCAAGGACGGTGCCGACGATTTTTTTCTCAACGGCGTCGGGTTTGAAAAGGATCAGTGTTGTTTCAGTTGCCATGGGCGAGGCTGTAGCCCCTGGTTCCTCGGTTGGCAAGCAGGAATACCTGTTGTCGAACTGTTTTTCCGGGAGCCGTCGGGCAATGCCATCGAGAGCGTTTGAGCTGCTTGGTGTGAGCGGGTTACGGGGGGGCGGGAGGCGCTCATCCGGAACCCGGGGCGCTCCGGACCGGGGTGTGCCCTACGCGCCACACCATTCAGCGTGCGGCCTGTTGTGTCTTCATCTCACGCGGGTAGCCGTCATGCCGGCGGTGCGGGGTGATGCCGCGGTCGTTCGGTAGCACCGGGTCGAGCTCGAACACACTGCCAACTTGGGTGATGCGAACATTGCCTCGTGTCTCGTTACGACGCAGCACTTGCATCCGTTGTACTGTTCCGGTAGAAGGAAGTATGAAGATTCTGTTTTTACTGGGTTGCCTCGCGGTAAGTAGCGTCTGGAGTTATGCGGAGTCTGGTGGTGCCCAGTCCTGGGAAGACAAGTGGGAGCCCGGCGATAGGATGTTACTAAAGAGCGTGCCTGGAAAACACGAACTCTACCGGCTCTGGCCTGGCGATGGGCGACGGCATGACGACCCCCTCAAACATTTGGTCGAGAATTTCGATTCACGCATAAGGAATGTCGTCCGCCCAAGCCTGATGGTGATGAAGCCCGAACGACCGAACGGCACCGCTGTCCTTGTTTTTCCCGGCGGGGGATATGGACATCTTGCCGCCAGAAAAGAGGGGAGCCTGGTTGGGCAATGGTTAAATCGGCAAGGGATCACCGCGTTCGTCGTCAAGTACCGGGTGCCTAAACGGAAAGGCGTCAACGCCCCGCTGCAGGATGCGCAAAGGGCCATCCGATTTGTCCGCAGCCATGCAAAACAGTTTGGTATCAACCCGGCAAAGGTGGGTCTCATGGGCTTCTCCGCAGGCGGACACCTCTGTGCGACCGTGGTCCACCAGTTTGACCTTGCCTCGTATCCCCCGGCCGATGATTTGGACAAGCTCGACAGCAAACCCGACTTCGCCCTGCTGATCTACCCCGCCTATCTCGGCAAAAATGGCAAGGCTGCGGAGGGGGTGAGCAAGGTCAAGGATGCAAGTATTCCTCTCTATATCACCATCTCCAAAAAGGACGGATTCATTGCCGGTGTTGAGGCCTATGTCTCCATTTTGAAAAAGGCCCAGGTGGATTATGATTATCATGCCTACCCCGGGGGTGGGCACGGTACCGGACTGGGCGGGTTTCCCTGGATAGAGAGCTGCGAGAAATGGCTCAGTGCAAGGTGAACATCCATTGAGCAGTCATCTTAACCTAATGATGGTTTTTTAAGGTTGGGTGAAATGGCCCGCTATGCTCCTTCCTTGCGCCTTGCTACAATCCCATCATTCGACGTCATGACGGCAATCTGACTGTTCGAGTGGTGTAATATCAAAAATACGGGCTGGCATGCCACTTGCATCAGCGATAGAACTCAAACCGAAAGAATTAGCAGACAGGCAAGGGATAACGCTCAACCTGCAAGAAAAAAACCATAGCATGTACTATCTTATATTACTCATATCCCTACTGTCTCTGTCGGTGCTCGAAGCGAGGCAGCCAAACGTCATCATCATCTTTACGGATGACCAGGGGACGATCGATCTGAACATTTACGGGGCCAATGATCTGGCGACACAACACATGGATTCGTTGGCTCAACGTGGCATGCGGTTTACGCAGTTCTACGCCGCAGCCCCGGTTTGCTCGCCTTCGCGTGTGGGACTTATGACCGGTCGCACGCCGCAGCACGGCGGACTGCATGGCAATGTCGGTCTCGATAGTGTCGGTATGCCGTCGTCGCAGATAACCATCGCGGAAGAGCTCAAGCAAGCCGGCTATGCCACGGCGCACATTGGCAAATGGCATCTCGGGCACTCGGAGCAGACCATGCCTAACGGACAGGGCTTCGACCACTCCTTCGGACATCTCGTCGGCTGTATCGATAACTATTCACACTTCTTCTACTGGAACGGTCCTAACAAGCACGACCTCTGGCGCAATGGAAAGGAAGTTTTTCACAACGGCCAGTTCTTTCCGGATCTCATGGTGAAGGAGGCCGGCGAGTTCATCGACAAGAACAAGGACAAGCCGTTCTTCATCTACTTCGCGATGAACACGCCCCACTATCCCTATCAGGGGTCGCCTGAGTGGTTGGAGTATTACAAGGATCTCGATTACCCGCGCAATCTCTACGCCGCATTTCTGTCGACCATGGATGACCGGATCGGCGAACTCATCAAGAAGGTCGATGATCTGGGCCTGACCAAGGATACCATTTTTATATTCCAATCCGACCACGGTGCATCCGAGGAGGTCCGGGCGCACAATGGCGGTGGTAACTCCGGGCCGCATCGCGGTGCCAAGTTCAGCCTCTACGAGGGTGGGCTACGCATCCCGGCCATCATCTCATGGCCCGGCCATATCCCTGAGAACCAGGTGCGTGGACAAGTTGCCACCGGCTGCGACTGGTATCCGACGATCCTGGAACTGTGCCGACTGCCGGCCGCAAAACATCGGATCGATGGCAAGAGCTTGATGCCCATCATCCAATCAGCCGACGCTCCGACAGCGCACCAAAGTTTTCACTGGAAAATGGGGAAGACCTGCGCGGTGCGTCAAGACAAGTGGAAGATGGTTTTCAGAGGCAAGAAAACCGAGCTTTATGATATCCCCAATGATCTGGGTGAGGCAAGGAATCTGGCCGCGGAATTTCCTGAAGTCGTGACACGACTCAAGAAGTTGAGTCAGGAATACTGGCAGAGCGTCACCAAGAAGGAGTAGTGTGGCCCACAGGGGACGGGATGTATTCATCCAACATGAGCATCATTGGCGCAACTGATCCGATCACACCGGAACAACACAAATTTTATGTTTAAAGGTATTCTAATTGAAAAGGACGAAGCGGGTTACCGGGCATCACTGCAGGAGCTTGACGAGGGGCAATTGCCCGACGGCGACGTGACCGTACGGGTGAGTCATTCGACACTCAACTACAAGGACGCGCTGGCGATCACGGGCAAGGGTCCGGTGGTGCGCAAATTTCCGATGGTGCCAGGCGTCGATCTGGTCGGCACGGTCGAGCAGTCGACGCATTCCGACTACGAGGTGGGTGACGCGGTGATCCTGAACGGCTGGGGGGTCGGGGAGACGCATTGGGGTGGTCTGGCCCAGAAGGCGCGCCTTGATGGCAACTGGCTGGTGCCGCTGCGCGGACGGTTCACGCCGCAGCAGGCTATGGCCATTGGCACCGCGGGCTACACGGCGATGCTTTGCGTGCTGGCGCTGGAGCGGCATGGCGTAACGCCTGAACATGGGGAGATCCTTGTCACCGGTGCGGCTGGAGGTGTGGGCAGTGTGGCGACGGCGGTTCTGACCCAACTTGGGTTCTCCGTTGTTGCGGTGAGTGGAAGACCGGAGGAAAGCGAATATATTAAAAGCCTGGGGGCGGTCGAGGTTCTGGACCGTGCCGAGTTCGAAGCGCCCGGAAAGCCATTGGGCAAGGAACGCTGGGCTGGGGCAGTGGATGTCGTCGGAAGCCAGACGCTGGCGAATGTCTGCGCGACGACCCGATACCGGGGGGTTGTCACCGCCTGTGGGCTGGCCGGCGGAATGGATTTTCCCGCCACCGTCGCCCCCTTCATTCTGCGTGGCGTGACGCTGGTTGGCATTGACAGCGTGATGTGCCCCCGGTTGGAACGGCTCGAAGCATGGCGCCGCCTGGCCCGCGATCTCGACATCTCGAAGCTGGCGACCATCAGCCAGGAAGTCGGCCTGACCGACGTGTTGCCTCTCGCTGCGCAGATGCTCAATGGCGAGCTCAGGGGACGGGTGGTTGTCGATGTGAATCGCTGATTGCCCCCAAGGTGGATCGGAATGAAGCCCGATGCCGCCAAGCGCGTCATGGCGACGCTTGACGGCGTTTCTGGGGAGTGACAGGATGCATCAACATCAAAGCAATGATCCCTCTAAAATATCTTTCTGTCGCGATGCTTCTGCTCATCATCGCCCCATCGGCGTATTCGTATGAAGTGAAAGGCTTTAAGCCGAATCAATCCATCGTCTACAAGACCCATGGCAAGACCGAACTCAAGCTGCATGTCTTCACCCCCGAAGGTCATCAGGCGACCGACAAGCGCCCCGCCATCGTCTTCTTTTTCGGCGGTGGATGGAACAGTGGCTCGCCGAGCCAGTTCTATCCGCACTGTCAGTACCTCGCCTCGCGCGGCATGGTGGCCATATCCGCTGAGTACCGGGTGAAATCCCGAAACAAGACAACACCGCGCGCCTGTGTGACGGACGGTAAGTCGGCGGTCAGATGGATCCGACAACATGCCGAGAAGCTGGGTATTGATCCCGATCGGATTGCGGCGGGTGGCGGGTCTGCGGGCGGGCATGTGGCGGCCGCCGCAGGCACCACCAAGGCGTTTGAGGAAGAGGGGGAGGACCTCACGGTTAGTTCCAGGCCCAATGCCCTTGTGCTGTTCAATCCCGTCTATGACAACGGGCCGGGCGGCTACGGCCACTCCCGGGTCGAGAAATACTGGAAGGAGTTTTCACCGATGCACAACATCAGCGCGGACACCCCTCCGACTGTCGTTTTTCTCGGCACCAAGGATGATCTGATCCCCGTGAAGACCGCGCGGGAATACAAGCGTCTCATGGAAAAAGTGGGCGGGCGCTGCGACCTGCATCTGTACGAGGGACAGCCCCACTCGTTCTTCAACTACCGAGCGAAAGATAACTACACCAAGACCGTGATTGCCATGGACCGCTTCCTGGCTTCGTTGGGGTATCTTGAGGGCGAACCCACGCTGCGGGACAAGCAGGATTGAGCCGGGTTTGCATGGCTGTATTTTCTATGTGAGTTTATATCCTGTTTTTAACGGAAAGCGTCGCTAACGCGGCTTGCGGATGCGGTTCCGATGGGATTGTCTTCCTATGGCTCCGGATGGGATGATAAATCCAACAAGATCCGCTGGCTTTCCGGTGTGATTTGCCAGCTTGAATCATGCTGTTGGGAGAACACTCCCTGTGTGGCGGAAATGGAGTAGGGGTGGTTTTTGAAATTGCACGACAGCGTTTTCTCTTCGATTTGACGGAAGGGGAGGGTCGCTTTTGGGTCGCATGAGAATTCGAGAAGCCAGTCGTCTTTGATGTCGCCTGTTGCGGTGATGTCGATGGATGATTCGGTGAACCGGATGACAATTTCCGACTTCGATGTATCACCCTTGGCCGCATGCACCGGCCAGCGGACGACAAGTTCGCCGGTTCGGCTGTCACTCACTGACGGGGTGCCACCTTTGATTTCGAGTCCCTTGGATGTTTTAATGCGGAGCCCTGCGATCGTCTGCAGCGAGCTCCAGTTGAATCCGTCGACCACAGGCAGGGTGTGGTAGAAGCACTGGTTGGATGTTCCCTTTTTTGTGAGATAATCCGAAGCGACGGATTCGTCGAACAGGTGGATGTCCCGGAAGCGCATGGTGTTCTGGTCCCAGAGCAGGTTGGCTCGGTAGAAGCGGGAATTGAACCAGACGGTTTTCTGGTTTTTTTCCGAGTTGTCTTTTAATACGGTGACCGACGTCGGCGGGGTGAGCTTGTACTTATTTTTAAACCATGTGCCAGTTTCAGCGAGGGTTTGCACTGTTACTTTGCCCTCTTTTTTGAGCTGGGCGACCATGGGGAACTGGATCTCGAGACCTTTGCGCATCCGTTTCCAGGTGAATGAGTTTTCCTGGCCGATCTGGACATACCCGTAGGCCATGGCCGCGCCATCGACAAAGGTGTCGAAGTACCAGCGACACCAATCGGGGTCACCACCACCTCCTTCGTAGACGGGTTCGATCGAGATGACCCGTTGGCGGTTACTGCCAAGTCCTTCGTCATACTGGTGGATCGGATCGCTTCCGAGCATTCTGAATATGGGCACGGGGATCTGGTTTTCCGTATTCTGGGCCGGCATGTAGGCATTTTTTTTGCTCGGGTAATAGCCTTGGTTCCAATAGCCACCCCACATCGTATAGCCATCGGTGCCAATCTGATCCTTGCAGTTGCAGGAGGCGACGATGCCGTAGCGCTCGTGCATGTACTGCAATGTGTGGGCGTCGATAAACCATGAGCCGACCGATTTCGGGTAGTAGCCGAAAATCCTTTTGAAGTCGGCCATGTAGGTGTCTGTTAGTTTTTCCCGCTCTTCCGGCGAGTAGCCGGTTGCGAAGCCGACATTGGCATGCCAGTCCCAGGGGAACTGTCCGCGCCACTGGTATCCGCTGTTTTCCACGAGTGGTTGTGGGATCTCCCACCAGGCGCCGATTTCGAACATTTCCGGCGGCAGCTCCTTGAGTAATTTCTGATAGCGGGCATCCATGAGCGCGTCATACTGGAGCAGGAATGTGCCCTTCAGCTGATGGCGCTTCATGAGTTTCACCTGTTCGACGACAGTTTCGTAAAGCACATCCTCGGTGATCCAATCAATCCGCGGTTCGCATTGTCGGATGAAGTTGACGATGTTGACGATGCGGGGTGCACGGGCTGTTGCCTCGGTTTGATCAGCCCGGCAGCTTGCGCCAGCCATGACCAATGAGAGCGCGCCCAGGCAGAGGTGGAATGGGATTCTGGATTTTATCATTCGATGAGTTGTCAGGATTGACTTTGAAACCAGCGCCGTTTGTTGAGAACAGCGGGATGTTTTCGAGGGTGGGGTAATCGACAGAGACCATATCCCGACCCTCGAATTAAGACAACGACAATCCTTTATCAAGGGTGGATTTGCCGGCGCTCCTGTTGCATGCGCTTTGGCACCGCGGGGGGGGCTGTGTCCACGAACGTGGTGACATAAGGATGTTTTGCTCCGGGAAATACAGTGATCAGGTAAATCCGCCTGATCCTGTCGTGGTATTTCACCTGGCGCTCGGTGAACACGGACCAGGCACCGCCTTTCTCGCAATAGAAGTTCGTCTGGGCGATGTTGAAATTATTGCGCTTTTTGACTGCCGGGATGCGGGCGACCCTGCCAGGCTGCACGCCTACCCTGTGCTCGCCAGCCTGCACAGCTGTTTTTCCGGCAATCAGACTCAATACCCTCGATTCCCCTCCAGGGAATGCGTTCGGCGAGTCATCGATTGGCACTGCCTTGAGGACGGAGGATGCGCCTTGGCGGATGGGGGTGAGGATCACAATGAGCTTCTTCAGCGTCGTCGGCACCTTCAGGGTCGTTGCCAGGTTCGCATCAGGGTCCTCTGGGTCGAAGCGTGAGCTATTGTAAAAGCGGACAGTTCCGTTGACGAGAATGGCCGGCTGCGGGGCCGACAGGTTGCCGGTCCTCAGTTGCAGCTTGACCAGGTCACCCGCCGGATCGGCTAGGTAGAGGTCTGCAACCACCCGCGCCGGGTCGTGAAGTATGGCGCGGATCAGCACCAGGCTTTCGGGCTTGATATTTTGCGCGTGAGAGGTGCCCACTAAACTGGGCAATAACAATGAGAATAAGATCAATCCTAACATGAGGTCGCCCTGATGCAAGAGGGTCTTATAGGAATAGAGATCGGCATCACTGATGTCGGCCGCGGCAAGCTGAACCTGATCCAGAAAAGCTTCATCGTTGATTCCGGCTGCTGCAATCGCCGACTCAAGGGCACCCATGCGGGTGAGTT
>JBFERY010000033.1:0-27373 GCA_041548785.1 Oceaniferula sp.
AGCCTGACAAGTTCCGATCTGGGTTTCGATCTCAAGTTGGAAGCTTCGCCTATTCTCGTGGGTCACGAGAGCGGTGGCTGGTCGATGCTCAGCCCGGTTGATCCATCGACGGACGATGGCTACGACCCGGTCGTCGGGCACGGGACCCAGGTTGCGGACGCCGACTTTGACACGACCTGGAGAAACCAGGCACTGGCGGGGTATCCTGGCGTGGTTTATAACGGTCCCGCATTTACGGCCGGGCATCAGGGACCTTTTCAGTATGGGGGGGTTGTAGGTATTCCATCGGCCAATACGACCATTCCCATCCCAAACAGTGGGACCCGGGGGGCGGCCTACTTCGTCAGGACATTCGACGGAGGGGTTACGGGGTATGATCAGGCCCGGTTTTCCGTGCTGGCTGACGACGGTGCGTTTATTTATCTCAATGGCAATCTGGTGGCGGTGGTTGGCGACCTGCCGCTTGATGCGGCGCAAGATACGTGGGCTAGGGAAACGGGGGCGGATGGAAGTGAATCCACGTTCCATACGTTCAGCGTTGCCGCTTCCGGACTCATTCAGCCGGGGGTCAACTTGCTGGCTGTTTCCCTGCATCAGACGAGCACGACATCATCCGACCTCGGCTTCAGCCTGGAAATGGCAGGTGAAAATCCGGTTTCCCCGGCGATCACACGCGGCCCGTACCTCCAATCGGGGAGCCACGACCGGATGACGGTGAAATGGCGCACCGTCAGCGCGGGCAATACGGTGCTTCGCTATGGTGACGCTCCGGGGAATTTGACGCAAACCGTGACGTTGGATCCCCTGGTGACCGAACATCAGGTTGCCGTGACGGGGTTGAGCCCGGCGACCAAGTACTTTTACCAAATTGAGACAAGCAATGCTGGCGGGACGGAGTCGGCGGGTGCTGATGCAACGCACTATTTCAAAACCCATCCGCTCCCGGGGGAGCGTGCCGCGGCCAGGGTCTGGGTGATTGGCGACAGCGGGACGACGTCCGCCGCAAAGAACAACGTGTACACTGCCTATCGCACCCGCACCGGCAGCAGTCACACGGATGCGTGGCTGATGCTGGGCGACAATGCGTATAACAACGGTACCGACAGTGAGTTTCAGGCGGCGGTATTTGATTCCTATCCGGAGCTTTTGCGCAACACGGTGATGTGGTCCTGCATTGGGAACCATGAAACCTACACCAGTGGCGGGGCACCGTACATTGACATTCATTCCTTTCCCACGGCCGCCGAATGCGGTGGGGTGGCTTCAGGCAGCGAGCGTTATTATTCCTTTGATCATGGCAATATCCACTTTGTCTCTATCGATTCCCAAACGTCGGGCAACTACAACGACATCCCGGGTGGCGGCGGGATGGTTGATTGGCTGGAGATGGATTTGCAGGCGACCGATAAAGACTGGATCATTGCCTACTTCCACCATGGCCCCTACACAAAAGGATCGCACAACTCGGATACCGAAGGCCGCCACATCCAGATCCGCCGCTATGTGACGCCACTCCTGGAAAAATACGGGGTGGATATGGTGCTATCGGGGCATAGCCACTGTTATGAGCGATCGATGCTCATCAATGGTCACCATAGTCATTTCAGTGCCACAACGAGTTCCCTCAGTGGCACCTTCGACTTGGGAACCCATGCGCTGGACAGCGGCAATGGCAGCACGGTTGGCAGTGTCGACAGCGCGGGTGCCTTTGTCGCCTCGGGATTCACGGGTGCCTATGAAAAACCCCTGGCCGAGGGGGAGAAGGGCACGGTCTACAGCACCTGCGGGGCATCCGGGAAAATCAGTAATTGGGTCGGAGGTTCCTTGGCCCTGATCAATCCATCTCCGCACCCCGTTTTTGTCGTTAACCTGCGTGTCATGGGCTCCATGATTCTTACTATCGAGGGCAATACATTGCACGCCCAATACATTGATGGTGCCAATGTCATCCGCGATGATTTCACCATCGTCAAGGGCACAACCATTGAGGTGACGGCCACGGATGACAGCTTTGCCGAGCATGGCGTGGATGATACGGCAATCTTCACCCTGACCCGAAGCGGCGCTACATCGTTTGCCGAGGATGTTAGCTATCAGGTCAGCGGGAGTGCGACCAATGGCGGCGATTTCAGTCCCATGCTGACCGGCGTGGCATCGTTCGGCGTGGATGAGACAAGCAAGCAGATCACCCTGACGCGGATGACGGATTCCCTGGCGGAAGGTGCTGAGTCCGTTCAGGTGACGCTGACAGGTGCGCAGCGAGCCGCCGGAGCCGGAGGCGCACTGCGGGATCGTTATTTTCTGGGGGCCCAGGTATTGGGGTCGGCCACGCTTACTGACAAACCCTCACAGGAATGGTGGTTTGGGCAGTTCGGTGCCGGAGTGTTGACTAACGCCCTATGGGAGTCAGATACGGACAAGGACGGCCTGAACCACTTGCAGGAATACGCCTTTGGAGGAGTGGTCGGGGTGAACGACCGGGCATTGCACCCGAGACATCAATTCCTCGGGGATAAACTGGAACTGCTTTACTCGCAGAACAACGCCCTGACGGATCTTACCTTCAGCGTATTGACCTCCATGGATCTGTCCGACTGGGTGGAGACGGGGGTTGTCAATTCGCTGAATGGCCCTGCCAACCCGACGGGTGTGGAGGCGCGCAAGGGGTCGGTGACTCTGGGTGCGGGCGAGGTCAGGAGATTCCTCCGACTTCAGATTTCCCCGTAACAGCCTATTGCCCCCTGCGGGCCCTTACGGCCTTGGCAAACTCGTCGAGCATGTTTTCGGTGGTCTGCCAGTTGATGCATTGGTCGGTCACGGACTGGCCGTAGGTGAGGTCGGCCAGGCTGCCCTGGAGTTTTTGTCCGCCTTCGACCAGGTTGCTTTCGATCATGACGGAGGTGATGGCCTTGTTGCCCGCGGCAATCTGGTCGCAGAGTGACTGGGCGACCACGGGTTGGTTCCGGAAGTCCTTGAGGGAATTGCCATGGGAACAGTCGATCATGACGGAAGCGGGCAGGTCTGCGTTTTCCAGTTGGCTGGTGACCTCGGCGATGCTTTGGGCGTCATAGTTGGGTCCTTGGGAGGATCCGCGCAGGATGATATGGCAGGCATTGTTGCCCTGGGTGGCGACAATGGCGGTGACGCCCTGCTTGGTGACGGAGAGGAAGTGGTGTTGGCCGGCGGACGCCTGGATGGCGTCGAGGGCGATCTGGATGGAGCCACCGGTGCCGTTTTTAAACCCGACGGGCATGGACAAGCCGGACGCGAGTTCGCGGTGGATCTGGGATTCGGTGGTACGGGCGCCGATGGCACCCCAGGCGATGAGATCGGCGTAATACTGGGGCGAGATGGTATCGAGAAACTCGGTGCCGGCGGGCACCCCCATCTCGGCGAGTTCGAGTAGAAGTTCGCGTGCTATGCGCAGGCCTTGATTGATATCGAAGGAGTTATCGAGCTGGGGGTCATTGATGAGGCCTTTCCAGCCGACGGTGGTGCGGGGTTTTTCGAAGTAGACGCGCATGACGACCACGAGGTCATCGGCGTGGCGGGAGGCGGCATCCTTGAGCCGGCTGCCGTATTCGAGTGCGGCCCCGGTGTCATGGATGGAGCACGGGCCGACAACCACCAACAAGCGGTCGTCCTTGCCCTTGAGGATATCCTCCGATTCCTGTCGGGCTGTGGTGACCACCTTGGAAGCCTGGTGGGTGATCGGGAGGTGGTGGGAAAGCACGGCGGGGGAGATCAGGGGTTTGATCTCGCCGATGCGGAGGTCGTCTGTTTGAAATTCGTTCACGGATTGTTTTTTTTAGGTTCTAGGTTTTAAATGCCGAGCTTGCAATGGATGAAGTGGCAGAATCGGGTCGCAGCAGGTGGTTTACAAGGAGTTTCTGCGTGTTTCCCCCTGTTCGTTGGCCTGCCAGTATGCACCGCTGTCGATATCGAGGCAGGTCAGCCATTGCCCGCCGCAGGCGAAGGTATCGATGCAGATGGCGTGGTCGAGCACGAGCGGGACGCCGTTTTTTTGAGGGGTATGGCCGCAGACCAGTGTTTTGCCTGATATGTGGGCTTCGGTGTCGTGGATGCGGTGCCAGAACAGAAACTCGTCGGTTTGCTTTTTGAGGGCGACGTCGGGGTCGAGGCCGGCGTGGACGAGGATGTGGTGGTCGGTCTCGTGGTAGCGGATGCAGGAGTCGATGAATTTCCAGTACTTGGCGGGCACTTGGTGCAGGCCGGTTGCTTCGAATGAATCGAGGGTGGCCTCGCCGCCGTTGAGCAGCCAGAAGTAGCGTTCTTGTTCGGAGTCGCGCGCATTTTCCATCATCACCTCGTGGTTTCCCTTGAGGGCGATGAGCCGGTGCGATTGTTGCAGGCTGATGAGGTAGTCGATCACGCCTTTGGAGTCCGGGCCGCGGTCGATGTAGTCGCCGATGGTGACGATTGTGTCGTCCGGGGTGAAGCCGACAAATTCACCCAGTGCCGTGAGGGCGGTGAGTGAACCGTGGATGTCTCCGATGGCGAGGGTGCGCATGATTTTTTCGTTCTAGTCGCGTGATTGGCGGGGTCGAGCGTAATGTGGCCAACATAGACGATTCATCGATTCACGCAAGTGCCCGCCACATGCGCTCAAACTCCCCCTGGAAGGAGGTTACGAGCCGTGGGGCGTTGCTGACGATGATATTTTCGTTGTTGGCGGTGCTGGCTGACCGGGTCCAGTTGTAGCTGCCGGTGAGGAGCAGGTGGGTGTCGGCGATGGCGAATTTGTGGTGCATATGTGCGCTGGTGCGATCGTAACGGCAGGGGATGCCGATTTTTTCCAGCGTCTCCATGTCGGAGCCGAGGTCTTCGGATTTGGTGTCATCGGAGATGATGCGGATGGTGGTGCCGCGCCGGTGGGCCTCGTCGAGTTTTTCGACGATCCGGTTGTCGGTGATGGTGAAGACGCAGATGTCGAGTGTTTGTTGCGCCTCGCTGATGAGTTGGCGGATGCGGTGCAGGCAGTCGTCGCCGGGGCTGAAGTAGGCGTCCGCCTTGGTTTTCATCTCGTTGGCGTAGAGTAGCTTGATGACGCTCTCGAGCCAGTCCATGGCGGTGACCTCGCCCACTTCCTGCATGGCCTTGGTCGCCATACGGAAGGCGAGTTGGCGGATTTTCGCCTGTGCGGTCTTGTCGCCATGGGCGTGGGCCAGCAGGGACTTGAGCTCCTTGCGTTCGGACCGGGAAATGGCAAAATCCTCAAGCGACGCCTCGAGGGATTGTTGGATGGCTTGCATGTTTCCTAACCGATCACCGCTTTCACGGCCGCGGTGACCTGAGCGAGGTTGGCCGGAGTGATGCCGGCGACGTTGATCCGCCCGCTGTCGACCATGTAGATGGCGAACTCGTTGCGCAGGCGGTGGACATCGTCCTTGCTGATACCGGTGAATGAGAACATCCCTTTTTGGTCCATCAGGAAGCGGAAGTCGCGTGAGACGCCGGCTTGCTCGAGGGCGGAGACGAAGTCGCTGCGGGTGTCCTTGATCCGGTCGCGCATGCCGGCGACCTCACCGTCCCACTGGGCGGCCAGGCTGGGATCGTTTAAAATGGCGGTGACAATCGCGCCGCCATGGGCGGGTGGGTTGGAGTAGTTGGTGCGGATGCAGAGTTCGACCTGGCTTTTGACGCGTGTCGCTTCATCGTTGCTGGCGCAAACGATGTGGAGCGCGCCGATGCGATCCTGGTAGAGACCGAAATTCTTGGAGAACGACTGACAGACGATGACGGGCAGTCCGGCCTCGGCGAGCGTGCGCACGCCGACGGCGTCGGCGTCGATGTTTTCGCCAAACCCCTGGTAGGCAAAATCGAGCAGTGGGATCCAGCCATGGTCGGAGGCGATGGCGGCGACCTGTTTCCAGTCGTCTTCCGATAAGTCGGCACCGGTCGGGTTATGGCAGCAGGCGTGGATCACGGCCACCTGCCCTGCGGGGATGGCTTTGAGATCGGAGAAAAAGGCGTCGTGGTCGACCGCATTCGCCGCCGGGTCGAAGTAGGCGTAGGTCTCGAGAGTGTGGCCTGCGGTGGTGAAGATTCCCTTGTGGTTGGCCCAGGTCGGGTTGGAGAGCCAGACGGGGAGGGTGCCGCTGATCCGGTGGAGGAAGTCGCCAGCGACGCGCAGGGCGCCGGTTCCGCCGGGGGTTTGGGCGGTGACGATGCGTCCGGCGAGTTGCTTGGCGAGGGTTTCGCCGAAGCACAGTTTCTGGGTGGCGTCGGCGTAGGCGGGGCTGCCGGTCATCGGCAGGTAGCTTTTCGAGGCGCCGGCTTCGGCGAGTTGTTGTTCCACGGCACGCACGCTTGGCAGCACCGGGGTGACACCGTGGGCGTCAACAAAGACACCGACGCCCAGATTGACCTTGTTTTCTCGGGTATCCTCTTTGAATTGCGTGGAAAGGCCGAGGATGGGGTCTGCGGGGGCTTGAGTGGCTGAGTCGAAGAGTGACATGTGTGTAATGGATTGGTTGCGCGCATAAATGGCTGTATTCATGCCCATTACGCAAGTACAATCCGCAGGGAAATGATGCGATGTTTCGCAGGTTCGACGGTCGCAGGCCGGCGGGACGTCAGCTCGAGTCGGTGCTTAATCGTTTTTGAGCACGCGGATAAACGCGTCCTGCGGGATGTTCACCTTGCCGATGGATTTCATCTTGGCTTTTCCCTTTTTCTGTTTTTCGAGGAGTTTGCGTTTGCGGGAGATATCGCCGCCGTAGCATTTGGCGGTGACGTTTTTGCGCATGGCGGTGATGGATTCGCGGGCGATGATTTTGCCTCCGATAGCGGCTTGGATGGCGACGACGAACAGTTGTTGGGGGATGACCTCCTTGAGTTTTTTGCAGAGGTGGCGGCCGTAGGGCGCGGCCTTGTCCCGATGGACGATGGATGAGAAGGCATCGACCGGTTCGCTGGCGATGAGAATATCCATTTTGACGAGTTTGCCGGGTTTGTAGCCGGCGTGTTCGTAGTCCATGGAGCCGTATCCGCGGGTCATGGATTTGAGTTTATCGTTGAAGTCGATCAGGATTTCGGAGAGTGGCAGGGTGCAGGTGAGCATGACGCGGTTTTCGTCGATGGTCTCGGTGTTTTCCATTTCACCCCGTTTTTCCATGACCAGTTTCATCATGTCGCCGATGTATTCGCTGGGGATCATGATGAATAGCCTCACGATGGGCTCGCGGATTTCCTGGATCTCCTGGGATTCGGGTAGCAGGCATGGGTTGTCGATGATGATTTCCTGGCCGTCGGTTTTGGTGACCTCGTAGATGACGGACGGGTAGGTCGAGATGATGTCCATGTTGAACTCCCGGCGCAGCCGTTCCTGGATGATTTCCATGTGGAGCAGGCCGAGGAATCCGCAGCGGAAGCCGAAGCCGAGTGCGACTGATGATTCGGACTGCCAGGTGAATGCGGCGTCGTTGATCTGGAGTTTGCCCATCGCGAGTTTGAGCGCCTCGAAGTCGGACGAGTCGACGGGGTAGATGCCGGAAAAGACCATGGGTTGGATTTCCTTGAATCCGGGAAGTGGTTCGGGACAGGGGTGGGTGTTATCGGTGATGGTGTCGCCGATTTTCACCTCATCGGCGGACTTCATGTTGGCGATGACGTAGCCGACGTCGCCAGCCACGAGTTCATCGCGTTTGGTCATGCCCGGGGTGAACACGCCGACCTCTTTGACCTCGTAGGTTTTCGGGGTGTGGAAGAGTTTGATGCGGGTGCCACGTTGCATGGAGCCTGACATGACGCGCACATAGGAGACCACGCCGCGGAACGGGTCGTAGACGGAATCGAACACGGAAGCGCGCAGGAGTTTGTCCTCGTGTTCCACGGGAGCGGGGATGCGTTGGACCACGGCTTCGAGGATTTCCTCGATCCCGATCCCGTTTTTGGCGGATGCCGGGATGGCTTCCTCGGCGGGGATGCAGATGATGTCCTCGAGTTGTTTGTTGACCTTGGGCAGGTCGGCGCTGGGCAGGTCGATTTTGTTGATCACCGGGATGATGGTCAGTTCCTGTTCGTTGGCGAGATGGAGGTTGGCCATGGTCTGCGCCTCGACGCCTTGGGCGGCATCGACGATGAGCAGGGCGCCTTCACAGGCAGCGAGGGAGCGGGACACCTCGTAGGAGAAGTCGACATGGCCCGGAGTGTCGAGCAGGTTGAGCTGGTAGGTCACTCCGTCTTTGGCCTTGTAGGACATGGTGACGGGATGCGACTTGATCGTGATACCGCGCTCGCGTTCCAGATCCATGGCATCGAGCAGCTGATCCTGTTGGTCACGCTCGGCAACGGTTTGGGTGAACTGCATCAATCGATCCGACAAGGTGGTTTTGCCGTGGTCGATGTGAGCGATGATAGAGAAGTTACGTGTCAGTTCTGTGGACATGAGTTGGTTGACGAGTTGATGGATTGACTGACCACTGGGTGGGTAGTCACGGTTCGGTTGGTCCCGGACGGCTCAGAAGTCAGGGCGTGCCTGATGACCCTGTGACCCGTGACCATGGACGCCGGAAGGATAATCACCCCTTGATCTCCATGAGCATCTGGGTATTGTTAGGAAACTTTTTGAGGAAGAAAAGCAGGCGTTCCATCGCTTCTTCGGGTCGGTGCCCTGCCAGGCCGCGGCGAATGAGGTGGATTTTGTGGAGCAGGTGATCTGCCATGATGAGCTCCTCACGGCGGGTGCCTGACTTAAAGATATCGACGGCGGGGTAGATGTATTGCTCGGCGATGCGGCGGTCTAACACGAGTTCCATGTTGCCTGTGCCCTTGAATTCCTGGAAGATGGCCTCATCGGCGCGCGAGTTTGTTTGGATCAGGGCGGTCGCAAGAATGGTGAGGGAGCCGGCGTTGCGGGTGTTGCGAGCCGCGGCGAAGATGCGGCGCGGCATCTCCAGTGCTCCGGCGACGATGCCACCGGACTGGTAACCACGGCCCTTGCCTTTACCGCCACCGGCGCTGGCATTGTTATAGGCGCGGGCGAGGCGGGTGATGGAGTCCATGAGGATGAGGACATCCTTATTGCCTTCGACGAGGCGTTTGGCACGTTCGATACACAGCTCGGCGATACGGGCGTGGTTCCGTGCGGGGTCGTCATTGGAGCTGGCGTAGATTTCCACCCCGGGGAGCGAGCGTCTGAACTCGGTGACCTCCTCCGGACGTTCGTCAACCAGAAGGATGATGAGGTGGATGGACTCGTCGTATTGATCGTGGATGGCTTCGGCCATGTGGAGGAGCATGGTCGTTTTCCCGGAGCGGGGTGGCGAGACGATCAGCCCGCGTTGGCCGCGGCCCACGGGTGCGATGATGTCGAGCACGCGTGTGGTGTATCGGTCGGGAGTGGACTCGAAGGCGATGCGGCGGTTCGGGTTGATGGCCTTGAGTTCCTCGAAGTGGGGGAGTTTGAATGCGTCATTGGGTTCGAGCCCGTTGACGGTTTTGATGAACGTGAGTTGGGGGCCACGAGAGCCTTCCTGGCAGGAGCCATCAATCCAGACACCGGGCCGGAGTCCGTGTTTGCGGATGAAGTCGGGTGGCACAAAGACGTCCTTGGTGCATTGTTCGAAGTTTTTTTCGGGTACCCGGAGGAAGCCGAATCCCTTGGGGGCGATCTCGAGCATGCCGTTGACGTCGACCGGTTCACCGGTGAGCACGATCTCGCGTTTGGGCGGACGATCACGTTTCTCACGCTTGTCGCGGTTGTCGCGTTTTTGGTTGTCGCGGTTGTCGCGGTTGTCACGTTTTTGGTGATCGCGGTTGGAATGTTTTTTATTCCCTCTACGTCCGTTGCCGCCCTTGTTGTTTCTGCCCTCGCGTGGTGAACGATCGTCCTGTTGGCGTTGTTCACCTTGTTCTCCACGCTGGTTACGGTCGGGGTGGTTGCCCTGGTTGGCTTTTTTGTTCACTGGGCCGAGGCCTTTGACGCGTCCCATTTTGGGCGATCCGGGTGATTTTTGGTCGTGGTCATCACGTGTTTCGGGTGTGCTGCGAGACTCGGCGGAGTGGGGTTCTGCGGGGGCCGTTCTTTTTTCCTGGGGCTCGGGCGTGGGTGTGGCTGTTGTTGGCAGCGGGAGTTCGGTCTGGGCTGGTTCCGTGGCCTTCACCTTCACCCGGCTGGTGGCCTTTTTGGCGGTTTTCTTCGCCGCCTTTTTCGCGGTTTTTTTCGCTGCTTTTTTCGCGGTTTTTTTCGCGGTCTTCTTTTTCGCCGGTGCTTTGGTGGCATCGGCTGGAAGCTCGGGCAGGTCAGGGTGCTTATCCTGTGTGGTTGGGTCGCTCATGGATTGGGTGGGGAAATGGGAAATGATTTCCGTTGGTCTCATCCTTTTTGTGGGGGCGTGGCGGGGAGACCAAAAAACGGGAAATAGGAAATTCCTCAATGGAAGGGTGTCATGGAGCAATCAATTGCGCCGAGGGTGGATGGTGGTCACGTCCAGTTGGGGCGTTCAAGTTCGCGAGCCCTTGGAGGTGGAAATCCTGTACCTAGAAGGCGAAAGTCGGCGGGAGACGAAATATTCTCACCGCTGGACCGTCCAGACGCGGGCAGTGTGCAGGAAATCCGTTTATTTGGCAATGTCTTTTTTACCGCAAGGGCTGGGTTCCCTTGACTTGGGGGGGAGACGCGGTGGTCGGTTAATCGGCGAGCCGGATGGTGATTTTTCCGTGGGTGACGCTGATCTCCTCGATCCCTTGGGCTATTCTGTTCTCCGGGAGATCGATGCCGAGGTTGGAAATGAGGTTTTGTCCTTTGATGTCGGCGAGCCATGCGTTAGGGAGCGAGATGCCCCAGACCGTGAGGTCGTCGAGGATGATGGCGGGTTTGTTTTCGGGGTCGGTGAGTTTGAATCGGGCTTTCGCCTTGAGGGTGCGGCCGCCGATGATGGGGATGTCTTGATCAAGCTCGGTGTTGACACGTGCGTGGATGGCATTGTCGGCGAACTCGAATCTGACTTTATCTCCGAGGCCGGTATTGCGGTGGAACAGGGCGTTGATTTCCCGTTCAGTGAGGATGAGTATTTTTTCCCCACGCTCATAGGTTCGCTCCTGCACGGCTGCCATCTTTTGGTCCAGAGCGTGTTGTTCCGTGGTATTGAGGGTAATCGGCGTGATCGGTCGGTTCGTCCACCAGTAGATGGCGACTGCGGCGGTGGTCACGAGAAGGGTGACCAGGGTGAGGGTGATCAGGACCGTGCGTTTGCGGCTACGCGGACGGATGGCGGGGGGATTGTTGGTATGGGTCATACGCCTATTGAAAGAGGTGTTGCGTCACTATAGATGAAATCCGGAGATTTGCCATGGGGGAAATGATGATAAAGCGGGGATGATTATGGAACGGGACAACGGATGAATCATGGGGTGTCTGGTGCGGGTAGGAACTTGATTCTGAGGCCGCGTGGTTTCCAGTAGCTGATGATCATGTTCTGAAGTTTTTCTCGATCTGCCGTGGGGATGAGGATTTGTGTTTGCTGGGTAGGCGGCTGGCGCTTGCGGATGTTGTTGAGGAAGAGACGGGTGGCCTCGCGTCTTTTTGGGCCGCCGTGAAAGAGGGTGTGGACGATGAGAAGGGAGGTGGCGTAGCTGCGGTAGCTATCCTCTGCGGGGGCATGCTCGATGCGTGTGCGCCAGGTTTTGTGATTGAGGGCGATGGTTTCGGCAATACCGGGCAGGGTGATATGATCTTGATCGAGTGGGAGGTTTCTTTGGATGTGTCTTCGGATGATGGAGTTGATGTTTGAAAACTGGTAGACGCCTTTGTTTGCGTGGGTTGCTGCGATGTATTCCGCAGTTCCCTCGGTAAACCATACCGGCAGGTAGGCGAGGTCACGGTGCATGCAGAGGTGGGTGAACTCGTGGACTAACAGGTCGTAGTCGGCCTTGGGTGGGAGTTTGCTGCCGGCGCGGGGTGGAGGGATGAGAAAGGTGTCGGCGCGGAGCATGATGGCTTGTTGTCGACCGCTGTAATATCCTGCGGCACCTGATGCACCGCCAGCTTGCACGAAGGATGCTTCATCGGGGTAGATCAGAACCTTGGACCGCTCACCTTGCGGCATGCCGAGCAGGGGGAGGGGGAGTCGGGCCAGCACGCTCGGGACGGACTCCGCGGTGGTGGCAAAATGGGAGATGTTGTGTTGGCTGAGGGCGGTTGGGGAGCGAAGTTCGAAGTGTTGGGTGTGGTAGATGAAATTTTGGCCGTTGCCTCCTTGTTGAATGAGTCTGATGGTTGCGGGGCGCCTGGGTTTGAATGACGTCGGCCATTTGCTGGGGGTGCCGGGTTCTTGGGCGTGCAGCAACGGGGCGCACAGGCACAGGATGATGGCCAGCGGGTTAACGGGGAATCGTGGTTTGGAGGATGGTGGCGTCATCGGTAGCGGTCAGTGGCGAGGAGTTGCGGGGGAGCAGGAGGAAGTCGCCGGCCACGTGTAGGCGACCGTCGTCGGAGAGCAGTTCACCGCTCACCACGGTCACGATGGAAAAGCGTTCGGGGTCCGGGTTGCCGAGGCCGGCGCCTTTGTTCAGGGTGATCCTATCCACCTTGAAGAACGGGCATTGGGCGAGTGTGTTACCCTCGGGTTGATCCATGGACGGGGCGAAGTCGCTGAAATCGATGCAGCGCATTGACTCCTCGACATGGAGCTGGCGCGGTTGTCCGTCGAGACCCATGCGGTTCCAGTCGAACACACGGTAGGTGGTGTCGGAATTCTGTTGGATTTCATAAATGAGGAGGCCGGCACCGATGGCGTGCAGTCTGCCTGACGGGATGAAGATTGATTCGCCGGCGTGAGGGGTGATGGCATGTACGACTTGGTCGACTGTGCCGTTGGTGATGGCATGTTGGAAATCGTCTTTGCTGATTCCGCGTTTGAGTCCGACGTAGAGTTTGGCGTCGGGTGTGGCGCTGGCAACGTACCACATTTCTGTTTTCGGTTCACCCCCGAGTTCGGCGGCTCTGTCGGTGGGCGGGTGGACTTGGATGGAGAGGTCATCGCGTGCGTCGAGGATTTTGATGAGTAGGGGGAAACGGTTCTCCTGTTCGAATCCGGGGCCGAAGATTTCCTCGCGGTGGTGTTGCCAGAGGTCTCCCAGGCTGGTTCCGGCCAGCGGGCCGTGGTTGACGATGGATTGCTCGTCGGGACGATCGGTCATTTCCCAGGATTCGCCGAATGGGGTGTCGGCCGTCGGGAGCGACCGCCCGTAGACGTTCTCAAGCTCGCGTCCGCCCCAGACGCGTTCCATGTAAATGGGGGTGAAGGTGATGGGGTTCATGGGGCGAAATTACTGGAATGGGTCAGATTTTCCACCAATTACTGAGAAAATTATTCGCATCTGCTGTTGAATCGACTAGTCAGGGGCATGGACAAATTGGCTTGGATCGTGGCGGAGGACCTGCATCGGGGGTATTCGGTGGGTAAGAAGCGTATTGAGGTTTTGCATGGGATCAATCTCGAGATCCGCCGGGGCGAGAAAGTATTCCTTTGTGGGCCGAGTGGCGCGGGTAAAACGACGCTGATGTACATCCTCGCGGGACTGGAGAAGCCGGAGCAGGGCAGGGTTTGGGTGGATGGGGTTGACCTCTACGCGATGTCGCGCAAAGAGCAGGCGGCGACGCGCAATCGGCGGATGTCGTATATTTTCCAGAATTACTATTTGATGCCGGAGCTGACGGCATTGGAAAACGTGATGGTGCCGGCCATGATTGGCGGCAGGGACCTGAGCGGCAAGGCGCGGGAGTCGCTTGAGCGCGTCGGCCTCGGCAACCGTACTGATCATCTTCCTGCCGAGCTCAGTGGTGGTGAGCAGCAGCGTGTTGCCATTGCGCGTGCGCTGGTGAACTCGCCCCAGATTATTTTTGCCGACGAGCCGACGGGTAACCTGGACTCGAGGAATGGCACCCAGGTCATGGACATGCTGATGTCGTTGGCGGACGAAGACGGGGCGACTTTGGTGGTGGTCACCCATGATGAGGCTCTGGCTGTGCATGGCGACCGGAAACTGGTGATTGTGGATGGTCAAATATCGGCTGAGGGAGCGATTGCCTGAAAAAAGACGTGTTCAATCGGCCGGATTCGTGCTTTAACCCCGCCGACTTCTCACCCACTCCTGGGCAGAGAGAGTCGATGACCCATTAAGAACCAACCATCATGACTGAACCCCGAAAAATCTGGCTTGACGGCCAGCTTGTTGATGAAGCCGAAGCCAAGGTCTCCGTGTTTGACCATGGATTGCTTTATGGTGATGGCATCTTCGAAGGCATCCGTTTTTATCATGGCCGGGTTTTCCGCTTGGATGAGCACGTTGAGCGGTTGTTTTTATCAGCCCGTGCCATTCTTCTGCAGATGCCGTGGACGGAGCAGGAAGTTTGTGACATCGTGCGCGACACGATACGCGCCAACGGGTTGACTGATGGATATGTGCGTCTGGTGGTTACCCGTGGCAGTGGCGGATTGGGGCTGAATCCCTACCTCTGTAAAAAGGCCTCGATGTTCTGTATCGCGGCGTCCATCCAGCTTTATCCCGAGGAGTATTACGAAAACGGGCTGGAGTTGATTACCTGTTCGACCCGCCGTCCCAGCCACGCCACGCTCAGCCCGCAGGTGAAGTCGTTGAACTACCTGAACAACGTCATGGCCAAGATCGAGTGTGTCCAGGCCGGCGTCATGGAGGGGCTGATGTTGAATGAGGCGGGTACTGTGGCCGAGTGCACGGGCGACACGGTGTTTATTGTAAAAAAAGGGGTCATTATTACCCCGAAAATCAGTGATGGTGCGCTTGACGGGATCACCCGTGGTGTGATTTTCGATCTTTGTGAGAAACTCGACATCGACCTCATCGAGGACACCATCACCCGTTATGACATTTACACTGCGGACGAGGTTTTCCTCACTGGCACGGCTGCGGAGGTGATCCCGGTGGTAAAGGTGGATGACCGTCCGATAGGTGATGGGGTTCCCGGTGAAGTATTCAAGGTGCTTCTTGCCGGTTTCCGTGAGGAGACTGCGACCACGGGATCCGTGGTTTGAGGAATCAAGTGAGACATTGTTGCAACAAGGACACTTTATCTCTTGCTTTCACAGCCCGGGCTCTGAGAGGATGAGAGCATGCCCGTTCAAGGATCCCTCGAAAAATACCGTGTAAGTCACAAAGGCAGGGTCAGCCTCAAAGACCACCCCACTGACGACAAGTCTCTTTTTGGGCATGGTGGGAAGGATGAGCATGGCCCTTTTTTGGATCAGCTCACGAGTGAGCTCAAGGAACTGCAGAATGTCCTCTACGCCGAGGGTAAGCAGCGTATTTTGGTGGTGATACAGGCGATGGACACCGGGGGGAAGGACGGCACGGTCAAGAGTGTTTTTTCCAAGGTTGATCCGCAGGGCATTCACGTGGAGCCGTTCAAAAAGCCGAATGACGATGAGTTGGCGCGGGATTTCCTTTGGCGTGTGCATCAAAAGGTCCCGCATGATGGTGAGATTGTGGTTTTCAACCGTAGTCACTATGAGGACATCATTGCGGTGAGGGTGAAAAACATCTATCCGAAGTCGGTGTGGCTACCGCGCTACCAGCACATTGTTGATTTTGAGAAAATGTTGGTGGAAGAGGGGACCACCATCATCAAGCTGTTCCTCAATATCTCGAAGGACGAGCAAAAGAAGCGTCTCCAGGCGCGACTTGACAATCCGGCGAAGCACTGGAAATTCAATCCGGACGATCTTAAGGACCGGGCCCGGTGGGAAGAGTTCCAGGAGGTTTACGAGGATGTGATCTCGGAGACCGGAACCCAACACGCGCCGTGGCATATCATCCCCGCGGACCGTAAATGGTACCGCAACCTCGTGGTTGCCCGGATCATGGTGGATACCTTGAAGGGGTTGGATATGGAGTTTCCCGTCTCCGACTGGTTGGTCGAGGACATCTCGATTGATTGACCTGTGAGTGCGTATTCGGCAGAATTCAGCCTGCGGACGCAGGGCAAGGGGACCTACGAGATCACTGATGAGGTGGTGCGTGCGGTGTCCGTGGCCGGTATTGCAACCGGGACCGTCACCGTGTTTGTCCAGCATACCAGTGCGAGTCTGGTGATCATGGAAAATGCGGACCCGAGTGCGCGCACGGACCTGGAGGCATTTTTTGATCATCTGGTGCCCGAGGACACACCCTATTTCATCCACACCTATGAAGGACCGGACGACATGCCGTCGCACATCCGGATGGCGCTTACCCGGAGCAGCGAGGTGATTCCGGTGATCAAGGGGCGGATGACCTTGGGCACCTGGCAGGGGGTTTTTCTATTCGAGCACCGGAGGGCGCCGCACACGCGCCGGATCAGTCTGGTGGTGCAGGGGGAGTGATCTTGGCGGGAGTGAGCTTGGAGGGAGTGGTCTTGGCGGGAGTGGTCTTGGCGGGAGTGGTCTTGGCGGGAGTGATCTTGGTCCATCTGAGGGCATCACTCCTTCACGGGTGACTGCTCGAAATCGGTCGGGTTGACCCAGGGCGGGGTGTAGTCGATTTCGCCGCGCAGGTAGCGGTTGTAGAAATCGGCGTCGCGGTTGGCTTTGCCTGGTGTGGCTTTGCGTCCGTAGCGGTATTGGTCGAAGACATCGCCCTTGCCCGACATCCGCGGGTCGTGCTGGTTTTTGAGTTCCTCGAACAGCCTGTGTTTCATCTGGCTGGCGCGGGTGGCGTACTCGGGGTTTTGAATGAGGTTGTGGACGCAGTCCGGGTCGTTGCGGAGGTTGTAGAGCTCCTCGGTGCCGCGTTTGGCAAAGCAATGCTGCCAGAAGGATTTGTTTTCGCCGTTGCGGCGCAGGTTGAGGACTTCGGTCTTGGTCGGGCTGCCGTCGCAGTTGAGGTATCCGGTTTCCGGGTTGCAGTACGGCCAGCGGTCCGGTTTGAAGTTATGGATGTAGAGCATGCCCTCGACGATGATCGAGCGGATCGGGTAGCCGACGTCATTGGGGCGCCCGACGTCGTGCCGTTCCTGGCCGAGCAGCACGTGGTTGCGGTTTTGCGTGACCCGGCCCGCCTTATGGGAAAAGAATATCGGGGTCAGGCTTTGGCCTTGGATCGGCTGCATGCCCGCGGCCTGCGGGTCGGTGACGCCTGCCAGTTCGAGCAGGGTCGGGGCGAAGTCGATGAAGCTGACGAAATCGGTGACCGTCCTGCCGGGTTGTTGAACCCCGCGTGGCCACATGATGGCGAGCGGCAGGTGGTTCGACAGTTCGTACTGGGCTCCTTTGCCGCGGGGGAAGGGCATCCCGTTGTCGGAGGTGACGATGACCACGGTGTTGCCGAGTTCGCCGCGGGTATCGAGCATCTCGAGCATCCGCACCAGATGGGAATCGAAATGTTCCACCTCGTAGGCGTAGTCGAGCATGTCGGTGCGGACGGTTTCGTTATCGGGCCAGTGGGCGGGCACGCGGTCGATGTCCGCGAGTTTTTTGCCGCCTTTCTCGATGCCGATTCTGTACTGGTATTTCCGGTGGGGTTCCGTGGCCCCGTACCAGAAACAGAAAGGGCGGTCTTTGGGTTTTGCGTTCAGGAATTGTTCGAAGTTGGCGGCGTAGTCGATGTTGGAAATGGCGGGGATTCGTTTTTTGAGTTTTTGTTGGTCCCATTGTTCTCCGGTCGGTTGCCGTCCGGGTTTGGTCATGACAGGTGACAGGCCTTTGCCGGTGGTGCCGACGACGTAGTCGGTGCTCTTGGCCAGTGCTTCGAAGACGGTGCCAAACTTGTCCTGGAAGAAAAACACGTGGTTGGCGGCTTCCTCGAGTTGCCAGGAATTGCGGCCGGTCAGGATGCAGGCGCGCGAGGGCGAGCACTTGGCGTTCGGGGTGTAGGCGTTGGTGAACAGGATGCCCTGGTCGGCGACCCGGTCGAAGCCGGGTGTGTTGACCCACTTGCAGCCGTAGGCGCTGGCGTGCGGATAGGACTGGTCATCGGAGATGGCGATCAGTATGTTAGGCCTGGGTGCCGCCATGGCAGCAAGCGACGTGATCAGGAGCATGAATACGCACAGGATGCGGGGCGAGGTGGACGAGGGGGTATTCATGGTGGGGGAGTCCTGAAGTCTTGAAGTCTTGAAGTCTTGAAGTCTTGAAGTCGGGGTTAGATCAGGGTGCGGTGGTTGTCATTTCTGGCTGTGATGCCGAGGGCGTCGAGGTGTTCGAGCAGGGGCATGGCAATTTTCCGGGTGGTATCGAGGTGCTGGCGCAGTTCGCTGGCGGTCGCCTGTCCGTGGCTGCTGATGTAGCTGCGTATGCTCTCGATGGCGGCGTCGCGGGTGCCGGTTGAGATGACGATTTTCGGGTCGAGTTCGATGACCTGGCCGGACCGGATCAGGAACTGCATCGCCTGGTCGTGGCGTGCCGAGGTGACGAGGTCTGATTTGTTAGGTGGTTGCAGTCCGTTGCGGTCGAGGTTTTCCAGAATCGACTGCGTTTCGCTGGCGATCTCATCGGGCAGTGTCAGGGTGTGGCTTGCGTGGGCGATACCTTTGCCGGTGAGTTGGTAGGCCTGGGATTCCAGTGCCTTGGTGAGGTGGGGGAAGAGGTCGGTTGGGCAATCGGCGAGAGCTTTCGCCAGGTTGTCCAGCGGCATGGTAGGGAGGTCCGGGTGCTTTTTGTGCCAGGCACGAATGGTTTTGCCTGCCTCGTCGAGCTGGGCCTTCCACCACCGGGTATGGAGCAGGAGGTGGTCGGACCGGGTGATGCTACCCTCGGCTAGCATATGATCGAGGGTCTCGCTGATTGATTTTTTGTCGAAGGGGTTGTTGGGAATCGGGTTTTTCGCATCAACCATGTGATCCCGGACGAGCAGGGTGCGGATGGCCGTGGTGGGATCATCCGGGTTTTCCGCGCGGGGTTGGAGGAAGGCGGCACGTTGTGCGGAGCGGAAGCCTTGGCGGCGTGGCAGGGCGTCGAGCACGGTGCCGCCGGCGAGGGTGCTTTGTTGGGATCCGTCGCGCAGCACGATGCGGTCGCCGGTGAGCAGGAAGAGCGGCGTTTCGAGCCGGAGCTGGGCGAGGCATTTTTCGCCGGGGTTGAGATGGCTGCGGTCGTGGAGAATGACGCGGGCGCGGCAGCGGGTGGAGCCGTGGTGGAGGGCGACGGTTTCCATGTGGCGCAGCGGGCGCGGTTTGATGCCGGGGATCGGGCGTGCGAGGCGTTGCAGTTCGATGTCGAGGGTGTCGGTGGTTTCGCCGACGTTCTCGCTGGTCAGGGTGTGGCCGCGTTGGGCGCCGGCTTTGCCTGGGGCGTCGATCGGGAGGTCGGGCAGGTTGAGCGCGGTGCGCATGCCGGGCTGGGCTGATTCCAGCGGGTGTTGATGGCTTTGGATAAAGCGGACCTTGGTGCTGAGGCCGACGGGTTGCAGTGTCAGGGTGTCGCCGACACTGATGGGGCCGCCGCTGAGGGTGCCGGTGACGACCGTACCCGACCCCTTGGGTGAAAAGATGCGGTCGATGGCGAGTCGGGGTTTTCCGGCGTCTTGCCGGGGCGGGACCTCCCGGAGTTTTTTGAGGAGCGCCTGTTTGAGTTCCTCGATCCCTTCGCCGGTGGTGGACGAGACGGGGACGATGGGCGCGTTGGCGATGGGGGTGTCCTGGAGTTCGTCCTTGAGTAATTCGATGGCGAACGGGACGTCCTCGCAGAGGTCGGCCTTGGTGAGGGCGATGACGACCTTGGTGATGCCGAGGTAGGTGAGGATGTGAAGATGTTCCTCGGATTGCGGCATCCAGCCGTCGTCGGCGGCGATCACGAAGATCGCGAGATCGAGCGCGCCAACGCCGGCGACCATGTTATTGACGAAGTCGGCGTGTCCCGGGACATCGACGATGCCGATTTCGTAAGTATCGTGGTCATCCTGCAGTGAGAGGTGGGCGAAGCCGAGTTCGATGGTGACGCCGCGGATTTTTTCCTCGGGGAGGCGATCAGGATCGGAGCCGGTCAGGCATTTGACAAGCGAGGATTTCCCGTGATCGATGTGGCCGGCGGTCCCGAGGACGAGGTGGTGCATGGAGGCGGAAGATGGGAAGTGGCGGACGGCTCTGCCGGTGACTAGCGGCTATTTTTCCGGAGCTCGTTGGCCTTGTCATCGTAGATATGGAAATCGATTCGACTGAAGGCGGAGAGGTCGAGGGTGACGTCGCCGAATGCCTGGCTATATCCTGATATTTTATTGTCTGTGAAGGAGGCGAGTTGGAGGGTTATCCGGCCCCCGTCATGGAACCATGCGCGGACGTCACCGCGTTTTTTGATAGGTTCCTCGCCTTTGTCGCCGAGGCTGAGTGATTTGATGCGGTTGAGTGGGATATGAATGGGGGTGAATTCGGTTTCGATGATCATCCGGTCATCCTCGACCTTGCCGACGGTGCCGGGGACCTCGTCGCCATTGTTGAGGATGATTTTATGGGGGGATGATTGTTCGGAATCGTCCGGCTGCTGGTCATTTTTCTCGGCGTCCTCCCCGACCGGGGTTTTGGATTTTGGCAGGGTGGTGCCATTCCATGGAGTGATGGTGATTTCCTTGATTTCGAGCGGGTAGCGTTCTTCGGTGACGAAAGTAAGGCCTGTGCCTAGGTTTTCAGGATCAGGTGACTGGGATTGAAGCGCGCAGGCATGTTTGCCGTCGATGTAGATGGTGATGCTGCCCACCTTGCGATTGACGAAGAAGTCGAAGCGGGCGGAGCGTTCCTGTGGCGGGACGCTGATTTGTTTCCAGCGGCCGCCGCCGAGCATCGCTGCCCTGCCATTGGTTTTTCCCCGGGTGCGGAGGTAGGCATAAGTGCGGTTGAGGTTCACTTCATAGTACGCTGACGGGCTCCTGGATTGGGTGTCATTGGAGTAGAGCTGGATTTTGAATCGCATGGAATTTTCCCATGTCGCATCGAAGCTGATGTGCGATTTCTCACGCAGTTTCATGTCCCGGCCGATGCTTCCGAGGCTGTGGGAAACGAGCGCGCCATTTTTGAATGTCCACGAATCGCTGTCGCCCGAGAGGTTCCATTCCTCGATGTTGTTAGGTCCGTAGTAGTTGCCCGGTGAGTTGCTGATGATGCTGAGTGAAAGCACCATGGATCGCTTCAGGGTGATGATGCCGCCGTACCAGGTATCGAGTTTGATGCTATCGGGGGTGAGTTCGCGCAGGGCGCCGAGGATGGTGTCGCCTCGATCCTCCCGGAACCGGGGTTGGAGTTCGACCCGTGCGATGGTATTGACTGTGGGCGCGGCTTTCCAGGAATCGAAGTTAAGGGAGAGGATGTTGGCAAGTGGGAAGCTGGCGGTTTGGCGCAGGCTGTCTGATTCAAACAGGAGGTGTTGATCTTGATCGATTGACTTGGGGAGGCCGCTGAGCCTGTCGCCATTGGTGAGGAGCAGGCGGGCCCTGAGCTTTCTGTCTTTGGCGTCGTTCTCTTGGGTGCCGGCCTGGTTCTGGCCGCTTGTTTCTTGGGCCGTAGTGCCGGCGGTCTCGGTGATTGCGTCGGGCAGGACATCCGCCATGCCGGGGAGGGCGCAGATGGAGGAGGCAAGCAGGGTGGCGGAGATGAGCCGGTTACGGACAGTGATCGCAGGGTTCATAGCGAGAGAGGGGTTGGTTAGGGGGTTGTTGATGCTTTTGCCGTTGCGGAGCTATGCTGGATGTGTGTCAAGGCATTGATATCGATAAGGCATGGACCGAGGATGGGGTGCTGGCAGGAGATTTTCCCTTGCTTTAGCTTGGGTTGTGTCAGCTGGATGGCCCCGTTGTTTTTCAGCATGGCTGTCAAGGTGGGAAGGGGGAACTCCGGCATGTTCTCCGGCTCGCCGAAGATGAGCGTGCTCATGCGGCGGTCGGGGACGAGCAGGGGCGCGGTCGAGTTTTTGACGTTGAAAACGATGGTTCGTTTGTCAGCGCGTTCACTGTCACTGTCGATGTTGATGCTGATGATGTTGCCGGACATTGTTTCACCTTCGCTGTCGATTAGGACATCGGCTTTGCTTGTGAGGTTTTTTTCCCGGTGTCTGGGGAGTGCCCCATCGGTCATGGTGCTGACGCGGAGATTGTTGATGATGCAACTGGTGCTGCTGGTGCTGCTGGCGCGGTTATTCAGGATGATATGGTTTCCCTTGGATGTGGTGAACGGGTCGGGCCATGTGCCGATGACTTGGTTGTCGATGGTGAGGGTGAGCAGCCCTTCGGACCGGTTGACGCGGAGATCGATATTGAGTTTCCGGCCGGGGATGGAGTGCGGTTTGATCGAGATATTGGCGAGTGGGGCGGCTGGTTGTTCGCTGTTTTGGTAGCGGCGGATCTGCATGCCGGCGGAATTGAAGACGAATTCGTAGGTATCCTGTTTGGTGGTGGCCTCATCGGATTCAGCACAGAAGCGGAAGACGAAATTTGGATTTTCCTTCCATGACAGGTCAAAGTTGAAGCGGACATTCTCGCTGAGATTGAGTTTGCGGGCGAGGGTGCTGTTGCCGCTGCAGGTGTAGCCGGTGCTGGTGCGCGACCAGCGTCCTTTGCGCGTGGTCCACTGTGCGGGGTCGTCGGTACCTGTGTAGATGGTTTTTTCCTCGGAGAGGCCGAACTGGAGGAATTGGATGTTGTTGCGTGGGATGCTGAATTTCCCGGCATACCACGTGGAAACATGGAGTTCCTTGTCATTCATGCTGAGCACTTTGCAGGGGATGACATCATTGTTTGTCAGGGTCAGGCGCTCGGTGTGGTCGGGGGTGGACTCGGATGCGTCAGGGAAGGTGATTTTGCGAATGGCATCGGCCCTGATTTCCAGTGGGGTGCTGGCGAGGGGCGACACCAGGGTGACGAGTGCCTTGTCGAGGGATTCGACATTGCCGGTGAGCAGGTCTCCGTTGCTGAGTTCGACGATGTCGGCTTGGGCACTGCTGGGGGTGCAGAGCGACAGGCTGGCCATGGCCACAGACAGAGTGTGCGCCAGGGAGTTGAAGTATGATTTACTAGAAGTTGTCATCCCAGAGGTCGAGTAGGCTGTTTTGGTGTGAGAAATCGATGATGTTGACGTAGCGCGTGTTCAGGCTGAGCTCGCCAAGGAGGTTGGAGTTAAGTTTGGTGTTGTTATGATCACCGGGGCTTGGAATGCCGGAGATCCTGCCGTATGGGTGGATGTAGAAGTACGTCGATTTGTCCTCGATGTCTTCCGGCATTTTCCGGAGATTGTTGGCTGCGAGGTGGATTTCCTGGACTTCGTCGACTGGGATGGAGAGGTCGTTGTTGTAACTTCCCCGGAACGAGACCTTGCCGTCCAGGATGTGGTTAAGCTTGCCGGAGAAGCGGTCGACGCCGTTGGTCAGCAGGATGACATCGCGGTCGGGGGTCTGCATACTCTGGGCGGAATCCTTGAGGCCGTTCCAGCGAGAGATGATGATATCGCTGACGCGGAGTTCTGAATTGCTGTAGCGCAGATTGCGGAATGAGAGGTGGTTGCCTGTTCCTGCATAATCATCGCCGAGATCCCACTTGGTTTTGAAATTGCCGTTGAGGTAGAGCAGGAGTTGTTTGTTCGGGCGGTCGATTCTGAATTCAAAGTCGGCTTCCTCCTTGCCTGACAGGCCCAGACTGACGTGGTTGCCGTCGCCGTCGATGCGGGTGCTGGTAGGATTGCCGTCTTTATCGAACGAGCAGGCGTAGAGGCTGCTGCTGTGCGTGGACAGGCTAACGACGTAGGCGTGGCCGACGGTGCTTGCCATGTTGCCTTGGATGTTGTTTCTCTGTTCCTCGCCGTTTTTCTTGCCCTTGTTGACGGGTGGGGCGAAATCGGCATGGATGGCGATGTTGCAGTAGAGCGACCCGCGCCAGCCGAGCTTGAAGGCGAGGCGGCATTTGTCGGGCAGGGCGTCCATGCGTGTGAGGTAACGATTTTTATCGGTGCCGGCGTACCATGCCGCCGCGATGTGTTTCCAGTCGGCATTGCTTTCCTCATCCTCTGCGGCCTGATCCTCCTGCTGGCCCTCGATTTTCCCCTGAGGTTTCTCCGCTTCCGCTTTTTCGTCGGTTGTCTTGGTTTTCGGGGGCAGCATGGTTTTCCAGCCATTGGTGTTGAGTGGGCCGTAGTAGAGGAGTTTTCCACCGAACGGGCTGGGGGCGATGCGGGAGATGGTGTCGCGTGGCAGGGTGATGGTGCCGAGGTGATCTGTGTCGAGGACGACGGATTTTTGATTGACCGAGATGATGCTGCCCGGGATGACATCGCTGTTCACCAGGGTCACGGTGGAGCTTTGGCCGGTGGCTTGGTGTCCCTGGCCGTGGTTGAGGATGATGCGTTGGATTTTTTGGGTGGAGAAATGGATTGGCTCCTTGGCCTCCGGGTTTTTCCAGAGCATGGTGCCGTCCTTGCCAAAGGACTGGAAGTTGCCGTGCAGGGTGTCGTTGTTGCTGAAGCGGAGCATGTCCGGTTGGTCGGCCTGGCGTGCTGGCCTGGCCGCCGGTGCGGCGGCTGCGGTGTCGGGCTCGGCGAGCAATCTCTCGGCGATCTCGGCGAGGCAGGTGGCCGGAACGGCGAGCAGGGCGGCGGTGATGAGCAGGGATTTCATTTTTCGTAGATGGGGAGGAAGCGGTAGTTGAGCGCGAGGGAGAGCAGGGCACCTGCGGTGCTGAAGGCGTTGCCATGGTTGCCGGCGAAGGATCCGTCGGGTAGCTGGACGGCGGAGAGGAGCCGGATGTTGTCCTTGTTCCAGGCTTCCCAGAGTTCCTCATCGGCCTGGAACAGGGCCTGCGCCATGTAGTAGCGGAAATAGAAGGGATAGGTGCCGTCTTGGCTACGGATGTTTTTTTTCAGATAGTCGGTGGATTTGGCGTAACCGGCCTCATCCTTTTTCTTGGCGAGCGCGTAGCAGAGCGAGCCGATGGCGGTGAGGGTCAGTCGGCCGCTGCTTTTGCTGGTATAGCCGTAGGAACCATTTGAGCTGCGACAGCTTTTCATATAGGCGAGGCCTTTTTCAATGGCGGCGTCGGGCACGGCAACCCCGGCATTGCGGGCGGCGAGCAGGGCGACGATTTGGCAGCCGGAGACGGTGGTGTCGGCATGGCGGGTTGTGGGGCTGTAGCGCCAGCCGTGGCGCGGGTTGCTTTTTTGTGCCTTGAGGATGAGGTCGACGGATTTTTTCAGGGCTGGGGCGATCCGTTTGTCATCGACCGCACCGTAGCATTCGGCGAGAGCGAGGGTGGCGAATCCGTGGTCGTACATCTGGGGGCCCATGTAGCCGTCCTCGCCCTCGCTTTGTTTTTTGAGGAGGAGGTCGATGGATCTGCGGATTTTCTGGGCGTAGGGGCCGTGGTTGGGGTCTTCGCCGTGGGCGAGGAAGGCGAGGGTGCAGAGGCCGACGACGCCTGGGCGGCTGCCGCTGCCTCCGCCCCATCCTCCTTCCGCATCCTGGCTATTGGAGAGGTAGCGCAAGCCTCGGGTGTAGATGGATTCCACCTGTGCCGGGATGGTGTCATTCTGACGCCGGGGCAGGGATTGGGCCTGCGTGGTGGCGGGAATGACGGCGGGTGCGAGCGCGAGCGCCGCGAGAGCGTGACAGAGGAGGGCTTTCATGGGTGCGAGGGGAAGGGTTCGTTTTGGCGGGCTCGTTTCATGCCGTGGAGGGATCATGGGGATTTGGCTTTTTCGGTGGCGCCCTTGTTGTAGGCGTCCATGGCCTTCTGGAATTCGCGAGGCAGGCTGGTGCCGGAGCTGCCCGAGTTTTTCGGCACGCGGCGTTCGGAGTTTTCCGCGGTGTTATCGGGGGCGCCTGTTTTGCCGCCGGCTTCACCGCCGCCGCCGCCGCCTTGGCCGGGTTTGTTGCCGGCTTGGTCTCCAGGTTGGTCTCCGGGTTGCTTGCCTTCACCGACGTCCTTGCCGCCTTCCATCATGTTTTTCATCATTTCGAGCATGGAACCCATGCTTTTTTGGCTATCTTTTCATCCACCGCCTTGTTTTTGTTGTTTCTTTTTGGCGGCGTCGAAGATTTTTTCGATGACCTCGGTTTCGATGGCGATGGTGGTGCCGTCGGTGTGTTTTTGTTCGAGGCGGTCGGTGGCGTCGCCCATGACGCTTTCAATTTCGCGCAGCAGGCCGACGATTTCGGGATCCGTTTGTTCGTCAATGAGGTCTTGGACGTCTGCGGAGAGTTCGTCTTGTTCGTTGGAGAGTCGGGTGGCACCGGTGCCGTGTTTTTCGATGCCTATGGCGATTTCTTGTTGGGTCAGTGTCCTCTTGGCTTTTTCGTCGGCCGGGTTTGCCAGCATGGTGGGGATGGCGAGTGTGCTGATCAGAAGGGATGTGATATGATGCTTCATGATTTGATCGGGGGCAGAGGTTAGGGTTTGGTGACGGAGGTTTGGGGTTTGAGGGTTCGGCGGAGGTCTTCGAGAGCGCGTGTGCGGGCGCGGATATCCTGTTCTTTTTGGATCATGCGCATGACTTTGAGCATGAATTCAAAATCCTGGTCTTCCTGTGACCCGCCGCCACCGCCGCCGCCGCCACCGCCGCCGCCGCCGGATTTCTTGTTGTCTCCTTCGAGTTGCTTGGCCCATTTTTTCAGTTGGTCGGCCCATTTTTTGGACTGGGCGATGGTGGTGAATGAGACATTGCCGGAGACGTGGAAAGAGAGCTCCTCCAGTGCCTCGTTGATTTGTGACGCGCGCATATCGTCGACGAGTTTTTTGTGTTCCTCTTTCTGGGTGCGGGCGTGGTAATGGGCGAGGTCCTCCTGGATCCAACGGACGTCTGCTGCGGTTTGGCGTTGTTGGTCGTAGGACTGCTTGACGGCGCGTTGTTCGACGGGGTCGAGTTCTGCGAACTCGCTACCGATGACTTTGTCGATCATGCCGATGAAGGAGGATGCGATGCCCTCTTCCTCGCTGGCGGCGCGTTTGAGGCGGTTGACAAAAGTGCTGGCCTCGAAGTTCTGGTTGGCTTCGTTGGCGTCCTTGAGCGCCTGTTTCATTTTCTCGATGGCCTTTTTCTGTGCCTCGATGGCGTCCTTGAGGTCCTGCTCTGATTTTTTGGGGGTATTGCGCTGGCTTTGGGCGTCCTGAAGTTTCTGTTCGACCTTGGGCAGGTCGGTATTGGAGAGTTCCTTCATGGCTTGCAGGGCTTTCGACATTTTCTGCAGGGCTTTTTTGTCGATTTCGCCGTTGCGGACTGCGTCCTTGAAGAGCTTCTCCATTTTTTGGGTCAGCTCCTGCATCCGTTCCTTGTTATCCCGTTCGGCGTCCTGTTGGGCCTGGAGTTTCTTCTTGCCGGCTTCGCTTTGCAGGTTTTTGTCCTTCTTGTTATCGAGGCGTTGGTTTTCGTCGTTCAGGTTTTGTTCTTTGCGGGCGATGTCCTCGAGTTCGCCGATGGCGCGGTCGAATTCAT
>JBFERY010000034.1:0-26616 GCA_041548785.1 Oceaniferula sp.
GGGGGGGGGGGGGGGGGGGGGGGGCGCGATGGCACCACCCGCTGGCAACAAGCGCCGAATGCCTCACCTCGCTTGCCTCAGGACGAAACCATCCTCGCAAAAAAGCCGCAGAACCCGGGGCTATCGAGGCAAGGGCAATGCCCCGGCCAGCCAAACAGGAAACCATCGGCAGGATACAACACGACTGTGCCAAACGCCCGCAGCAAGGGCGAAAGTGCCGCCGAAAAACAGTAGGCAATTACTCAAAACGGCACTATTCTTACCACACAAGCAAAAACCCTAGCAATGCCCTCCCCTCCCCCCATCGCCATGACCATCGCCGGATCGGACTGCTCCGGCGGCGCAGGCCTTCAGGCTGATTTGAAAACCTTCCAGCACTTCGGCGTCCACGGCCTCAGCGCGGTCACCAGCATCGTTGCCGAAACCCCGCATGAAGTCAGGCAGATCGAACCCGTCGGCATGCCACTGCTCCAGGACCAGCTCAATGTATTGTTAGAAAGCTATCCGCTAGGCGCCGTTAAGACCGGACTCCTGCCATCGCGCATGTGCATCATCGCCGTCGCTGAAATCCTCGAGAACCGGGAACTCCCGCTGGTGGTCGACCCCGTAATGATCGCCTCTACCGGAGCCACCCTGATTGGTGAAGACACAACCGGCATCCTCTGCGCCCGCCTGCTCCCGCTGGCCACCGTGGTCACGCCTAACATGTCGGAAGCCTCCTGCATCCTGAACCGCGAGATCGCGACCAAGCAGGATCTCGAGGCCGCCGCCCGGGACATCGCCGAACAGCATCACACCTCCTGCCTGCTCAAGGGTGGCCACCTGCCGGGCAATGACGACCGTCTCGACGTCCTCTGGCACGATGGACATGCCCACCACTTCCGCCACCCCATGGCTGATATCCCCGACGGGATCCACGGCACTGGATGCACGCTCTCCGCCGCCATCGCGGCAGGTGTCGCGCTCGACCAGCCGCTCGAAAAGGCCGTCGGCAATGCCATCGCTTACGTCCAACAACTCATCCACAGCGCCCACGCGTGGCACCACAACGGGCAGACCGTGCAATGCCTCGGGTGGTAAGGGAGCGGGCGCCACAAGCCATGTCGTCCCCCAAGCGGATGGATTGTGGCATTTTCCTCAGAGACATTTGAATATCAATGCATACAAACTAGTGGGTCGAAACCCTCTCAACGCCAATATCATCACGTTGTCACACATTCGTGAATGTCCATCAGGTTCAAAAAATGCTATGGTTTGTTTATGAGAGACTCTAATCAACAACTGTCCTTATTGAAAAGGATCGCCCCCCTGAGCCTCACCCTTATCTCCAGCTCACTCCTTGTATCCTGCGGGAATTTTGATGCCGCGGGACTTGCCCAAAAATCGGTTCGCTCCGTGGCAAACCTGATCCCCCGCCGTGTCCCTGTCGCTGAAGTCAGGGAAAAAGATCTTCGTCAAATGCCCACCGGTGCCGACCGTGCCCTGGCATGGGACCGGCACCTCGATGCGCGCCGCTACGTCTTTTTCATCCCGAAGCACTACAAAGCGCCCAAGCTCCCCGCTACCCGCAGCCTGCCAGCGGACGGAGGGATTCTACCGCCACTCCACCCTGGCCGGGGGTCATCGCTCGATGGACGAGGTTCGCTGCCTCCGGACTAATACCATTTGAACATTGGTATAGCCACTGTCGGAACAACCCACGCATCACCTGCTCGTCTCCCGCTCGCCCCATGAAGAAGGTTCGCGCGCGCAGCGGCAACTAAGAGAAACGGTCGGCAGCAGTGCCCGCGCCCTCCTATTTCGCAGGCGCCGCGCCGGCATCCGGCTTGGGTGAGGTCTGCGGACGCAGGCGAAGGATCACCTTGGAGTCGACCTCGGGAAGGTGGGTGGGATTGATCTGCCATTCCAGTGCGCCGGCAGCATGGGCATATATTCCCGGCAAGCAGAGCAACTCATCGCCGAAGGTCGCGAGCGAGATCACGTTGCCACTCTGATCCGCCAGATACTTACGTGGCCCCTTCTCCTTACCGTGCAGAATCGACCCCGCAAAAACCAAGGTATGGGTCGGGAACTTGGCATTTTCCCCTTCGCCAGGGGTTTCCTCCCCTCCGCCAGGGGCTCCCCCCCCTCCGCCATGGGCGTCCTCGTATGCCTCGATGAAATCGTTGATCGGGCGTTCGACCATCTTGCCGGCCTTGTCCTTGAACACCAGAAAGACGTCCACCGGACCACCCTGCGGGGGGATGTGGATCCAGCGCGTTCTCTCTTTATCCACCGGCTTTTGCATCGCGGGATTCCCCGGCTTGGCCCCCAGCAACAGGAGGGCGGCATGAATGTGTTTTGCCTTGGCATCGATTGTGACAATCGACTCGTGCTCCTTGCTGTTCTTCGTACAGGCGATCAGCTCGAGTGCCCCCTGGTCGAGGCAGATGGAGCCGTCGACATCGACACAGCGCTCTTTGAGATTGATTTTGACACCGGGTAATTTCAGCTTCTCGAGCGCGGCCTCCAGCCCGGAGGCTGGCTCGGCTTTCGGTGCTGGCTTGGCTGCTGGCTCGGCTGCTGGCTTGGCTTTCGGTGCCGCCTCGGTTGCGGGAGCCGCATCGAGCCCGGATGCCGGCGCGACGGCGGCGGCCGCCTGAAGCGCCGATTCGGCGATCGCGTCAGGCGTGCCCGTTGTCAATGCTAACGCCATCATTGCCATCGTTCCCAGAAAGGAAAACCTCCTGCTGCCATGACGATTCACCCGGTAAGTCTTGTTGCTCATCCCTTGCACCCTGTATCTGCTTTCCGAGTTCATCAAGTAAAATAAAAGGCGCGGTCAGCGCCGAAGGCCGGGGGGCGATTGGTGGCGCTCCCATGGCCGTGCCGGGGCTGGATTCAGCGCTTGCCCGCCGGAAGGGCGCGAATCCTCCGCAACCCGGGCTATTCATAGCCCCTCTCGCTGGAGCTCGCGGATTAGATGGCACTACTCCTTCGTTGCTTTCGGCAGCGGCAGGTAGCGGTTCCCGCCGATCTTAACATCCTCACAGTCGATGATCTTGATGGCCGTGGCGTCATTGCCGACCGGCTCCGAATAGATGGTGTTGCCGGTGATGGACAGGCCGGTGGTGCTTTGGCCTTTGACGCTTATACTGCCGCGCAGCACGAAGTGATTCCCTTCGATCTTGATATTCTGGTGCACCGCCTTATTGGGAACAGCATTCTGTGGGTTGATGTTGATCACGGGTTCGGCGCAGCGGATGAATTTGTTATTGCGGATGGTCATATCGCGTACGCAGCCGGACTCGAACCACCCCCTGGCATCGTCCTCGAGCAGGATGGCGCTCATGTGGGTGACATTGAAGGTGTTGTCCTCAACCAGCACCTTGCGCCGTGTTGTGATCAGGAATCCACGTGTCGGAATACGTGAAATCGTGCAGCCACGGATTTCCACCTCGGGTGTCCAGGTGACATTTTCCAACACGTCGTTTTCCTTGAAATCCGCAGGGAAAGGTTTTTCCAGTGTGATCAGGATTTCATTCGGGTTCAGCAGCTTGGCATCCTTCACCTTGTTCGCACTGTAGGGTTTGAGCGAGTCCCACCTGATGAACTCGATGTCGTCGCCCGGATTAAAAGCCAAAAACCCGTAGGTCTGTCTGTGGATGAAGCTCACTTTGATCTGGTGATCGGACACCTTTTCCGTCACCCGAAGGTGCGTCCCGTGGATGTTGATCGCATCGTCATGGGCGCCTGAAAAAACACAGTCTTTCACGAGGAGTTTGCCTTTGCATCCGGAGACCTGGATGCCGTCGGCCCAGGCCGCTGTCGTCCTGCCACTCGCCGGGTCCGGCGCGATTTTCACCCCGTCAAATGTCAGGTTTTCAGAAAACTGATTCACCAAGCCCATGCCATGCAAAAACCGGAAGTGGACATCTTTCCAGATGATGTCCTTGCTGCGCCGGGTGAACACGGCTGCGTAATCGCGGAACGGATCGCGGATCTGATAGATATGGCCTGCCTTCATCTTGTGCTTGCCGCTAGCGCGAAGCAGCATCGGCTTGAGCTCTTTGATCGTCAGACCGTTGAGGGGGTCACGCCGACGGCGCACCTCATTGGTTTCCAGATTCAGTTCCTGCCCAAGCCCACCTTGAAAGCTCCACCCCTCGCCTTCCCACGTCAGTTTTCCGCCATCAATCGAGTAGCGGGAGTCCTTATGAACTTGGAGATCGACATATCCATCAGCCGCTGCGACCACCAGATACTCAGTGACCGTCGGGTGCTGGTAATCGAAGCTTAATCCGGAGACCGTCACGTTTTCGCAATGATCAACGCAGACCTCCATCATCTTGCCACGACAAATGATCTCAGCTTCCGGCCCCGTGACGTTGATATGTTTTGCATCCTTGAGGAAAATGGCGATCAACTTGTCGGCCTCCGGTGAGGCATTGGTATTCGAAATGTTGAATTTCCGCCGACACAGGTTCTTGGTGTGAAAATCGTACCGTCCCGGCGCGAAGCTGACCTCCACGGGTGCCTCGGCCGTTCCGGCGCCCATCACCATCAAGCTCTGGTCAAACGACCCGGGCGAGATAATTTTCACCTTGTCGCCAGGAGCCAACAACAACTGGTTGACCCCACCAAAGCTGCGCCAGGCGAGATTCGGCTTCAGCCCGGACTCGCTGTCGTCCCCTTTAACCGGGTCGATATAATAAGTGGTATTACCCGGAGAAGGTTTCCGTTTTTCCTTCGGCGGATACAGACCGTCGGAGGAAAGGGCCGGTGCGATCGCAAGGGCCGTCGCAACAAGGCTGATGAGTAGAGATGATGTTTTCATGGGCTGGTTTTCTGAAGAAATCATTTGACCTCCTGTGCCGGAAAAACGGGCACAGGCCAGCCGTTCTTGTCGCGCAGGTTGGGGATCGCGGTATCAAACCAACCCATCCGGACAAACTTGGGTGCCGGCAGGTTGTCCGAGTGGACCGCGACTTGTTTCCCCTCGAGCGTGGCGGTTGCGGGGAGAAATTCCTTACCGTCGGCGGAAAGCTCGAAACAAGTCGGGGGCTGACCGTCCTTGGTCGTCAGGCCCTGGTCGACCCCGGAGAAGCTGACCAGCACCTTGTTCTTATGAAGGGTCGCCCCGGAGCAGACCGGGCCGGAGGTGACGACGTCTTTTCCGTATTGATGCTTCAGAGCCATCGCGGCGAGCCGTTCCCCCACCGGTTGCTTGTGCCGCGGGTGGATTTTTTTGACGTTGATGTTGGTATCGTGGATCGGAATCACGCTGACGCCCGGCACCTCTTTGGCCGCACGGTACTGGGCGGCCCAGATGGTCTCGCAGAGGAGTGAACTCGGGATACCTTTGCGCGAGTAATCAAAGGGGGCAACCTGGACCATATGCAACGGGATGGCAGGCCGACGAAACTCCCTGGACCAACCATCGCTGAGGGCTTTGATCGATTCAAAATAATCCTTCGATCCACGATTGGATTCCCCTTGATACCAAATCACCCCCTTGATCGCATACGGGGTGACCGGGACGACGCGGGCGTTGTGAATATGAGAGCCCTTACGCTCGATTCCGGCAGCCTTGTGCTCCTTTGCCGGGATGAACGGCTCGATCCGTGACCCGTTTTGGGCGATGATGATGTAGCCAACCGGCACGTCTAGTTCCTGTTCGAGTTTCAGGGAGAAGAAAAATGCGACGGCGGACGAGCTCATCACCTGCTCGGAGCAAAGGATCCAGCGGTCGTTCACAAAGGCTCGCACCCGGTTGTTGTCCTTCTGCGCCTGATAAACCGCGCGCTCATCCCCAGGGCTCTGCCTCATCCCGGTCCCCATGTTCGACTGGCCGGACGCCAGCCAGGCTTCTCCGACAAGAACGTCATCAATGACAATTGTGTTCTTGCCGGCGACGGTCAGTTGCTGAGCTTTTGACGATGCTTTCAGCGGCGCGAGTTGCGCATGCCAGTTTCCCTCGGCATCGGTGGTGGTTTTCTGCCGTTGCCCGGCAAACTCGACAGTGACCTGCTCCCCCTTGTCCGCCGTCCCCCAGAGGGTGACCTCGACCCCGCTCTGCAGGATCATGTGATCGGAAATAATGCTGGGCAATGATACGTCTGCCCGAGAACACAGGGCGAGAGCGAGAAGGAGGAATGTTGTAATCGCTTTCACGACCAAAGCCATAGCCTAAAAAGCCCCCTCACCCAACCCCCTAAATACAAAATTCCATTATGTATGGCTCAACACGCCGTTGATAACCATGGAGGACAGCACCAGCGACAGCATGACTGTGGCGGCTTTGATGGATGATTTCGGTCTGGTATTAGTCATAGCGTGAATTTTTGCACCGACCTCCTGGGTTGAGGCCCGCGGGTGTGCGATGTTCCAACGGAGTCGTCCCGTGAGCAGGGGGCTTGCCCTTGTATTATCCTCCGTGACACCAGGGACCGTCGCCTGGCACAAACCGCATGTCCGTTAGTTTTTCAATCCGGTTGTGTCGAATTTGAGCCGTGTCTTGTCGTTGATGATCTGGTCCCAGGTAACGGTTTCCCCCTGTTGATAGCAGGCCTCGCGGGCGAGCAGGGCGAGGTAGTGGCTTTGTGCGCTCGGGGCCACGGTTTCCTGGGCGAAGTTTCCCTGGGTGATATTGTCGTGGAACGTCTTCCAGTTATTGGTGATGCCGATGTTGTAGATCCCGCGGATTTTCTCGTTCATGAACCGGTCACCGTTAAAGGATTTCTCACCCCGGATCAGGACCTGGCCTTTGTAGTCGGCGTTGAGGCTTCCGTGGGAGCCGTGGAGGTTCACATAGATCCCGCCGTGGTTCAACGACCCGTGCCCATCGAAACGTTTACAGCGGAAACCGACTTTCACCCCGTCGCCGTAATCGTAGGTGGCCACCCAGTGGTCCCGGACATCGCCGGGGGTGGGTTCGGGCATTTCGTCGACGAGTTTGCGACCGCAGAAGCCGGTGGCTGAAATCGGGTTGCGCCCGATCATGAGGCTGGCGAGGTCGATGGCATGGATGCTGAATTCGATGATTGCCTCACCGCACAGATCGCGCCACTGGAGCCAATTTTTCAGTTTCGACTCGGTGTCGCCGTGCGGGGTTCTCAGTTTGAATGCGAGGCACGTCCCCTCGATCTCGCCGTAGCCGAGTTTTCCGAGGTCCCCTGCGGCGACGCGCCGGGCGGCCTCGTTGTAGTGGCCGAGCGCACGGGTCTGGAAGTCGACGAGAAAACATCTCTTGTTGGCGGTCGCCTTGCGGGCGGCGGCCTCGATGCGGGCCACGCCCGGGGCGTCGACCGCGATTGGTTTGGCCAGCCACACGTGCAGACCGGCCTCGACCGCGGCTTCCACCTGCTCCGGGTGGAAGTAGGGTGGCGAGAGCACGGCGACAATATCGATCTCGCCGGCGTCGATCAGTTTCTGAAAACAGTTGAGCCCGGTGTAACGCCGGTGGGCGGGCACCTTGAATTTCTCGCCCTGCTTGTCCACTGCGTCCTGAAAGTAATCCGCGAGTGCCACGATCTCGAAACGGCCGTCCTCGAGAGCCATCTCCCCGACGTTGTTAGAGCGACCACCACAACCAATGATTCCGATGCGAAGTTTGGTGCCTGCTGCACCCTGTCCGTGGGCCGCGTGGGGCATGGACAGAGCGGCGGCGGCGAGACCTGTTTTGGCGAGGAAGCCGCGACGGGTTGTGGTATTATGCGTGGGTTTCATAACTGTTGGTTTTGTTGTTTAAATGGTTTGGTGCTTCCTGACAAAGCGCTTCCACGGCGATGGCGGGACAGGGGGCATGTGGGAGTGCCTCATGGTGTGCTTCCAGCGGCACAGGGCACGACTTGGTATTCAACGGGGCACGACTTGGTATTGTCTACCTGGCCGTGTGGGAAGGATACGCAATTTTTCCCAAGCTCTTTCACCTCCACCCTTGTTGCGTTGTGATTGATCGTGACCGGCGTTCCTGATCGAAGGATACAATCGGATCCGCTGACGGAGCCAATGACGGCTGCCGTCTCCGGGCAGGCAAGCCTCAAGCTTGCTTACTTTGCGGCGTCGTTCTTCCAGCTCACCGTCCACTTGACGTCGGCATTCTTGTCGCTGGTGAGGGTGAGTCGTGAAATGCCCTTATCGGTGCTGGTGATGCTCACGTTGCCCGTGGAGGCATTGGCACCAGCGGGGAGGTATTTATTGTTGGCCAAGGTGACGACAAAGGGTTCACCGCCGACGACCTTGGCGATACCGGAGTAGGTCATGGTTTTTGGATCCCACTTCACCTCGTCGAGATCGAGGTGGCCCTGCATGATGTGGCGGTTGGTCGAGAGAAACTGCGGGTGATCTTTTTTCCGGTGGAGGGAATAGGTGAGCGCCTGGTGCGGCTTGAGGGGGCGGGTGATCGCCTGGCTACCCTGCCACTCGCCAAGAAACTCGTCGTTCCAGAAATCGTAGAGGTAATAGCTGGCGTCCGCATCGTGGCCAAGTGAGCCGGTGTCCGCCTGGTTGCCGGAGATGGGGGCGGTGACCGAGTGTTGGCGGTCATGGTTGTTGCAGAGGATGACCTGGGACCAGTCGGGATTGATCTTGTAAACATAAACCGACGGGTCCTCGCGGCCCTCAACGAGCATATCGACGGGGCGGAACGACTGGGTCCCCTTGAGCACAGGGTAGAGACGGGTGAGGTCGTGTTGTTCCTCCGGCTTCATGCTGCCAAAGGAGGTGCCGAGCTCGAGCCGGCCGGAGACCAGCCCGACCAGTCCGAGCATGGTGCGGCGCGCGTCGGCGTCCATTTTTTTGAACGACTTGCCGTCGGGGTAGTAGCCGAAGACGCTGCGGTTTTTATACCAGCGCAGGCCCATGCGGGATGCCATTTCGGGTTCGAAGTGGGACGAGTCGGCCCAGACGCGCTGGAGGTCGACGATCCCGGCGGTGACATCGAGGCAGGGTGTGCCGTATTCACCGAGGTTGCGCTCGTGGATGTAGGCGTCCTTGCCGAGTCCCTCGCGGCAGAGCTCGAAGATTTTCCGGTAGGCGGTGGTGGTGGTGTGGGATTTGTCTTCAAATCCGCCCTCAATGCACCAGCCGGATTCCGGGTAATCGAACTTGATACCCTCCAGCCCTTGCTTGCGGAGCCGTTTCCACATGGCGAGGGTGTGGGCTTGGAAGCCGGGGTCGGTGAAGTCGAATTTCACGTAAGGCATGTGGTGCCGGTGTTCAGCGTGAATCCGTGAGATGTCGTTGTTAAGCATCCACTCGGGGTGGGCGATGGCGAAGTCGTTGGACGGCATGTTCGTCTGGATGTAGGTAAACGGGATGCCGCCGAGTTCGTGGATTTTGCCACAGAACTTGCCAAAGGTTTCGTATGGAGGCACGAGCGATTTGTATTTTGCCCAGTGCGCGTCATCCCACCAGCCTTGCTGGGTATTGCCGTAGTTTTGGCTGCAGTAGTAATCGGGTTCAAGACGGATGGCGACCGGGGTGTAATTGAGGATGCCGGATTTCTTGGCGAGTTCCATCTGGCCGACGAGTTCCTTCGAATCGTTGATGTGGCGGCCCTCGCCGTATGCGCTGGAGACGAGCCATCCGCAGAGGGTGGGATAGTCGTAGGGGTGCGGGTTGGCCTTGTTCGCGGTGCGCATGGCCAGGCCGTAGCGCTCGAGTGAGGCAAATGGGTCGGTGGTGGAGAAATCGAGAAAGACGGTATCGACGCCATCATAGGTGGCACCGGGTGCAATCCGTTTCCCCTGCGGATCCTCGATGGTGACGGTGAGCATCCCCCGCTTTCTTTCGTCGAGCCGGATGCGGCGGAGGAAGTCGCGGTATTTCAGTCCGCCGACAACAAGCGAGTGGCGTTTCCCGTCGATTTTGCCGGTGACGAGCAGGTTGTTGTGGGCGTCAATTTCGAGTTGATTTTCGACGCGGTTTCTTTCGGCGCCGGCACCGCCGCGGAGGACCTGGGGGGTGGTGAGTTTTTTCCCCGGCAGGAATTTTGCCTTGTCGATGATTCCGATTCTGGCGACGCGGGCAAGGAGCGGCTGGTGGTTGATGACGGAAAACCCGAGAATGGCGTACGGGAGGTTGTCATAGACGGAGATGTGTAGCGCCTTGGTCAGGCGATATCCGGCATTGGGTTTCTCGACGATGGTAAGCTTGCGTCCCTTGCCGAACTCGTCGTCGAGCTCAGTGACATTCCACTGGCGCGTGGCATTTTCAGGCTGGAGCCACCCGGATTCATCAACAGTGAATTTCGCACCGGAAAAGACGGTGACCCCAGAGCCCATATCGGTGCCGGAGTAGGTGCCTGACTCCAGGTTGTAGGCAAGGCGGAAAGCTTGATTCCCAATGGTGACGAGGTTCGATTTTTCGGCGACTTCGACCGCCTGGGCGGTGGAGACGAGAAGTGCGGCGGCGAGCAGATACTTAACTTTCATGAGCATGTGGATGGCGATGGGATGATGGTGAAAACCTGACGTGGCGGCGGCATTCTCCGTGAATACGTTCGTGCGTGGTCATTTTGTCTGTGACGTTTTGAGGTTTAAAGTAATTTCTCCTGAAATGACACTCTATTTTTTGACCGCGATAGGGCGTGAAAGAATGAACCAAAATGCCTGGCATGTTTGCCGTGGCATGTTTGCCGGAGCCCTGTGAAAATGACCCGCGCTATGGAAGGCATCATCATCCAAGCCCAGGCGTTCAGCCCGGAAAACACCTGCTCACAGTGCGTGTCGCCGCGGAGAATACCCCCGCGAGCGAAGGCCACACCTGCCGCATTCTCCGGTTTGCAGAAAACCAATGAGCGCCGGCCGCCCTGACCCGGACATTCGCCCTATCGCGCATTTCTCGCATTCAGGACCTGTCGCAGCCACACACGATAATAAGACGACACGTCCCAGGTATTGCCCGCCGAAGCAAAATCGCAAAAGGAAACCGGGATGGCCTTGGCGCCTTCCCATTTGGGGGTCATTCCGAGGATCATGTCCGCGGCAACCGCCATCCAGACACCGTCGGGCTTTGTTGAGACTGGCTTGAGTGCAATATACCCCTTTGTGATACCGGCAAAATCTCCAACACGCTCAATCAATTTGTCGTTGAAACGCACATCGCGGGCAAAGACGATCGGTCCGCGCAATAATGCAGCGTGTTGATTCTGTTTTATAACACGCCCCCGGAAATCAAAATCGATTTCTATCCGGTCACCGTCTCTCCATAGCCGGTCGAGCTCTTTATAGGTGCCGCACTTGACATCATCAACCAGGTCGCCGTTCACTTTGATTTTTGTTAGTCTGCTCCAGTCCGGAATTCTCAAATTGAGCGCAAACCGGCGATCCGCCTCGATCGACACGGTCATTTCAACCTGCCCCGTTTGCGGGTAGGAAGTCTTCTGCACCAGTGTAATTTCCTGCTTGCTCGCGGGGATTGTTGTTTTGACTGTTGATTGCGCGTAGAGATTGACAAACAATGCATTCTTACCACGCATTACAATAGATTCAGGGACCGCGGCAAGCCCACGGGGGCCATTCGCCGAGCAGCAGTGTAACGTCATTCCGCACTGTCCATCGCCGCGGAACCGACTCCCCTGAAGCGGGGAATATTTCGCGAAATCGGTGCCGTCTGCCTTCAACGCACCTAACAAAGAATTATAGACAGACACCTCCATCCAGTCGGCGTATTTCGACTGACCTGTCAGGGCCAGCATTGTCTGGCAGTACTTAATCCAGGTAGTCGTGACACATGTCTCCATCGTGTGATAGGCCGGAATTTGTTGCTTGTCACGTCCATGATACCAGCACTCAAAAGCCGAGCCGGAACCGGCAATGTTGATTTCCGTCGCATGGACATCATCAATCGTCATTTGGCAGGCCTTGAGATGGTCTGGGTTGCCACCAACACGATACAACTCCGTCAACCCCTGGTAACAGGACATCATTTCATAGGCTTTCATTCCGTTCTCGAATGACCACCATGATGCGGGATGGTCAAAACGTTCGCCCACATGGACACCGTCAAGTGCTTTCCCGACCAGGTCCGGCCCGCCCGGCATTGCCCATTGGGACACGATGTAGTTGGCAAAGTCGAGGTATCGTTTGTCATGGGTTCGGCTGTAAAGCAAAACAATCGGCTCAAGAACGGATGAACTGGCCATGCCACGAAAGTTTCCCACACGATAGATATCTTTCAGCCCCGGTCCGACTTCGGTCATCAGGTGGTCGGCCACGCGACGCGCGGCATTGAGCGCATCGGCATCACCGGACATGTCATAATACCGCAACAACCCGAGCATGGTGTACTTGCGGCCCCAAATATCCCAGGGGCCAGTTGTCCGGGCCTGTTTTGTGTAATTGCCGATATATCCATCCGGGCTCTGGGTTGCGATCAGACTCTTGACTGATGCTGCGATTCTGGCCTTCATGGCCTCGTCCCGCGCATAGCAGGCGCCTGGCACAGCACCAAGCATCCATTTACCCCAGAATTCCGTCTGCCACCCCTTGGTTTCATTTTGTTTCCTGAAAGGCTCGACCAGATAATCAGGATCCAGCTTTTTAACCCAGTTCTGATAGCAGGAATCCATGCGGTTCCCAAGATATCCTCCGATTGCAACCTGCTCGGGCCGCATCATCTCAAGCGGCTTCCCGCATGCCAGGGGAGTCAGTAAAAATAACGGAATGGAAATCGCTGCCAGTATCTTTTTCATGAGTGTGTCTTTTTAAACATCCAGGACCGAAACGCCCATGCAGCCGATACCCCACGTTCTGGGACCTCATACTTTTGATGGCTCGCGTCGAATTAATGCCAGAGCCCGCCTAGCTGGATGATAGGCCCGCGGACGTCGGGATCGTAGTGGCTCCCGTGCCTATTTTCAAGCCGGAACCGCAAACAATCGACCGCATACGCACCACGCAAGTGGCGCCAGGGGGGGGGGGGACGATTGAAGTGATCCTTCCCAAGGGTCGCACGGCGTCAAGAAGGGTCACTTGGTGCCCTTTTTCGCCCCTCGTGTTTCATCCTTTCGCTGGGAGATATACGGGGTGCGGTCGAAGGCGTCATTGGCGAGGCGCGGGTCCTTGTTTTCCTTGAGCTCGGTCATGAGTTCTCCGCGGAGTTTTTTCCGCACGGTTTCATACTCCGGGTTGCCGGCGAGGTTCTTCATCTGGAACGGGTCCTTGTGCAAGTCGTAGAGTTCTTCGGCGGGACGTTTCCCCCACGCGTATTGGAGGAAGCCGGCCATGCTGTCCTCGTTGCGGTGCTCGACCATCCACGCCTTGGTTGGTGAGGCGTCGATGTCGGGGAAGGCGGCATAGGTTCTGTTGGCAAGTTCGTCGAATGGCGGCGTGATACCGGCCGTGAGGGTGCGTGGGTTTCCGGACGGCCAGCGGTCCGGTTTGAAATTGATCACGTAAAGGTGATGCGCGGTACGGATCGCGCGCACCGGATAGGGCAGATTGCCTTGGCGGGCGGTATGCGCATGCACCTCGCGGCCGATCAGCACCCACGGGCGCAGTTTTGAATCATCGGCGCCGGGCGCGAGGGCCGGGAGCAGGTCCTGGCCGTCCGGGTCGTCGGGGGACTTAAGTCCGGCGGCGGCGAGAAAGGTCGGGGCGAGGTCGATGAGTGAGACCGGCGTGCTGACATCGCGACCGGCGGCGATGTGTTTCGGCCAGCGGATCGCGAGCAGGACACGCGAGCCGAAATCGTGCATGTTGCACTTGCCGCGCGGGAATCCCGGGGCACCGTGGTCACCGGAAATGGCCACGATCGTGTTGTCGAGTTCACCCATCTTTTCAACCTCCTTGAGAAGGACATCGCAGGCAGCGTCAAAAGCCATCGCCTCACCAAGGTAATCGGCCATGTCCTCGCGGATCACGTCGTTGTCGGGCAGGACGGGGGGCAGCTTCCCCTTCAGGTCATCGGGATTGAGCCCCCAGAGCGCCTTACCCGACCCGCGGGTCCACTTGCGGTGGGTATTGGTCGGGTTGAACGAATAGAAAAACGGCTGGCCGGGTTGGCGCTTGGCGAGGAAGTCGCGGAAATTCCCACGGACCTGCTCAAGGATCATTGCCTTCGCGGCGGCTTTATCCTTCGCATTGCTAACAAACTGCGAATACTGGTTCAGCTTGCTGCCCGCCTTGTCATAGATGTTTTGTTTGCCGCCGATGATGCTGGCGCGCATGTGGAGTTTGTAGGTCAGGCCGATGTGGTAGCCGCCGTCCTGCAGGGTGACGGGCATGCCCTTGATCTTGTCGAATGGGTCGGGCACCCCTTTCTGCCACGGGTAGTGCAGTTGGGAATGCGATGCGTTGCGGAAGAAATGGCGCCCGGTATTCAGGGCGGCACGCGACGGGGTGCAGGAGGGCACCGAGACAAAAGCATTCTGGAACAGCGCGCCCTCACGGGCGACCCGGTCGAAGGCGGGGGTGGCAATGATGTCGTTGGGCGAAGGGTTTTTCGGGTCGGCGTAGGCCGAAGCATAGCGACCGAGGTCATCAGCGAAGAGCAGAAGGATGTTCGGCTTCTTATTCCTTGCGCCGGGGAGAGCGGTGGAATCGGCGGCGTGCACCTGCAACAGGCTGGCTGCGACGACGAGAGGAGTGAGGAATTTTTGCATGGGATTTTGCTTGGGCTGCCACTTTGTTTTTGACCCTGAAAGATGCGAACGGAGGATTTGAGCTGGGAGCTTGGAGGATTGGATGATGGAATCAAGCCCTTTCCATGGCCTGGTCATGGCCTCAGCCTTTCCATGCCTGGTCATGGCCTCAGCCTTTCCATGGCCTGGTCATGGCCCCAGCATTCTATTAGCCCACAAACTTTCGCGACAAGGCGGTAGCGTGATCGCCCTGAGGGTTGCTCAGGGCTTGGGAGGAAGCAGCAGATGACCGGAGCCCACACCACCGCCTTCCATCGCAGGCGCACTGTCAAGGGTGCGGGCACGCTCGACATCGGTGGTCATCGGTTTGAATGAATCACTGTGCGTATCGAGCCGGAAATTGGCTTCGGCAAGGTCACGGTTGGTTTCGGCAAGCTGTTGGCGCATTCTTTTTTGCTCGCCCCGCATTTCAGCGAGGATTTCCAGCAGCGGATCCATACGGCGGACGCCGCCGTCCATTCCGACATCACCGCTGGCAGCAAGAGAAACAGCCTGAACCTCCTTCGTCGCCAGGGTTTCATGGGGTTGAGGCCCAGTATCCCCCGGCGCTGGACTTGCCTTTAAGGGCACGAAATCTTGGGTGCTCTCCGCCTGCCGCACGATGGCATTGACCTGTTGGAAATGGGTACCCGTAATACCCATCATGACGCCGAGCGCCATCGCTGTCAGGAAAAGCAGGGTGGTGTTCATTATTCTTGATGGGGTAAGGATGAAAGGAGAAGCTGCAGACGCCTGATGGCGACGGCCGCCTGTTTCTCGTTTTGCTCAAGTTCGGCGGTGGAGTTTTGCAGGATGGTGCCCACCGTTTCCTGCTGGTTGTATCCACGCGCGGGGTCATACCCCGGCTCGACAATACGGATGACATTGAGGCCGTCACTCACGGGCACCAGCACAAAGGGGGTTATCGTGAGAGGCACGCCTTTCCCGTTACCCAGAACGACCTTCTTGCGGTATGGTGCCAACCCTGCGGGGGCCGGGGAAAATTTCCAACCCTCAGGGGCCGGTGAGATCGGCTTGGCGGGCCACGGAGAATAGATCTTCACCTGATGATGCGCATTTTCGGCTCCGGATTGCCCTGTGATTTTTTCCACCTGGATCTGAATCCCCTCGTCGGCGGTCTTCTGCAATGCAGGCTCGTCACCCATGTCAATGGCATCACCCGCATCACCAGCTTCGCCGAAATCCAGTTTAACCTCGGCGCCATGACCGTCTTTACCGGTGATCAGCAGCAGCGATGCCGTGTCCTCAGCAGGAGCGGTTGACTCCGGCACAGTCTGGGCATGGACGCTGCCCGCCAGCGCCATCATGGCGATCAAGTGGATCGATTTCATAACGATAAGTTCAGTGTTCTACTTTGATGGCTGAGGAGCTGCGGGGCAGGCTGCCCCGTTGATCACCCTGGCCGTGGTTATAAGGCAGTGACGGGCTGTCCGCGCGGAGCGAAGGCGCGGGAACCGTCTCCTCGAGAAGCTCGTTCCAGTCCTTGAGCAACACTTGCCCCTCCTGGCGCAAGTTGCTCAAATTGCGTTCATACAACATCAATCGGGAGAGCACGTCACGTGCTTTGACAATATCCGCGGATGTCCAGCGCATCGTCCTTGTCTCATAGAGCACGGGCACATTGATCACGATCTTTTCCAGTGCGCCGTTGCCTCCGTCGGCACTGAGAATATGTTGCACCTTGAGGTTGGTCGCCTCCCAGCCCAAGGTCATCGCTGCGGCATCCGCCCCGGCACCCTCCGCAAGCCGCTGCGGGGTAATCGCTTCAGGGCTCCCCCCTCCCGCCTGCCCCGCCGCCTGCCCCGCCGCCTGTGGTGCCGGCGGCTGGCTTCCAGGAAGATCGGTGTCCGAAGGGACCAGGTCACCGGCACGTGGTCCGGCATCAGCATTCCCCGCCCGGGTCACGGCAGCGTCCTCCGTGAGCCCGGCCAAAGCCAAGGCATCCGGGTCATTTCCGACACTGACGGTCGCGATCACCGGCTTGGTGACGTACATCCAGCAAAGCATGGCCGACAGGCAGGTGCTCGCCCCGAGAAGCCAGGGATAGGCCCTCTCCAGCCGTGCGGACGCGCGGCCTGCATGCTCGTCCCGGCCAGCGGCGTGCCCCCGCTCATGCACCCTGACCTCGGCACGGGGCCGCTCCTTTTCCACAAGCACGATTTGCTCGGTGGGGATAGGTTCCAAGGGCACTTTCATCGATTCAATTTTTTTGGGGTGCGGCAGGTTGCTTTGCGGAGGGCTCGTCGGCCAGGGAAGAAATCGCTTTGGCCCGGGTAATCAGAACCCGGTGTGAGCGTGGCGGCATCTTGACCATGGTCAGGCTGTTGCGCGTGACGCTGATCTGCCGGATCATGTCCCCCTTGGTGCAACTGCCCTGCACGCCGGCCACAACATCAATTTCCCCGGATGCCTGGACAACACCCACTCCGTCCGAACGATAAATCGCATAGCTCGTGTAACTTTCTTCGTCCTTCGTGCCGCAATACACCCTCACATCGATGCCGTCACTGTAGACACGATAACGCAGTGGCGAGATAACCACCGACATGGCCTCACCGCTCTCCACCCTGATTTTTGAATTGAGCTGGTAATGACCGATGAAACGGAAGCCGGCAGGCAACTGCGCCGGAGGCCCCTCAGCCCGGACGCCCCCCGCAGTCATCAACAGGCATGCTGAGAAAATCAGGCAGCCTGTGATCTTGGGGATCAGCTTCATCTTTGGTTTCATCACTTTTATCGCTATCCTCCCACATCCCAGATACCGTCGTCGGAATCACCAGACGGGTCATAATCCGAACCGTCACTACCAACGATGACAGGGGGAGACACGGAGACCTTAATGTTCAATTGGTCCCCGTCCAGGGACTCCACCGTGGGTAAGCTTGACGCATTGTCAGAAAGATAGGGAATCACCTTGGCCGCCGTGAGGCTGCCGGGGCTTTCGGTGGGATGCTCGGCCAGATACGTGCGCTGGGCATTGTAGACCTTCCGCAGTTTCTGCGACGCCTCGGACCCCAGCTTCCACTCTTTGTAGCCGCCCGCCACATACACCGACATCCCGACGAGGGTCATCAGCACCACGATGACCACCGTAATCTCAATCAAGGTCATACCATGATTGCAAGCAGCGTGCCGTCGGGGGTGGTGAGTCTTAATCAACATTCCTGTGTCAACTTAGCACATTAACCAAGCTTGAAAATAAAAAAAACTTAAATAAATCGGGGCTCCCCCCTGTCAAAGCCCCCCCTTGAGCTCCTCCCATGTGGACTTGAGCGTGCTGACCAGTTCTTCGTTTTGAGTGAGCAGGAAAATCCCCCATGCCCCGAAGCAAGCGATCACCAATCCGAAAAAGCGCACGACCCATTGGTAAGTGAAGCTTTTCCCTCTGCCTGGGGAGAGATGCTTGTTATACCAATTTTTCCCTTCGACGATGCGGGTGGCATGCATGATCTGCTTTTGGCGCAACTCGGCGATCAAGTTTTCGGCCAGCTTATTATTCTTGATAATGAGCCTGTGGCGATAATCCCCGCCCTTGTTCTGCTCGACCTCCTGCACCTCCACCCCGCGCCCCAGACCCTCCTCGGGAAGCCTCAAGGTAAAGATATGCGTTTCGTAAATGAAACGCTGCTTGAGCCAATGGTCGAATTTGGTCAGTTGCATTGGAAGAATATCGGGTTGGACACTTGTTAGATCGCATCCTGCATCATCTGGGGCCCCATCATGAAAATCGGCATGAAGGTTCCCAGAAACACGGCGGCAATCAAAAGCACGGCGATAATCATCACAACCAGGCTGATGAACTGACTGAAATCATCCATAAGCTGCTCAGCATCTTCCTCAAACATCTCGGCAAGCATACCTAACTGGGTGTCCAGCGATGCTGACCTCTCGCCAATGGCAAGCATATGCACCACCTGGGGATCGACCGAAGTGTATTTGGCAAATGCCGAGGACAAGGGAACACCGGCTTTTTCATACATTTCGGCCGCCTTGTTCATTTCGGCGTAAAACGGGGTGCTTTTTACGCTGTTAGCGGATACCCGCAGTGACTTGGCGAGATTAATCCCGTTGGAGTAGAGTAGTCGAATAGTTGAGAGAATCGTCATCTGCCTCAAACTCATCACCATCGTTTTGACGACACGAAATTTCGCCATGGCGAGGTTCATGATGGTATTTTTAACCGCATCGGACTTCCAAACAGTAATCGCCATGGCCAGTAGCCCGAGAACAACCATGGGCCAAATTTTCTGTACCACGTGACTCACTTCGAACGATAGCTTCACGAGCCCCTTGGGCTCGATGCCGACCATCATTTTCTCGACCTGGGGCACAATCTTCACCTGTGAGGTGATGAATGCGCCGATGAGAATGGGGATCACGACGCAGGGCATCATGATGAGCTTTCTGATCTTCTTGCGAAAAAACATGTCACTCTTGATCCGTTTGCCAAGTTCGGAAAAGGCGGTATCGAGCTGACCGGCATCCCCCCCCGCCTGGATGAGACCGATCGTCATGTCATCAAACTTCTTCGAATTCCTAAAAGCGTCATGGACGGGGACGCCCTTGTTGACATCCACGTAAATCTGATCCAAGGCCTTCACCAAATCCTTGTTAGGATGCCCATGGGCGTAATACTTGATCGCATCAGCGGTGTTGATCTGGGCACGCAACATCGATGCCAATGAGCGAAACATCTGCACCAACTCCTTCTTCTTGAAGAGCTTGTTTTTCTTGGCAAACAGGGTTGACTCAGGCTTTGCCTTGGGTTGCGTTTTCGCGAGTCTCTGTGTGGGCTTGCGTGCTATGGTGGTCGATTCACTCATTTTCCGTCATCTCATTCATCCGTGCTCATATCAATCATCTTGCCGATGGCGGCGAGATCGGTCTTGCCCTCCATCAAAAGTTTGAGACCATTATTACGCAGATTGGGAAGCTTTCCCTCTTCCTGGATTTTCAATTCGAGCTCGTAGGGTGTAATCTCGCCCTTGGAAAGCATATCGGAGACTTTAGGCGTGATCGGAATGATTTCAAGAATGGCAGTCCGGCCAGCGTAGCCTGAACCGTGACACTCCTGGCAACCGTCGGGCAGGTGGTTGAAAACGGTGCGTGTGGCCCAGGAATCGTCCAGGCCGTAGATCATGCGCTCCTTTTCCCCGATGCCTTGCTGTTCGAGTTTGCAATAGGGGCACAGTACTTTAATCAGGCGCTGGGCACACGCCGCCTTCAGCGTTTGGGCAATTTTCCATCGTTCAATGCCGAGCTGCTCAAAACGCTCGATGATCTGTGATGCACGGGGGGTGTGAATGGTTGTCAGCACCTTGTGGCCCGTCACCGCGGCCTCGATACATAGCTCCGCGGATTCGATATCCCGCACCTCGCCCATGAGGATAATATCGGGATCGCTCCGCATAAAGCTGGCAATCATCGGCTTGAACTCGCTGGGGTGTTTCAGGTCACAGTGGGTCACTCCGGGGATCTCGTCCTCCACCGGGTTTTCCAGGGTCAGAATATTGACATCCGGCGTGTTCATCTCACGCAGGATGGCGTTCAGGGTGGTTGATTTTCCTGATCCGGTGGGTCCGCTCATCACAATGATCCCCGCGGGGATTTTCATGACCTTGTCCATGGCCAGCAGGGTGGGTTCGTCAAACGCCAACGACCCTTTTCCCAGCGTAACATCGAGGTGCCCCTTATCGAGCAAGCGCATCGTGATATGATAACCACGGTATGTCCTGTGCCGCTCATAGCGGATATCGATCGGACGCCTGAAGTAGGAAATGGTGAATCGACCCGAGATACCCGGTGTGGTGTTGCGGATCTCAGCGGGCAACTTCATCAGGTTGAGCAGGTAGGCATCCAGACGATCCTTCAGCTTCATCGGCAGTTCCGTCTTCTTGCCAATGTCGCCATCCACACGGAAGGCATAATAAAAGCTCTCCTTCTCAACCTTGAAGTGAATGTCGGACGCGCGCTGCTTGACCGCATTGCCCATGATGGTGGCAATAAGCTGCGCCATGGGTTCTTCATAATCCTTGGTGACGTCAAAGTCCCTGATCTTGTCGTCGCTGTCCTCGACCTCGATGGCCTCCAACTCGTCGCGACTCGGCCCGGCATTGCTGGAAACAGCCTCGATCGAACGACTGATTTCAGAGGTAAGGGTGACGATTTTGACGAGTTCAAAGTCGGGAAACCGCATCGCAACATACTCATCGGCGGCGGGATTCCATGGGTTGGAAATGGCGACGATTATTTTATTTTCATCGATGCAAAGTGGCGAAAACCCACCACGGGTCAACACCGAGGGATCGCATTTCTCGAGCAGTGAGCTTTCACAGAATTCCGCCACCTTGGGGAAAAACGGCATGTTGTTCACCTTGGCAATGGCCGCCATAAACACGGATTTGGTCACCTTGGCCTCCAACTGCCCCCCGTCAATATCAGCTAACGAGGGATCATGCTCCACCAGCGTCTTCATAATGCGCCGACTGATCAGCGAATTGAAGCGTATGCCGTCGTATTCAATCATGCTTCTACCCCCTGTCTAAAGTGTTTCTGACACATCTTCGCCCAGCTCACAAAATCAAGGCGTACGATGCCGATAAGTGGCCGGACACCGGTCTGTTGGTACACGATCTCAGCCATGGAGGCGGAAAGCGCATCGGCGAAGTAGGGATTGATCGATGCGATACAAATCACGTCGAGATCCTCGGCATAGGCGATGGGCACAAGCATCAGCTTGCAAAGCAACGCAAGATCCGGATGCTTCTCATACAGTCCTGTCGGCGGAATCAGCCGGCCGGCAAAGGGAATCCTGGTAGGCGCGAAGGGCAGCGACTGCGCCATCTTCGCGGAAATCATCTCCACACTGGCATCCAGCATGTCGCCCCCGCCGGCGCGTAAGCGGGCGAGACAGTCGACCGGGTCAGAACCCTTGCCGCTCTCCCATTTTCTCCTCACGGACGACGCCACCTGGCTACAGTCCTCCGCAGAAGCAAGGTTATGCTGCTGTAACATCGCGAGGGTCCGGATCAACGCGTGCTCCAGGGCAATCGGCACCTCTTGCCTTACCGGTGCAAGGTTGTTCTGAGGCTGAGAATCGTTTTCCTGAAAGAGCGGCTCCTCGTTGTTGTGTTGGGGTTGGGCGTTCACGTATGGGCAATAGGTGGAAGGAAAAGGGGCTGAGAAACTAGCGTTTCGGGTATAAAGGAGCCTGGGTTGGCTTCATCCCGCGGATTGTGCGGCGCAGGTTGGGCTCATGGGCCGGGCCGGGGTTGGCATCCTCCACCCAATCATGCTTGGGCTTGATCGACATCTCCTTGCGCAGACGTTTCGTCGTATTGTTGTTACTTGTTGCACAGCTCGGGTCATAGGATGTCGGAGTAACCACGAACACCAGGCTCGAGTGCTCCTTGCGGGTCTCTTTTGATTTGAAAAAGAAGTTGATGATGGGAATATCGCCAAGCAGCGGGACTTTGTTTTTCCCCTTGCTGGTAAGCTCTCCATAAAATCCCCCGATGATGAGCGAGTAGCCGTTGGGAATACGGGCGATCGACTGGATTGTGGCCTCACTGACACGCGGATAAACATTGCCTGACGGGCCCTTGATGTTTTCAACTATCTGGGCATTCCTTGGGCGCATATCCATCCTGATCGTGCCATCGGGCAGGAGACTTGGGCGCATCGTCATGGTGACACCGATCTCCCTCGTTTTGTCGGGATCCGTCGAATCCGCTTTGTCGATGGTATACCGCACTTCATCGGTTTGGGTGGTGGGCCCGGTTCCGGTGGTGGTGGTTGAGGTGATGATCGGCACACGGTCGATGAGGGAGATACTTGCCCTTTCATTGTCCTCGGTGATGACCACAGGGTTTGATTTCTGGGTCACCAGGTTGCCGTCGTTCAGTGCCCTCAACACGCCACTTAACTGGAAGGGACTTAGGACAATATCGCTGTTCTCAAACGAAACTCCTTCGGAAGTCCCTGTTGTATCCGACGACGATGCAACGGGTTCGGGCAGGCCGAAGAGGGCATTCAAACTCGCAGCGGCGTCGATGGATACTCCGGATGCGCCGAGTGACGATGCCCAATCCACGCCGGAGTACTTGCCCACGGTGCTGTTGATGCGGAGGATTTTCACCTCGATCACGATCTGGCCCTTGGGCTTGTCGATTTTTTTCAGCAGTTTCTCAACCATCTCGATGTGGTGCATCGTGTCGATGACGACGATGGTATTGGTCTTGGGCTCGAAATTGACGATGCCCCGGCTCGCGGTGAGCATCGGTTGAATCAGCGCCTTGATTTGTTCGATGTCGGTTGGACGCAGGTATTTCAACGAATAGGTCCACTCCTTGGCGGGGAGCTTCTCCAACTGCTCGTCCATCATCGCATAAACGGTATTGCCTTTGACATACATCCGCAGGCCATACTGGAAAGCCAGCTCCTCCATCTGTGTCAGCGGGCTCCCATCACCGTTCAGGTGGCCGGTCACCTTGTAGTCATCCGTACTCAACTTATTGTTGTGAAAATACTGCTTCCCGCCACGTTTCGCGAGCAACTGGAAGATGTCGTTGATATTGGCGTCCTTGATGAGAAAGCCACCGTCCTCCTCTTCAATCGGTTGTCCGTCAGCGCCCACTCCGTCCGCTGCGACTCCGCCGGCACCGGCAGCACCGTCTGCGTCAGGCGCACCCGGCGCGGGCGCTTGCTCACCAGGGTTGGCGACGACAAGGACGGCAGCATCCGCCGGATCCACGGAGCCGGAAGGCCCCTGATCTTGCGGCGCATCCTCGTCCACAGCTGACAGAGCGCCTGAGACTAGATTCGGAGGGACCACGCGGACCACGGTATCCTCATCGCCCTGACCAAAAGCCAGCATTGAGGTTACCAATCCACTGAAGAGTATGATGATTGATTTTTTCATGATTGTGTAAGGGTGTGTGTGTTAGTGCTAATGTAGGGTGTTGACCTCGACTTGGTCGAGATTCAGTGGAGCGGTGTCTTTTTTGTTTGCAGCGACAACTCCTGGGACGGAATCAATACGGGCATTTCTGGTCATGCCTTGGGGGAGAGTATTGAGATTTCTTTTCACGTATTCACCGGTATCGGTATTTTTGAAGGTGATGTGGTCGGATTTTACCGACGTGATCTCGATATTGAACTGGCGCTGGCCTCGGATAATGGGGAAGGCATCACCCGCCATGAACTCCCTTGCCCCGATGACGAACTTGCCATCGGAAGGAATAACCGCATTGACCTTGATCGCCGCGATGGCATTCAAAAAGGCACCCGGCTGCCGCTTTTGCTGCTGCGGCTCTGCCACGGCGGCATCAGGGTCCTGTGCCATGCCGAAGGGCCCTATTGCCCGACTCGCGATCGGCAGCTTGCTTCGCATCTCCGCGATCCAGGCAAGCTTTTCCTCACCGATCAGATCCTTTGATCTCAGTGGCGTAAAGCCGGCCTTCTCGGGCTCAACCTGTGTTGGCTTCTGCGCGGTGAAATCGACGGCAAAACTCACTGGCGTAGCCATCGCAAGAACTGCGATCGTGGTGATTATTTGAGTGTCCATACGGTGAAAGTAGTGTTGAAATTAATCGCATTACCACTGTTATCTGCGGTCATTTTAATGGAATCCAACTGCATGTTCGGCAGCTTGGACTCCATTTCCATCAGGGAAAGCTGCATCGCGCGGAAGGTGGCGGTAAAGGACATGTTCACCTGACTCGCCGGCTGCGAAACCCCCCGGCCTATACCCTCGCTGTAATTGGTCCAGTTGTGGGACGACTTTGTAAGCTCCTTGCCACTGAATTTTTTTTCTGCCGTTTTCCAGTGTTCGAGAAAGCTTCCGCGCGTCTCGGTAGCCATCAGGTGATCCCAGGCCGCCAAATAGCTGGCATTTTCGTTGACCTTGCCCTGCAGCTCCATGGTTTCCATCAACGTCTTCTGCGCCAAGTCGTAGGCCTTCTTCTTCACCTTGTAATCGGCCGTTACCACCGACGACATGTACAAACCGACCCCGGCGATGACCGCCATCAGCAGCATGGGGATCGCCATACCGAATACAGCAACCGATTTTTTATAATACTCGTTCATCTCTGTTGGCTTGATGGGTTTCCTCCAGCGATTGCCATCTCGTCTTGACCGCTGAATTTTTGTGAAATCGTCATGGTAAATGCGCGCCGAAACATGTCGCCGGGTTTGCGGGGGGCAACTGTATTGTAACCGGGATTGGGTCGCTGCCTGAGACTCACCGTAACATCACGCTGGCTGACATCGGGTATATAGGCGGCATTCCCGGTCGCCATGGCCACGTCGCGGAACAATTTTTTAACTCCATCGCGGGTACTCAGGCTTTCGAGGTGTTCTAGTCCCTTGTCATTGCTGAATCCGCTGATCGTCCATTCCTTGTCGAAGCCGACCTTGTTCGTCTTCGGATCGTGCCGCTGGTTGACCTGGTGCTTGACGTCTTTGAGTATCACCGAGCCGTCAGGCGGGCTTAGTCTGGCAATGAGCTCCATACTCACCCATGCCTTGGAACGGTCCTTCAGGAGATTATTCCAGTGTTCGTAACGTTTTAATTCGGTGCGCAGGGTGATCGCGGATGCTTGTTTTTTTTGCGCTTTGTAACTCCATGCCTCACTGCTCGTTTTGCTGGAAACGCTGTAGCCGGCGTAGGCAAGCACACCGGTCAATAAGATCACGGCCGCGAGTTTCGCCAGTCTGCTGATCTTCAGAAGCTTCATATCCTCCAGATCGGGGAACATATCGAGTTCATCCTGGTCGGCTGCAAGAAAGTCCTGCAGATGCCATGACTCCTCTCGGAAAGCGGTGAAGGTCGCATTATCAGCCAATGGATAAACTTCGGTGTCGAGGCTCTCTGTTGCCACCAGCATCTCGATCGGCAGATCCAACGGCAGTGATTTATTCCTGAGAATTTCCTCAGATTCAACCAACATGATATCCGAAGCCGTCATGGTGCTTTGAAGGCTAACAACAAGGCCTTCCACGTCATGGTTCACCATGGACAATACGCTTATTTCCGGATTTTCCAATTCAAAGGCGGTCGCCGTAGCCATGACGGCGGGGCCGAGATTGGTGGGGATGGTCGCACCGTTAGCATGCGGCATGAAGCGCAGCATCATCAGGTTACAGTGGCTGTTGAAAAAGGCGAGCAGGGTGAACCGTTCGTAGTTAAAAACGGAGATGGAACCATTCTCCCTCGCCGCAGCAAACAGGGGTAAGGCGGCAATGGCACAGAGGGGGGCACTAAGGGCGCAGGTTCTGATCGGCAGGTTTTTATCACAACCGATTTCCCTGAAAACGCGCAGGGTTTCACTGCGTCTGCGTGACACGGCAACAGCAGTGGCAAATTCATTACCCGCGGCCGCTCCGGCGTAGGGAAACAGTCTCCACGAGTGGGTTTCAACGGACACGGTCTTATCATCGAGAACCTCGCGAGGATCCTCCACCATCATCTCGCGCAAGTGATTGATTTCGACAGGGTTCTGATGTTCTGGCCCGAGGCTGGCGATTGACAGTTCGTCGGCCAGATACAGGATAACTCCCAATGAATTGGCTTTTCGAGCCGACTCGAGCGCCAGGGTTTTATCGATAAATTTTTCGAGCTCTTCTCGTTGCTCCAGCTGTCGCGAGCTGAGGCTTTCAATTTTTTCGTAAGAATTCTGCGACTTCACATAAAGGAAGCATTCCGCTGCGCCACTGTCCTTGAGGTAACAGTGGATCTGCACATCCAATTCCAAGGCGTCCTGATACCACGCCTGATTCCGCATCCGGCTCGTTGCCTTTGCCAGCTTGACGGTACGGCAATACTGCTGGAAAATATTCAATTCCGATGGATGGATTTCTTCGTTCATCTGTCTGTTGTTATCAGTTGAGTGTTCACACATGGGTGCACACACCGGTCATTCTTTAGACACAGTGACTCTGTGTGACCGTCCGAGTCCCGCGATTGCCGGGTTTTTCGGATGGGGTAA
>JBFERY010000035.1:0-26142 GCA_041548785.1 Oceaniferula sp.
AGGTCGTTGATGTGGATTAGTGACCGCAAAGCACGAGCCCGGCGCCCCCTGATATCTACCGCCGGCAAAGCACTCGATCAATAATCCTAAGGAATCGGCCGTTTCATGCGCTCTCTAACAGGAACCATGAAAAAACCACAACCTGAGCCGGGAGGATTTGCTGTCGGCGGATGAATGACTCCTTTGGCTGCGTTTCTCCTTAGTCATGGTGCCCGCCATGCTCATCGAGGTGAGGCGGGGCGGGGAGGTGGTCGTCAACCCCGGTGACGCTGCGGAGGTGTATGATGAAGTCGCCGCAGGCCATGAGCTGCCCAATCTGAGAGAGCGGCTTCGCTCCATGGCCGGTTTTGCCGGGGCCGACATTCCGCGGGTCTTGTTAAGGGTGCATGACGAGGTTTTGCAGCAGCGTTACATCGATGTGCTCAACTGTCTGGCAGGTGCTGGTATCCGTGATGTCGCCATCCAGGATTGATTTTTCCCGCATGAACAATGGCCAATAGCCTGGCCGCGCCATCCACGGCAGGGCGCTGATTAGTGGTTGTATTTACATTGAATGCTTGCGCTTGGCCGGGGCATAGGTTACAAGTTCGTAAAAAGGAGCTTCCATCGGGTCGGAAACTCCGTAGCTTGTTCATCAACCATGAAAAATCACTCGTCTCAACGCCGATCACCATTTCTGGTGGCACCCGCATTCACTCTTGTGGAAATGTTGGTGGTTATTTCGATTATCTCCGTCATGCTCACTGTGGGCACCCTAGGCTTGAAAAACCTGTCCAAGTCAAGTGGCGTCAGCGCGGGCTTGCCTATCGCGGAGGCTCTCTTTGCCGAAGCCCGCGCCATTGCCGTTGGCAGGGGCACCAAAGCCCGCGTGTTGATTCACGGGGAGAACGACCGTGACGACGAATTCCACCGTGAGCGCTTCCTGCGTTACATGGCGATTCAGTACTTGGATACCAAGGGGACCGAGGAGGAGACGGATGATGAATGGAAAATCGCCTCACGTGGCAGCAGCCTGCCCAAGGGGGTCTATTTTATGAAGCGACTGAGCGAGACCGAGTCACTCACGCTGGCAACGACCTCCACTGAGCTTCCTGGAAAAAGTATGACGACCTGTTATTACTACGAGTTTAATGCCGAGGGCATGATTGCCGATCCTGCGCCAAGCGACAATGAGGTGCCGCGTTTCGTCATTCAAGCGGGCAGTCTGCCGCCCGGGGCCGATGAGCCGACGGCAACGGACGGATCCAAAAAAAACATGGGTGGCTTTGTCATCTGGCGCAGTGGTCGCACCTCCCTGTTCCGGCATCCTGACCAAATTGAGAACTAGGGCCCATTGCCAGTAAAGGCCCATTGCCAGTAATTTCCACTTTATATACGACACATACCCGATGAAATATTTCCCGCAGATTTGCAATTCCCGACCGATCCGTCCGATCCGGCGCAGCCGAGGCTTCACCCTAGTCGAAACCGTCATCGCGATGGGAATCATCACCATCATGATCACCGCCTTTCTCGCCGCCTTTGGCCCTGCGGTGCAAGGTATCCGCAAGTCCCTTTCCGCGAAGGAGGCGAATCGTCTTGCGACAACGCTGGAATACGAACTGAGTGTTCTCAGGGCGGGCGACGAAGCGACAAAATATGCGACGTCTTTCGAAAAAGCCTACAAGTGGATCAAAGGTTCCAGCGGTACTGACCGTGATGATATCGTTTTACTCTACCAGTACCGCGGTGATCCGGCGAGCGTTCGCGATGACGGCACCCTCAATCCACAGACGGATCGGAGTAAGAAAATCCCGGGTCAAGACTACGTGCTGCAGTCGGTTGTCAGGAGATTGGGTGATGCCAAAGTGGGACTGGAGCTGGTTCCGGGTGTGGTTGAGGGGCGTGTCTTTTATGTGCGCATGAACCAACTTATCTTCACCGACGGCGAGTTGGGGTTGACGACTGATTTGGCTAATATTATTGACCCCACCGAGCCGCGCGACGAAACGGCGACCCATCTGGACTATCCTGAGGCGGTGATTGCATTCCAGGCTCAGTATTATGTGTTGAAGAGCAGTATTTATAGCTACGTGAATAGCCAGCTTGAGCTCACTGACTCGAACGGTGACGGGCATCCCGATGCCGTGGGCAAACCTGTGTTCACCCGGAACATGGCCATCCGCCGCTAGTCCACCTTCCAATTCCTAGCAATTCCTTCCAATCTCAATACCGATGAAAATCAAAAGACTGCAGAATTCCCGCCCGGGATTTACCCTGATTGAACTGCTCGTATCGATGGCGATCACCGTGGTGCTCCTCGGCGTGCTTGTCTATATGACCGGCATCTCCATGGATACCTACCGCGACAGCCGGAACGAAATACGGGCGTCCCGTCAGGCGAAAGAGGCTCTCGAGACCATTGCCAAGGATTTGGAGAGTCTGGTGTCGCGCAGCGATGGCAGCACCTATGAGTGGTTGTATGCCGGAGTGGACTCGATGTCCGGTCTAGGCGATGCCAGCGGACCTTCGGGTAAGGACGGACAGATCACCAACCGCGCGCAGATCATCTTTTTTACCGGCGCTACCGACCGCTACAACGGAGAGATCGGTGTGGACGGTGTGGATATGGGGGGTGACATTTCGGCTGTTAGTTACCGTCTTGCCTACAGGGATCAGATCGGCGACACCGCCGATGAGAAGTATGCAGTGTTTTCACTCTATCGTCACCTGGTGAACCCCGACAAGACGTTTGGCGTGGACGGGGTGGCCGGGTTGCTCGCCGTGGATGATCTGCAGGTGGCCTATCAGAATGGCTTTGCCGCGGGTGACCTTGTCTCGTCTAACTTCCTGGTGGAGAATATTTATGAGATAACCCTCACTTTTCTGGTGGAATATACCCCGTCAGGATCCGCCATCTCGAAGATTGAGCGGGTGTCACTCATGCAAAACGGCTCAGGGGGGTATGATGAGTTTCGGTTGAAAGGCAACAAGATCGTGGCCGATGGCCCCCAAGCCGAGGAGATTGAAAACGGACGCATCGTCGGAGCCGAGGTGAGTATTACGGTGCTGACCGACCGCGGGCTGACCCTGGCCAAAAAATCAGGTATTTCGCGTGAGGATCTGGTGAAAAAGCATAGCTACCACTACACCAAGTCGATCACCACGCCGAGGCCATAGTGCGTGCACACAAGGGTGCGTGGAAGAGGTTTCCAGCCTCCTGTAAGTTGGGCCGGGCAAGCACCCGGCGGGTCCGGGGAAGCGCCCAGCGGGTCCGGGGAAGCGCCCAGCGGGGCTAGGCAAGCTCCTTGAGCAGGGCGCGATTCAGACGGATGCCGCCCTCGAAGTTTTCCACGTAGAAGTTCTCGTTGGGCGCGTGGATCTGGCAATCGGGCAGGGCGAGTCCCAGCATGATCGACTCGACGCCGAGGATTTCCTTCATATCCTGGATGATGGGGATGGAGCCACCCTCGCGGATGAGCACAGGGGCTTTGCCAAACGCCTGTTCTAGCGCGACCTGCCCGGCTTTGCCGTTTTCGGAGTGGGGGTCACAGATATAGGGCTTGCCGTGATGGCCGACCTCAACTTCAAGAGTGATGCCCTCCGGGCAATGTTTTTCCAGATGGGCTTTGACCTTGGCGGAAATATCCTCGGGGTCCTGGTCGGGCACGAGGCGGAACGAAAACTTCGCCATGGCCTCGGCGGGGATGACGGTCTTCGAGCCCTCACCCTGATAGCCGGCGCCGATGCCGTTGACCTCGGCGGTGGGGCGAGCCCAGAGCCGCTCGGCAGAGCTGTAGCCCGGCTCACCGAAGGTTGCGGGCGACCCGGTGATGGCGAGGGTGTCGGCGTCACTGGCGCCGGGAACCCGGGCCCACATTGCGCGCTCCCAGTCCTCGAGCGGGCGGACATCGTCATAAAACCCTTCAATCGCAATCCTGCCATCGGCATCGTGGAGGCTGGCCACGAGGCGGGCGACCGCGGTAGCGGGGTTGGCCACCGCGCCGCCGTAGACTCCGGAGTGGAGGTCGCCTGCCGGGCCCCTGAGCGTGACCTCGCAGCAGGTGATGCCACGCAGGCCATAGCCCATGGTCGGCACCCCCCGGGCGACCATGCCGGTATCGGAAACGGCGATGACGTCACAGGCGAGGTCGTCTTTATGTTTTTCCAAGAATGGAACGAGGTTAGGGCTGCCGATTTCCTCCTCACCCTCGAACAGGAAAATGAGGTTCACCGGAAGTTCTCCTTCTTCTTGCAGGGTTTCCTCAACGCCCAGGATGTGTGCCAGCATCTGGCCTTTGTTGTCGGTCGATCCACGTCCCCAGATTCTGCCGTCACGGATCTCGGGTTCAAACGGGGGGGAGTCCCAGAGCTCGACCGGATCGACCGGTTGCACATCGTAGTGACCGTAGATCAGGCAGGTTTTCTTGTCGGCCCGGTGCTCATTGCGTGCAATGACGATAGGGTGGCGTGCGGTTTCGTGCAGTTCGACAGCGAGGCCCATGCCGCTGAGTTTCTGCACCAGCCAACCGGCGCAGTCACGGACATCGGCGGCGTGATTCGAGTCGGTTGAAATACTGGGGAAGCGGAGAAAGGCAAAAAGGTCGTCGAACTGCTTGGTCATGCCTGATGTTGTGCCGACGCGGCTGCACGGGGGCAAGCTTGAAATGTCGCCAGTGTGGCCGCGTGGGAAAATTGTTGAGATTGATGAGATTCGTGGTTTTAAAAATCGGCCAACACGTGCAGGATGCTTGCGATGGCAGAGCGATACCCATTGATTTTCAACCCGAGTGCACGCAGTCAGCGTGCGCAGAAGACGCTCCGTTTCCTGATGTCACATGCGCAGTGGTTTGCCCTTTATGCGAGTCGGAGTGCGGAGGACGCCACCGAGCTGGCGGCAAAGCTTGCCGCAGCCGGGGAGCCGGTCGTGGTTGTCGCGGGCGGAGACGGCACGATTAATGCCGTGGTGCAGGGCTTGGCGGGCACGACGACGGCGCTCGGCGTGTTGCCGGCGGGCACGATGAATGTTTTTGCCCGCGAGCTGGGTCTGCCCTACGCCAGCTTGAAAAAATCCTTCGATATCCTGGAGAAGGGATTCATCAAGGAGGTGGATCTTTTCGAAACCAATGGGCATGCCTTTGTGCAGATGGCCGGGATAGGATTTGATGCCCAGGTGATTGAGGAGACGACCTGGGAGACCAAAAAGAGATTTGGTCCGATGGCCTATCTCATGTCGGCCATGAAGGTGCTGGGCGAGAAGCCGCCGAGGATGCGGGTGACCTGCGCGGACGGCCGGGTGGAAGAGGGGGTTTGCGCGCTGGCCGGGAATGGATCGCTCTACGGCGGCCAGGTCAAACTTTTCCGGAAGGCGGACAATAGTGATGACATGCTGGACCTGCTGGTTTTTACCGAGGCCGGATTCAGGCTCGTGCGCGACTCGGTCAAGGGGATTGCCACGGGGGCCATCGACGCCGGGAACTCGTCGGTCAAGTACCTTCAGGCGCGCAGTTTTGAAGTCGAGTGTGACCGCGAGGTGCCGATGGAGGCGGATGGCGAATATATTGGCCGTGTGACCCATGTTTCGCTGCTGCCGGTCGAGCGCAAGCTGCGCGTGATCGCGCCTGAAAACCCGAAGGACGGGATCTTTGCCTCGATGGTGAAAGCCCTCGTGAAAATACCACGTAGGAATGTGGACGTCTGAGTGAAGGGCGCGTCGGGATGAGTGAGTTAGAACAGGGGGCAAGCAAGACCATATGGCCAATTCCGTGACTGAAAAAAATGAAAAGGTGGCACCAGGCAAGCTGCGGGTTCTCGTCCGTTGGTTGAAGCGGATGGGTGTCTTATGCTTCCTGCTCGTGGCTTGTGTTTTTGCCTTTGTCTGGTATGCGAACTACGCGGCGGTCCGCGCCGGCAAGGGGGTGCTTTTTGATGATGTCAGCGACGTGCCCAAGCAGAGGGCCGGTCTTGTTTTCGGTTGTTCGGAAAAGCTGGGGGCCCGTGACAACCTCTACTTCAAGTACCGGATCCAGGCGGCGTCCGAGCTCTGGCATGCGGGTAAGGTCGACTTCCTGATCGTCTCCGGAGATAACCGGGTTAAAAACTACAACGAACCCGTCGCCATGAGGAGGGCGCTGGTCAAGGCCGGCGTGCCTGTGGATAAGATCGTGTGCGACTACGCAGGCCTGCGCACCCTTGACTCCGTGGTGCGCGCGAAAAAAATATTCGGGCTGACGGAGGTGACTTTTGTCAGCCAGAAATTCCAGAACGAACGTGCCGCCTACATTGCCAAGGCGAATGGCATGAAGGTATTTGGCTACAATGCCCGCGATGTCGAGGGCTACGCCGCACGCAAAACCGAAGACCGCGAAGTGCTTGCCCGCGTCAAGATGTGGCTCGATGTCAATGTCACCGACAAGCAACCGCGGCACCTGGGCGACAAGGAAGAATTGCCGGAGTGATTGCGGAGGTGCGCAAATCTAGCCGCCTGCTGCAATGGTGATGATTTCCACCCGGTCGCCATGAGCTAACATTCTTTCCGGGTATTCGCGCGGGAAGAGAGCTGTCTGGTTGAGTTCCACGACCACGGGTTTGCCTCCCAGGCCGATGGCTGCGAGCAGGGTGTTGATGCTCGCGGGGGCGTCGAGCTCGTGGTTTGTGCCATTGAGGTGGATCGTCATACTTGGAGTTTCGGGCGAGGGGGAGTTTGAGGTTCAGGTTTCAGGATTTCCAGATCCCAGTCTTTCCAGACGGATTCATAGCCCCGGGTTTTGAGCATGGAGGCAATTTGTTGCACGGCTCGTTTGTCATCAATGGTAAACTGCTCCGTGGCACGCTTGTTGCCGCCGCATGCGGCTTTGTCCTCAAGCTCGACGCGCTTGCCTTTGACCGTGAGGTGGAGATCCTCCGTGCCGGCCCCGGTGTACCCGCCGGGGTCGGTCTGGGACTCGGCGGACATGTGGGTCACCCCGAGGGGCGCCAAGGCGTCACGCAATGCGGCGGGCTCGCGGGTGCTGACGACGATGCCGACCTGGGGGAAGCAGATGCGGAAGGCGCAGACGAGCTGGACGAACTGGCGGTCGTTGAGGAAGAAATCGGGGTTCGGCTGGTACTGGTAATTGCCGGCGTAGGGGCGCATGCGCGGGAAGGAGATGGTGAAGGACGCCTTCCAGCAGTGCTTGTGGAGATAGTCCAGATGGCTGGCGAGGGCGAGTGCCTCCGACTTCCAGTTGGCCAGTCCGAACAGGGCACCGATGCCGATCCTGCGGAAGCCGCCGGCGTAGGCGCGCTCCGGGCACTCCAGCCGCCAGTCGAAATTTTTCTTCGGTCCTGCGGTGTGCAGTTTGCCGTAGGTTTCACGGTCATAGGTTTCCTGGTAAACGACAAGGCCCTCGGCGCCGTGCTGGACAAGCTCGCCATATTGGCCGTCCTCCATCGGGCCGACCTCGATGCCGATGGTCGGGATAAACCCCTTGATCGCGTCGATACACGCCTGCAGGTATCCCTCGGAAACAAACCTCGGGTGTTCACCCGCGACCAGAAGGATATTGCGAAAGCCGAGGCGGTGCAGGTGCCTGGCCTCGGTAACCACCTGGTCGATGGTCAGGGTGGTGCGCAGGATTGGATTGTCACGGGAGAATCCGCAGTAGGTGCAGTTGTTGATACACTCGTTGGAGACGTAGAGTGGTGCGAACAAGCGCATGGTCTTGCCGTAGTGGCGCCGGGTCATGGCCTGACTGCGTGCCGCCATCGCCTCCAGCTGCTCGCGCGACTTGGGCTCGATCAGTTGTTCGAATTTGCGGAGCAGGGGGGATGTGCCCCCGGTGTTGAATATATCGACGAAGCTCACGCGGCGCAATGTAGGGGCGTAGCTCGAAGTTTCAAACCTCAAAAATTAAAAACCGTTTTCAGGCATCAGTGAGGAGTGGTGCTCGACAAACATCCAGCGGTTGTCAATGTTGTCGTGGCGGATCGTGAAGGTGAAGCGGGCCAGGGTGGTGGTCATCGGGTCGCCCTTTTTCTTGATGATGTCGAACTCGTAGATGCCGGTGAAACTGACGATGTCCGTGGTGATTTCCCGCGCCGAATATTCCGAGATCCGGCAAGTCATCTCTTCGACATCGAGGAACTGATCGTAATAAGTGCGCAGTTGCGCGCGGGTGTGGCGCATGTGGCTCGCAAATGTGCCCCAGAAGGCATTGTCTTTTTCACAGAAAAGGAGTAGAATGGAATCAATGTCTCCAAGATGAAGATACTCGGTCCATTTCTCGACGGTGCGCCACGCTGCCTGGGTGCGGGGAGTGGGAAGCTGATTCATGACATGAGGAGAAATATCATGAAGTAGTTTACATGTAAATAATTTCATGTATCCTTTTTCATCTAAACGATTTTCAATGCCCGAAGCCACGAAAAAGACAAGCTGGACCTTTCTGACCAATCACTCGCATGTGATCATTTGCCTGGTGCGTGATCCTGAGATGCGTGTGCGTGATTTGGCGACGGAAATAGGGATCACCGAGCGTGCGGTGCTGCGGATCCTCGCCGAGCTCGAAGCCGAGGGCGTATTGAACAAATCGAGGGAGGGGCGGCGCAACCGTTACGCGATCAACCTGAACTTCCCCCTGCGTCACCCGCTTGAGTCCCAGTATACATTGCGCAAACTAACAAAATTGCTGCAGTGAATTTAAACAGTTAGGAAATGGATACACTCTTATGGTTGGGTATTTTTGCCTGTCTAACTCAGTCGGCGATGTTTTCGGGGTCGAATCTGGCCTTTTTCTCCATGGGGCGGATGCGGCTGGAGGCGGAGGTGGAGAAGGGCAGCAAGTCAGCGCTCAAGGTGCTGAACCTGCGCAAGGACTCGAACCTGCTGCTCTGCACTATTTTATGGGGGAACGTCAGCGTGAATGTGTTGCTGGCGCTGCTGAGTGAATCGGTGTTTGCCGGTGTGGGCGGGTTTGTGTTCTCGACGGTGGGGATCACTTTCTTCGGCGAGATCATGCCGCAGGCCTACTTCTCGCGTCATGCGCTAAGCGTCGGGGCGAAGCTCTCACCGCTGCTTCGCTTTTACCAGATTCTGCTCTTTCCGGTGGCCAAGCCCTGCGCTTTGATCCTCGACGGCTGGATCGGGCCGGAAGGTCCCGCGTTCTACCGCGAACGCGACATCGAAATCATTCTGGAAAAGCACATCAATGAGCAAAATTCGGAAATCAGTGCCAACGAAGGCCAGGGGGCACTGAACTTTCTGGCTCTGGACGACCGTTTCATCTCTGCCGAGGGCAGCGTCATCGACCCGGAGACCATCTACACCTTCCCGGTGAACCTGGACCTTCCGGTCCTGCCCCAACCTGATACCGAGGAGGGGAGGGCCCTGGTGGAGTCCCTTAAAAAGCATCACGGCCACTGGGCGGTGGTCGTGGCGGAGCGCGGGATGCCGCAGCTGGTGATCGATACCACGCAATATCTCAGTGATGTCTATGCCCTCGGGGACGGGGTGGATATCTACAGTTGCTGTCACAGGCCGGTGGTGGTTGAGGACGACCAGACCACGCTGGATGCTGTGTTGGGCGAGTTTGTGGTCGAGGCATCGCATCAGGACGACCACTTGGTTGACCGCGATGTGGTCCTGTACTGGACCCCGGACGAGAAGCGGATTGTTACCGGCGCGGACATTTTTGGCCGGCTGCTCAAGGGGATCGCCCGGCGGGAGGACCCCACGGCGTAGGGGGGCGTTTTTTTTGGTCATTTGACAATTGGAATTCCCGAAAGATCGGTGTATGGTGCGGCGCAATGTTACAGTTGGTAGAACAAGGAGGGCCGTTTGTATGGGTGCTGGGCTTGCTGGCCTTTGTCAGTATGCTCATGGTTTTGGAGAGGATTTTCTTTTTCCAGAAGGTGAAAATCAACGTGGGTGACCTGCTGCTGGGCTTGGCGAACCATGTGCGTAAAGGGGCCTTTGCCGAGGCCTTGCACGAGGCGGCACGGGCACCTGGGCCGACCGCCCGTGTGGCCCATGCCGTGTTGATGCGCAAGAACCTGCCCCGCCGGGACTTGCGCGATGTGGCTCAAGAGGCAGGCCAGCTGGAGGTGCCGCGGATGGAGCGCAACCTGCGCGCTATCTATGGCATTGCATTGATCGCACCGCTGGTCGGCATGCTGGGCACGGTGAGCGGACTGGTGAAAACTTTTATGGCGGTCAGCGAGGACAGGGGCTTTTCCTCCCCTGCCGAGATGTCGGGAGGTGTTTATGAGAGTCTTGTGACCACAGGGCTCGGGCTTGCCATCGCCGTTCCTGTGTATCTTTTCTACCTGTTTTTTTACGGCCGGGTCAAGCGCATGGTGCACCGGATCGAGCGCACCGGGATCGAGATGGTGAACATCATTTGCGACGCCCGCGAACAGGGCGAGATCGTGTCTTTTCGTGAGGAGGCGGAAGGGATTTCAGTGGGTAAAAAGAAGAGGGGTGAAAAATGAAGCTTGAGCTGACATTACCGGCGACCCCCGGATTTCTCCACACGCTTCCCGGTCTCGACATCATCGCCCTTGTTCTGGTGATTCCCTTGTTGGGGTCGTCGTTTGTGCAGCAAACTGGGATCGACGTGCAGGTGCATGAATCGCCTTGGCGCTATGAGCAGATGGAAAACCCGGTGGTGGTGACTCTGGCGGCGGGTCAGGGAACGCCCATGTGGGTGAATGAGAAATTGGTGCCGATGGATAAGTTGGAGGAGGAAATACAGCGGCTGCGTGCCGCGGAAGGCGGGGACTTGATCACGACGGTGGTGCTGCGCTCTGATGTTGCGGTGCCAAGTGGCGTGGAGAAGCTGGTGATCAATCGCATTCTCAAGATGGATCTGAATTGTGGACTGGTCGGAAGGCCGGCGGGGAAGGAGTAAGACGTCAATCATTGCCATACGGCGCACTGCGAAACCGAAACCATGCTTTTCTTAAGGAAAAAAAGGCAAAAAAGAGACCAGGAAGCTGGCCTTATTTTTCAATGGCGGGGTGCGCGGAAGCATCACACCGGGAAATTCATCGCCCTGATGATTGCCACCGGACTCTTTGCTTTTTCAGTTTACGCCTTGAAGATTGAATCCATAAAGCCACCCTTGCTTTCCAAGCGCAAAGGAGTGGTGATCATGCTTGATGAGGACAATCCCAAGTACCGCAAGCTGATGAGTAAGCTCATGATGCAGATTGAAGACAGGTCGCCCTTTCCTGTTCGCTGGGATCCGGTATTCGACCGCGCTATCCTGGCAAGGATTGAAGACGGGGTGGACCAGCTTGGTGGGGTGCAATGGCAGTATCAGGCGGAGCTGGTGCCCATGCCCGTGGAGCAGCAATCGAGCGGGCTGGCCTCGATTATCGAGCCCCGTGACGGCTTGCTAGGGCGTGTTATGAACGATTGGAGCGAGGTTGGGATGGCCGCTGGCGACGGTGTCCCAGGCGAGTTGTTGATCCGGGCCAAGGTGCAGGCAGGTGGAGCCATTGCAACGCGACTTCCGGGTGACGAACTTCCCATTCCCGCTGATTTGGTGGCCGATGACTCCTTCGGGCAGTCGTTTCGATTTATGTTGGAGATTGATGCTTCTGGCATCGTCAATGGTTGTCTTCCTCTTCCGGGGGGCACGATGGACGCGGTGAAAACGACGGACAGGCAGAGGAAGCTGGCCGCCTGGCTACGTACGCAGCGCTTCAGGCCGGCCGACCACGACGGTCTCGCCACCGGGCAACTGGAACTACAAATCGAGGCAAGCAGAGAATGATCGAGTTAACAATGGAGGCGTTCATGCTCTGGGTAGTTGCCGTTCCCCTCGTGGCAATCGGGCTCTACAGTATCATCGCGGGGCTGAAACGGAGATCGCTGATTCGGGCATCCCAATGGCAAATCATCCGCTGCCGGGTCTGCGGTAATATCTATCAGGACCGTAGTAGGGAACGTTCGCCACAATGTCCGGACTGCGGCCGAGCCAATGATCGCGGAGAATCACGCCGGCTCGGGTGAGGGGAGTCGGCGGGCCGATGGACTTAATCGCTTACGTACCTTATCGGGGCTTGCACTCGGGATGATCTGTAGGATAATGCCCCGGCACCTAGGCCATACGTGGCCCTCAATCCACATCTATATTTATGAATGATCGTAGAGTTGTTATCACTGGTATCGGGGCGGTAAGTCCCCTCGGGAATGATTTGCAGAGTACCTGGGAAGGTCTCAAGGCGGGTAAAAGCGGCATCGGGCCGATCACCTTGGTCGATTCGGAACCCTATCCCTGTAAGATTGCAGGCGAGGTGAGGGATTTTGATGCGGCTCCCTGGTTTAAAAACCCGAAGGATGCACGCCGTTGTGACCGCTACGCGCAATTTGCCGTCGCGGCATCCAAGATGGCCATCGATGATGCCGGGCTCGACAGCGAGGGGCTCGACCGCGACCGGGTCGGCGTCATGGTCGGTAGCGGCATCGGCGGTCTGGGGACTCTGGAACGGGAGCATGAAAAGTTTATCACGCGCGGTGCCTCTCGGGTTTCTCCCTTTGTCATACCGATGATGATTTCGAATATCGGCAGTGGCATCATTTCCATGGAATACGGGTTCGGCGGTCCCAATATGTCGATTGTTACAGCCTGTGCCACCGCGAACCACAACATTGGCGAGGCCTGGAGAATTATCAAGTTCGGCGATGCCGATGCCATTGTCTGCGGTGGTGCGGAAGCGTCGATTCTCCCGATGGGGCTTTCCGGCTTCAGCAACATGAAGGCACTGAGCAACCGTAATGACGAGCCTGAGCGTGCTTCCCGTCCGTTTGATAGCGGGCGTGACGGCTTCGTCATGGGCGAGGGTGCTGGCGTGGTGGTTATTGAGGAATACGAACACGCCAAGAAGCGTGGCGCGACTATCTATGCGGAACTTGCTGGTTACGGGATTAGTGGTGACGCCTATCATATGACCTCGCCCCACCCTGAGGGGCATGGTGCCGCACGCTGCATGGACATGGCACTTCAACATGCCAAGATGAACCCCGAGGAGGTCACCTATGTGAACGCCCACGGCACATCCACCCCGCTCGGAGATATTTGCGAGTCGAAGGCGATCAAGAAGAGTTTCGGCGATTATGCCAAGGACGGGCTGATTGTGAGTTCTACCAAGTCCATGACCGGGCACCTTCTCGGCGCCGCAGGTGGTATCGAGCTTGCCGCCTGCCTGATGGCGATCAAAGACAACATCATCCCTCCCACGATCAACCTTGAAAACCAGGACCCCGAGTGCGATCTGGACTATACGCCTAACACTGCCCGCGAAGTCGAAGTGAAGAGCGCTCTGAGTAACTCGTTCGGTTTCGGTGGTCACAATGCTTCCGTGTTGGTGCGTGAGATTGACTAATGGAACACATCTACAGGCGCCACGTTAGCTTCGCCGATACGGACGCGGCAGGGGTGGTGCACTTTTCGCGCCTGCTCTGTTATGCCGAGGAGGCGGAACATGACCTGCTGGAAAAACGGGGTATCCCATTGTTGGAGGGCGGGGGCTGGCCCCGCGTTCATGTCGATTGCGACTATCTGGCGCCCTTGGGTGTGGGCGATACCGTCGTGGTAACGATTTCTCCTGAAAAATTGGGCCATAGCTCGGTGTTGTGGGCATTTTCCATGACCGGCGCCGACGGGATTGTGGCACGGGGAAGCGTCAAGACCGTCCGGGTTGATGCCGCGGGTGAGCCGGTGGAGCTGGAGCAATCCTGGCGAGACGCCCTGGAGCGCTGATCGTGTCGGCCCGACCCTACTTCGCCAGCAACTCCTCGAGCATGGTCATGGTAACGCGGTACGAGATACCGAGGCTTTCCGCCGAAATGAGATCCATGTCATCGCCCGGCTGGTGCCACCAGTGGCTGTCGCTGAATCCGGAGCCAATGATATCGATCGTGGGCACGCCGGCCTTATTGAGGAAATAGTGGTCGTCAAGGATGCGTCCGGCGGCCTTGCCGAATCGTTTCTCTTGTTGGTGGAGTTTGGCGGCGCGCATCAGCGACTCATAGAGGGCGGGCGGGCTGTCTGAGGGCACGGCGATTTGTAGGTTTTTGTGACCCACCATATCGAGCACGATACCGAAGCTGGGTTTGGGTTTCCGAGCGTAGAGTGTGATCGCGTAGGCGCGGCTCCCGTAGAGGCCGTCGCCGATGCTGAGGTCCATGTCTTTATTGAAGGCTTCCTCGCCATCAAAAAAGACAATCTCAAGCTGCTTGGCGAGATCGGGGTGGTCCCGGGCCAGGTCAGCGGCGAGCTCAATGATCAAGGCGCATGCCGAGGCGGCGTCATCCGCTCCGAGAAACCCCGGTATTTCCGGGATGAGTTTCGAGTCGAGGTGCGCGCCAAGGATGCCCTTGGTGGGAAGCTTGGTGAGGTCGTCCAGACTGGCCAATTCACCCGGGCGATAGCGGGAGATGAGATTGGTGAAGGTGCGTTTGCCTATCGGGGTGTCGCGTTCGAAGGTCTGCGACATGGTGCTCCAGCCATGTTTGGCCAACTCCCCGGAAATGTAGGCTTGCGCTTTTTTGAGTCCGTCGGAGCCGACAGGGCGAGGGCCGCAGGCGAGGATGGCTTCGGTGTGCGCGTAGGCAGCTTTGCCCGGTGCGCCGGGATCATCGCGGAGCCATGACCAGAGGCCGGCGGCGACAGCAGCAAGGAGGAGGGCAATGGTAATCTTGATTTTCACGGTGTGCAGTGAACACAGGTTCTTGCTCGGACTCAACGTCAAAGCTCGATTCCTAATAGGTCGAGGATGCGTTGCAGGTCGTCGTTACCGTAATAGGTCAGCTCGATCTTGCCTTTTTTGGCGGTGTGGTTGATTTTGACTTCGGTGGTAAAGCGCTCGCGCAGGGTGCTTTGGATCTGCATGATGACGGCTTCAGCCTCACGACTGGTGGATTTGCTTGTGCTTGGTTTTGCCGGGTTGGAGAACTCCTTGACGAGTTTTTCCGCCGCACGGACGGTCAGGGATTTCTTGAGAATCTGGTCGGCGACGAGGCGTTGGCTTTCGTGGTCCTTGATCCCGAGGATGGCTTTGGCATGACCCACGCTGAGTCGACTATGGGCGACGTGATCCTGGATGCCTGGATCGAGTTCCGTCAGGCGCATGGCATTGGCGACGGCGGCGCGGGATTTGCCAACGCGCTTGGCGATAGTTTCCTGCTTCATGTCAAATTCCTTGGCGAGCCGGACATAGCCTTGGGCTTCTTCGATCGGGTCGAGGTCCTTGCGCTGGATGTTTTCGATCAGGGCCATTTCCAGCACCTCGTGATCGGTGGCCTCGCGGATGCGGATAGGCACCTGGGTTAGCCCGAGCTCTTTGGACGCCCGCCAGCGACGTTCGCCGGCGATGAGTTCGAGCATGCCATTGACCTTGCGTACGATAAGCGGCTGGATGATGCCATGTTGACGGATGGAATCCATCAGTTCGTCAAGCTGGCCCTGGGCAAAGTGCGTGCGCGGTTGTAGGGGGCTGGCAACGATGCTTTCGATCGGAACCTGCGGGTTCGACGAGTGAGGATCTCTGTCGTGATGATTCTCCGGTGTGTTGGGTTGCTGTTTAATCAGCGCGCCAAGTCCTTTTCCTAATGCCTTTTTTGCCATGGGGGATGAGGATAGACGTATTAGCGCCCGTTTGGCAAAGACGATTTCACCTCAATGCGAGATATTTGTCACAACAGCTCCTCGGCCGCACGGGCGATGGGTGGGAGGTGGAGTGGTAATCTCGCCGATGTTGCCAGCCATCCTTGACTTTCCGGTCGGCCAAGGGAATGAATAGGGGCACAGGATGAACACGAAAGCAGTCATATACACACTCGGTGCCATGCTTGGGCTGGGGGTGGTCAGCGCCCGGGCTCAGGTTGCCGTGGAGCAGGCCGTGGAGACCTCTGCCCAGGCCGCCGTGCAGAAGCTCGGCCTCGAGATGATGAAGGGTAACTTTAAATACGGCCACGAGCGGATGTACCCGAGGTGGAAGAGGCGATTGGCCACGAGGCACGGCGGGATGGAAAAACTGGATGCCGCGCTGGCCGCCTCGGCACAGCAAAAAATCAACATGAGGCTGGTGGTGACCGCCTACCGGGCCGACCGACCACGCGCGTTTTTCTCAGTCTGGAAGGCTAAAAAAGTCGACCCCCGCAGCGGCGAGCCATTGGTCGATGCTACTGGGCGCGAGGTCGTGGTCGAGCACTGGTTGGCCATTGTCCCGACAATGACACGTGTCAAAGTTCCCGACATGCAGCGCGGTGGCATGATCCGGGTTTTGGAAGAGGATGGCTACGCGGTGGCGATTGCGGAAAAAGGAACCCGTGACTGGTACTTCATGACCGGGATGAAACCCACCATCAATGACCTGCGCAGCCTCTTTCCCTCCTTGCCAGCGACCGCGAAGGAGCTCAGGCTGCCTTTGTCCAAGGTGCGCGAAATTAAATCGTAGGAAGTCACCATCACCCCCTAACCGAGAGAATTTATGGCAAAGAATAAAAAATTGGAGCGCGAGGCCAAGCTGGTTCGCAAGATGAAAAAACTTTACGCACGTGCCCAGAGTGACTGTTGTGAGGTCCGGGGCTCCATCATCCACGGACGTGGGGTTTACGCGACGAAGGACATCCCGAAGGAATCCGAGGTGATTGAATACGTGGGTGAACCTGTGAACAAGGAGGTTAGTGAGGACCGCGCTTGGGACCAATATGCCCGACATGAGGAGTATGGTGACGCAGCGGTGTATATTTTCACTCTGGATGAGCAGTGGGATATTGACGGTAATGTGCCATGGAATACGGCACGCCTGATCAACCATTCATGCGAGCCTAACTGCGAGGCATGGATTATCGGTCGCAGGGTTTACATCTACTCACTGCGCGACATCGAGGAGGGGGAGGAGTTGACCTTCGATTATGGCTTTGATATCGAGTGCTATGAGGACCATCCGTGCCGTTGTGGCAGCGACAACTGTGTCGGCTACATCGTCAGCCAGGAGCAGTGGCCCGAGCTGCGCAGGAGATTGGCCGCTGCCAAGGAGGGTGGCAAGGTCTCCGCATAACAAACCATTCAACCAATCATGAGATACTCGGAGAAATTAGCCAAGCGCATCCAGTCCGTGGGATCGCGACTCTGTGTCGGTATTGACCCGCGGCCCGAACTCTCGGGGGGCGTCGATGCCGTGCCTGAATTCCTTCGCCGCGTCGTCGGCGAGACCGCACCCTACGCCGCCGCCTTCAAGCCGAACATGGCCTACTTTGAGGCCATGGGCCTGCGTGGCATCGAGATGCTGCAGGAAATGCTGGCCGAAATGCCGGATGATGTCCCGGTCATCCTCGATGCGAAGCGATCGGATATCGGCGAAACCCAGAAGTATTACGCCAAGTCGTATTTCGAAAACTGGGATGTCGATGCCGTGACGTTGAACCCCTTCCTCGGCTATGACTCCATCGAGCCGTTCCTCGACTGGCCCGGCAAGGCGGTCTACCTGCTGGCGGTGACGTCCAATGCCGGCAGTGCCGATTTCCAGCGCCAGAAACTCGCCGACGGCCGCTATGTCTTCGAGCTGGTGCAGGAGCTGGGAAAACGCGCCTGCGAGGAGGGTCGCGCCACCGACGTCGGCTATGTCGTCGGGCTCACCAATGCCAGCGAGGAGGTGCTCGACCGCATCTCCGACAGCCCGTTGCTCATCCCCGGGCTCGGTGCCCAGGGCGGCGACCTGGCCAGCCTCGACGGCCGCAACCGCACTGCCCCCGACGTGGTCAACGTCTCCCGCGGTATCACCTACAAGGACATGGACAAATCATTCGCCGAAAAAGCGAAGGAGTGGAGTGTGCAACTGGCGCTCTAGCGGGGGCAAGAACCCGTGGCGTGGACCAGGGCGTTGATTTTTCCCTGTCGGGTCGCGCCGCCGTCCACCCGATCCCGCGTCGCCGGCTTGATCCTGGTCCTTTGCGATCATGTTAGATTTTCGAGTCCGGCGAGTCGGCGGTTCGATGCGGCGGCAGGACCTCCGGCAGCTCGAGGCGGGCCACGCCGATCCGGCTGTCCGCCATGCCGTAGTAGACATCGAAGCGGTCCGGGGTGCCGAGGTCGCTGCGGCGGTCGATACCGGTGGGAAACACGACGTTGGCAACGGTCCCGCGCAGTTCATCGGGTGACTCCGGGCTAAGGATCGGTTCCGGCGACCGATAGCGGATTGTCCTCGGGTGTTCGTCCGAGAGAATCATTACCCCGGCGGAATAGCAGAGCTGGCGACCCGCTTTCTGCGGCTCGGCCGACTTGCTGACGCCGTGATAGACGACCAGCCAGCCATGGCGGGTGAATACGGGCGGAGTGCCGCCACCGATTTTGAGTTTCTCCCAGGCGGAGACTGGCGTCGCCAGCCGGTGGTGGGAGTTGAACAAGCCGGGCCGATACCGGTTGAGGGTCTTCGGGGGCATCGGGCAGTAGGAAATCCAGATGCTTTCGTGATCGAGGTCGACCAGTCGGCGCTCCCGGCGGCGGGCGGTTTCTTCGGGCAAGGTGCCGGGAAAAAGCGGGCGGTGGAGCATGGCTAACTGCATTTTCCCGACATGGTTGGGAATGGCGGTGGGGAAAATGCTGGCGTCCTTGTTGTCGACGTTGACGAAATCGACGCCTTGGAACGCTTCAAAATTTGCCAGGCCCATGCGTTGCCAGTGGAACAGGTCCACAGATATCGCCAGGGCGATTCGGGGGCCGTGTTGCGACAGCGCGGTATAGGTCATCACGTAGCGCTTGAGAGGTTCCACATAGGTGATACGCGGATCTTCGCAACCGCCGCCTCCGTCGGGACTCCGCTCGTAGTCAGCCTCGGGTTCGAGCGCGAGGCCAAGCCGCTCGACGCCGCACGGGTCGCCGGCAGCGTCGAAGATCACACGTGCGATGCCGATGCGCGAGAAATTGCCTTGCGCGACGAGTCGGGGAAACAGATAGAGCTGGCCGTCATGGCCCCGAATGATGGCCGGATTCAGGGTGCCTTCGAGCTCATGTGGATTGCCGGGCTCCGGCTTCATGACCAATCGCATCCGTTGCATTTGAAACGCACTCATTGATGGCTCTCCTCACCATGGACTCCGGTTTTTTCCATCGTCCGCTCGGGGAATACTCGCATCGCTCAGCCACTTTGTCCAATGGCGGGCAATTGGTTCATGGGGTGGGGAAGTTGTTGGCTGGGTGGAAAGCCGGCCTCAGACTCAGGCCCGGCCCCGACACTTTTCGGTCAACTCCACCATGGCAAGGGTAGCGAACAACTCGGGCTTGGCACAGACGCGGGAGCTCATGCCGGGGCCTCCTATGCGGACGCGCGCTTGCGTACCAGCCTGTTTGAGAGACGTGTTGGTTGCCGCCATTCGAAATCAGGGCTCGATGATAGGCTCCTCGTCGTAATCGTGTTCCAGTTCCATGGCGCAGTCGATGAGCGCGAGGTGGCTGTAGGCCTGCGGGAAATTCCCCAAGTGCCGGCGCGTCTCGAAATCGAGATCCTCCCCGTAGAGCCCGTGCGGGTTCGCGCAGGCCAGCAGGTTTTCGAACATTGCGCGCGCATCGGCACGGCGGCCAATGGCGGCCAAGGCCTTGACCATCCAGAAAGAGCAGACGGTGAAAGCACTGCTGGGTTCGCCAAAGTCATCCGGGTTGCGGTAGCGATACATCAGCCCGTCGCGGCAAAGCTTCTTTTCCGACTGGTTCACAGTGGACACGAAGCGCGGGTCATTCGGGTCGATGAATCCGTACTGGGCCATGAGCAGGTTGCTGGCGTCAAGATACTCGTTCTCGTAGCACTGGGTGAAGGCTTGGACTTTCTCGTTCCATCCCCGCTGGCAAACGTCGGCGTGAATTTCATCTGCCAGGGCCTGGTGGGTTGCAATCCACTGATCTTTGCCCAGAAGCTGGGCGATTTTGAGAGCCCGGTCGATGGCCACCCAACAAAGCACTTTAGAGAAGACGAAGTGCCGCTTTTCCCCGCGGATCTCCCAAATCCCGCGGTCCGCCTCCTTCCATCGCTGCGACACCGTGCGCACAACGGAGCGCACCCTGGTCCAGACCAGGTCGAGTCGCTCGGGGGTGCGCGTCCGCGCCTCGACATCCTGGTAAACCACGTCGAGGAGAATACCGTAGATGTCGTGTTGTTCCTGGTCGTAAGCCGCGTTGCCAACCCGGACCGGACTTGATCCGAGGTATCCCGCCAGGTGGGGCAGGGTTTCTTCGGTGAGTTGCCGTTCGCCACGCAGGCCGTACATGATCTGCAGGTTGTCGTCCTTGGTGGGCACGGTGCGCATCATCCAGTCGATGAAGCGGGTGGCCATACGCGGGTGACCGAGACGGCGGATGGTCGAGACCGTCATCGAGGCATCGCGAATCCAGCAGAAGCGGTAATCCCAGTTGCGTTCCTCGCCGATTGTCTCCGGCAGCGAGGTGGTGGCCGCTGCCACCACGGCACCCGTGGCATCGAATTGCAACATCTTCAAGGTCAGGGCGGACCGCAGGACCTCGGCGGCATAGCGCTGCGGACGGTGCGTCCGTTCGGACCACAGCAGCCAGTAGGAGCGCGTGCGTTGCAGCATGAGTTCCACGGTCTCCGTGTGCATCGGCTGGACTTTGTCATGGTAACTCGTGATGAGGAAGCTGTCTTTTGTGAGGCTGAGGGTCTGGTTCTGCAACACGCCTTCCTTCGGTAAATCCGTGTAAAGATAAACGGATTCATAGACCTCGTGTCCGTTCTCCAGGATACCCACGCTGGTGGTCTTGATACAATCGGAGGTGGGGTCGATTTCCGTGTGGGCCGGGAAACGGCCGTACTCCGGGCGAGGGTGGTGGTGAACCTGAAACTCGGGGGTTCCGCGCAGCGGGCTCAGGATGCGGACCAGATCCGAGGGGGCGTCACCCGTGGTGCCGGCCTTGCCGTCCCAGGTATAGCGCGGCATGAAATCGACGACCTTGAAAGCGTGTTCGCCGTCCTCTGATTCGAAGGTCGTGACCAGGATGTTGGTGCGCGGCTCGTACTGCTGCGAGACCGCCTCACCGCGGGGCATCTCGATGCGGGAGTATCCCCCGTTTTCGGTATCAAGAAGGGCGGCAAACACGGTGCCGGAGTCGAAATCAGGGAGGCAGGCGAAGCAAATCGTGCTGTCTTGCTCGATGACCGCGCAGCTCCGTCCGTTTCCGATGACCCCTTGATGGTAGTTTGCGTTTGAGTCACTCATTTTCCGGCGGGACTCTGGCACAACTCGTTGGCGAAGCGAATGAGAAAATCGCGCAATCCACGGATGTCCGTGCGACGCTGCGCCCGCGTGGCCCCTTCGCTCCCCACCTTGAGGGTGATGAATTCGGCGTCCTCGGGAGAATCCACCACAAACATCGTCTCATCGGTCTGGTCGTCACCGGCGGCGATATAAATATCGGCCTGCCAGTCGGTCATCAGCGCCTTGACCGCATTTCCCTTGTTCACCATCTGGGAGGCCACTTCGACGATTTTTTTGCCATGATGAACCGCGACCGGCAGGCTGGCGGTGACATCGGTGAGTTCGGACAACAGACCTCGGGCACGCCACAGGCCGAACTCGGGGTCGGCTTGGCGGTAGTGCCAGACCAGCGAGGAGAGTTTTTCCTCCACATGGGACCCCGGTGTCAGGACTACGGCTTGTTCAAGTAACGGCAGGATGGCATCTCGCCAATCCATGTCGAGGTGGGCGTGGACAAGGGACCATTCCTCGTCGTTGGGAAGAAGCCAGCGGTAGCCATGTTCGGCCACCAGGGTGATTCCTTTTCCGCCCAGATGTTGCTCGAGGAAGCTGGCGGGACGACCGCTGACCACCGCAAGGTCGATGGCAGGATGGGCGCCGAGTTGTTGCAACAGCGGTCCAAGTTCGGGATCGGGGGTCGCGTCCTCGGGCTTGCCGACAAAGTCACGGAGCGTGCCATCATAGTCGAGGAAGAGCGTCACCCTTTCTCCCTTCCCGATGGCCTCGACCAAGCGTGTGGTGAGCTTGGAGAATTGCGGCTTGTCTGATTCCTTGCTGAGCGGGAGGGGCGTGGCGGCGAGGTCCTTGAGGAAGCTGGCGGCCCATGCCTTGGAGTCCGTGCGGCGGAGACGCGCCTGCATCGCTCCGGTGCGCTCACGTTTTTCCTGATCGTCCATATGCAGGGCCTTGGCGATGGCCGCCGCCGTCTCGGTGACATCGTGCGGGTTGACCATGATGGCGTGGGACATCTCCTGCGCCGCTCCCGCGAACTCGCTCAGGACGAGAACTCCGGGGCGGGCTCCGAGGGATTCGTTCTTACAATCGATATATTCCTTGGCAACGAGGTTCATGCCATCGATGAGAGGCGTGACCAGGCAGACGTCGGCAAGGGCGTAGAGGGCGGCGAGTTCGGGCAGCGGAAAGCTCTGGTGGAGAAACTGCACCGGGGCGTGGCCGACCGTGCCGTGGGCTCCATTGATCGATCCGACCTCCCGCTGCACTTCCTCGGTGAGTTGGATGTATTCCTCAACATTTTCGCGTGAGGGCACGGCGATGATGACAAAGACGACGTTGGCACACTGGTCCGGATGGGATTCGAGGAAGAGTCTGATGGCGTTCAGCTTCTGGGGGATGCCTTTGGTGTAATCGAGCCGTTCAACACTCAGCACCAGACGCTTTCCTGAAAGTTCGGCGGCATGTCCGGACATCATCGCGCGGAACCCTTTTGAGCTCATGGCATTTGCAAATCCTTGGGCATCGTGTCCAATGGGATAAACGCCCATGCGGACATCACGCTGATCCTGCCGAATGGAGTCCATCTCGGACTCAATGGTGAGGGCCCGCAAGATGGATGAACGGAAATGGCGGAGATAGTTGAAGGTATGAAAACCTATCAGGTCTACTCCTAACAGGCCATTGAGGAGTTGGGCGCGCTCGGGCAGGGCGCGGAATATCTCACTACTGGGGAAAGGGGTGTGGAGAAAGAAGGCGATGCGGAGTCTTCTTCCAGACTCCCGCAGGATGCGTGGCAGGAGAAAAAGATGGTAGTCATGGACCCAAACCGAGTCCCCGTCTTCGGCGATGTTCAAGACCTCCTCGGCGAAGGCGTGGTTGGCCCGCTCGTAACAGGGGAACCAAGAGGGTTCAAAGCGTGCGCGCTCCAGCATGTAGTGAAGGAGCGGCCACATGGTGGCATTGGAATAACCTTCGTAGAATCCCTCGAGGGTGGCGGAATCCATCAACACCGGGGCCACGTCAATCTCCGCCAAGTCCTTGCGAAGCGCTGCTTCGTCCGTGATTTCCTCCGCCGGGATTCCGGGCCAGCCGATCCAAACCGAGTCCATTTCGAGTCCCGCGAGCGCGGAGGCCAGGCCGCCGGTGGTGCGCACGGGCTTTCCAGATTCATCGATGCGGACGGGAAGGCGGTTGGAAACAATGATGGTTTTCGGCATGGGAACGGGGGTGAATTCTCATTCTAGCCAGTTATGGCTCGAGCGCAACCCAGAGCTCTGAAAATCTTTTTATGTTAGATGTGCGTGCGCCAGCCGTGCGGGCATTCCGGCGATTTTGAATTTGGGCCGCTACAATCAGTTGCGACCGAAGTGGCTCCTTGGGGTCGCGCGCATCCGAAGGCGTTCTGGTTGAATCCGCGGGGAAAAAGGATATTGTTAAGCATGAAGATTGCCGTATTTGCAACGAAGTCATACGACAGGATGTTCTTCGAGCGGGAGAATCAGGCGTATCACTTTGAACTGGAGTTTTTTCAAGCCGGTCTGGATTCGGTGACGGCTTCTTTGGCAATCGGGTTTGACGCGGTGTGTGTGTTTGTCAATGATGAGCTGGACGCGGATTGCCTGGCGAAGTTAGCGGCTGGCGGCACGCGTATTGTGGCGCTTCGATGTGCCGGGTTCAACAACGTGGATCTTCAGGCGGCGGCGGGTCACGGTCTGTCCGTGGTGAGGGTTCCGGCCTATTCGCCCTATGGCGTTGCCGAGCATGCGGTGGCGTTAATCCTCGGTTTGAACCGGAAGACCCACAAGGCATACAACCGGGTGCGTGAGCGCAATTTCGCCTTGGAGGGATTGCTGGGATTCAACCTCCATTCCAAGACGGTTGGCGTCATTGGCACAGGGAAAATTGGGGAAGTCTTCTGCCGGATCATGCAGGGCTTCGGTTGCAGGGTGTTGGCAATGGATCCTTGTCCGAACAAGGCGTGTCTGGCTAGCGGGGTGGAATATGTCGGATTCGAGCCATTGTTGGAAAAGTCTGACATCCTGAGTATCCATTGTCCCTTGACGCCCGAGACCTTCCATTTGATCGGCGGCGAGGCCGTGGAGCGTATGAAGCAGGGAGTGATGCTGATTAATACCAGCAGGGGAGCCATCATCGATACCGTTGCCGTCATTAAGGGGCTTAAAAGCCGGAAAATAGGCTACCTCGGGTTGGATGTTTACGAGGAGGAGGCGGATCTGTTTTTCGAAGACATTTCCGACAAGATCCTCGAGGATGATGTTTTTGCGCGTCTGCTGACCTTTCCCAATGTCCTCATCACCGGCCATCAGGCCTTTTTCACATCTGAAGCACTTGAGAATATTGCATCGACGACTTTCGCCAATATTGCCTGTTTGGAGAAGGGAGTCGCCTGTCCCAATCTGCTGCCACACCCGGGGCAATCAAGCTAGCCGCCTGTCGGACTTCAGTTCTGGGGGGTCTTATTTTTTAGTCCGGGTTGGCCGGCTGTGTATTCGGGCCCCTGCCGCGTCCAGTCACCATGAAATGGCTGTTAGGCTCTGCTGCGGTCTTGCAGGACGATGCAGGTACGGTTGGGCAGGTAGAGCTGGAGGGCGTTGTTCTGATCGGTTTTAAAAACGACCGAGCTGTCGATGCGTTGATGGCCTCCGTTTTGCGATGAGTCACTGTCGACTACGATGGTGTATTTACCTTTTCTCCCGATGGGGACGGGGTAATCGGGGAAGGATTGGCTGGGGTTGAAGTTGAAGATGAAAATGAGGTTCGCGCGCTCGGCGGCGAGTATCTGGTCGTCGTTGTGGACGTAGAGTTGTTGTGCGGGATCGCAGTCTAACAGATTGTGTTCCTTCGCCAGATGGATCATGTCCTGATCAAAGTGGTTGAGGTGTTGGTAGCGCAGTTCCGGGTTATCGACCAGTGACCACTGGCGGCGGCAGTAATGGTAGGACCAGTTGTTGCCTTCGCGGGGGAAGTCGAGCCATTCGGGGTGGCCGAATTCGTTGCCCATGAAGTTGAGCCAGCCCTCGCCGCCGGCGACGAGGGTGAACAGCCGGATCATCTTGTGCAGCGCGATGCCGCGGTCGATGACGCCGTTTTCAGAGTCAGTGCCCATATGCCAGTACATTTCCTGGTCCATGAGGCGGAAGGCGATGGTTTTGTCGCCGACCAGCGCCTGGTCGTGGCTTTCTGCGTAAGCGATGTTCGCCTCGCCGTAGCGGCGGTTGGTCATCACGTTCCAGATTTCCTCGGGCCTCCAATCTTCGTCCGGTTGGTGTTTGAGCAGTTTGATCCAGTAATCCGGGATTCCCATGGCGAGGCGATGGGTGAAGCCGATGCCGCCGTCGGCGGTCGGGCGGCAGAGGCCGGGCATGCCGCTCATGTCCTCGGCGATGACCAGGGCGCCGGGCCGGATTTTCTGACAGAGGGTGGTGGCGAGTCCGAGGTAGAGGATGGCGTCCTCGTCCGGGCCGTCGGTGAAATACGTGTCGTAGTGGTCGAACCCGATGGTGCCGTGGTGGTGATAGAGCATCGAGGTGACGCCATCGAAGCGGAAGCCGTCGAATTTGAATTCCTCGAGCCAGTAGCGGACGTTGGAGAGCAGGAAGCGCCTGACCTCCTCCTTGCCGTAGTCGAAGCATTTCGAGTCCCATTGGGGTTGCTCGCCGCGTTCGCCGGCGTGGAAGTACTGGTGGCCCGAGCCGTCGAAGTCATTGAGTCCTTCGGAGGTGTTTTTGATGGCGTGGGAATGGACCACGTCCAGCAACACGGCGATGTCGAGGCCATGGGCGGTATCGATCAGGTATTTCAGGTCCTCGGGGGTGCCGAAGCGTGAGCAGGCGGCGAAGAACGACGAGACGTGGTAGCCGAACGAGCCGTAGTAGGGGTGCTCCTGCACCGCCATGAGCTGCACGGTGTTGTAGCCGAGTTGGGCGATGCGCGGC
>JBFERY010000036.1:0-25544 GCA_041548785.1 Oceaniferula sp.
CTTCAACCGGAAGGCTCCCTTCAACCGGAAGGCTCCCTTCAACCGGAAGGCTCCGCCTTGCCCAAAGGTGATAGCCTGCCCGATCTGCAGCAGTCGCTGTTGGATGCTGCAACGCTTGATCAATTGTTCGACGATCTCGCGGCCCTGGCAGAAATCACTGAAATCATCCCGAAGGCCAGCGCGCAGGGGTATGTCGCCGAGGCCACCACCGGGATGAGTCTCGATGAGGCGAAGCAGCTCCTTGTCGCGGGGAGTGTCTGTGGCCTGCAAATCCGCTACAACTACAAGGGCAGCCAGTGGTGGGATACTTTGCTCCCCGCACCTGACGGCGCCGGCGTCCGGATTGTCCGCATCCAGCATGACTTCGCCTGAGCGTGAAACGCTCCTTTGCGCCGCAAATGCCAAGCCCCGGCGGCTTCCCGTGCCCGTTGCGGACACACTTTCCCGACCACTGCGTGATCTTCGGATCTCGCTGACGGATGCGGGGTGCGGGTGGGTTGTTTGCGCAAATCAGTCGCGCGACATGAACATGCGCAGGACATACCAGAACATCAGGGCGACGCTGGCAAAGAGGCCGAGGGAGGCCGCGACGTATTGGTTGGTATTGTAGTGATGGATGATGTTGCTGGTATCGTAGAGAATGCAGCCGGCGGCGAAGACGACCATGGCGAGCGAGAACCAGAACCCGAGCGAGATGAAGCCGGGAAAAATGACCGAGACAACAATCACACCCAGTGCGAGCATGCCCCCGATTTTCAGCATGCCGCCAAGAAAGGAGAAGTCCTTTTTGGTGGTGAAGGCAACCACAGTGAGCGCGGCGAAGAGCAGCCCTGTGACACCCCCGGCTTTGAAGATGATGGTGGGATCACCGCTGTAGAGTTTGGCGATGAGCAGCAAGGGGAGGAAAATCAACGCCTCGGCGACCACAAAGAGGCCCAGTCCGAGATACTGCGTGCTCAGGCTGGTGGAGTTCATTGCCCACTTGTTGGCGAAGTGGGAAACAAACATAAAGACACCGAGCACGATCAACCAGCTGAATGGGCTGGCCCCCAGCAGGCCGAAGACGGTGCTCTCGATGCCGGGGATCGACATGAGCAGCATCTCCAGCAGGGCAAAGGCGGCAACGGCACCGGCGAGGTGGGCGTAGGTCTTGCGAATGAAGGCGACGCGGGCATCGACGGGCTGGGCGGCGACGGTGTATGGGTTGGCGTAAGGACTGGCCGGGCTGGCGTAAGGATTTTCCATGCGCCGACTATAGCTTCGAACAATAACTTATCGAATGGTTTTTTACAGAAAATTGCTGCCTGCGCCACGGTCCGGAATGCGCTATATTGCCGCCATGAAATTGCCCCTCCTCCTCTTGCTGGCAACGGCGCTTTTTGCGCCTGTCGGATCGGCCGCGATCGATAAGGCCCCCCTGGAAAAGTGGCTCAAGTCGCAGCAGGAACACCACTCGGTCTACGCCGAGTTCGTGCAGACGCGCAAGCTGGTGACCCTGCGTAAACCTCTCGTGCATCCAGGAAAGATGTGGGCGAAGCGACCCAACCTCTTTCTCTGGCAAATGGGGAAGCCTGCCGTGGTGACGGTGCTGAGGAAAAACGACAGCTACCTTTACCTGGACAAAGAGAAAAACGAGGCCGTCATGATGGGGGCCGATAGCAAATACGCCCGCCAGTTCGAATTGCTCACCGGTGACATGGGGGAAAACATGGACGAGTTCGAGAAGCGGTTTAGCATCAAGGACACCAAGGTGGTCAACGGGGTCTACCACGCCACGTTTACGCCGACAAACCGTCGGTTCCGAAAGCGGGTGCCGTGGTTGATTCTTTCCGTGGACGCCAGGACAGGCCGCACCGCAGGATTTGAAATCCACCTTGAGGACAAAAGCGTGATCAGCACCCGGTTCACGCGCTATAGCCTGGATGTCGCCATCCCCGACAGCCGGTTCAAGGCCGATACCACCGGCTACAAGATCAAGCGCAAGTAGCCGCCATTCCCGGGTCGAGGCCATCCCTCCGGGAAGGGTCCCTCGTCACATGCCCATGTCATGCTTGTGCGTGATTGACTCGAGCATCGCGGTGTTGGTTTTATGGTGCCGCAGGCTTTCCTCGAGGCGCAGCGAGTCATTGCGCGAGAGCGGACCGCTGTACCACTCCAACTGCCAGGGTTTGAATGCCTTGGTGCCTTTGAACTGGCCTTTGTTGTGCGCGCGCAGTTCGGCCTCGGCATCATCGGTGATGCCGATGAAGCGTCGGTTCATACGGTTCTTGAGGATGTAGACGATGTAGGTTTTCGGGGTCATGATCAGAGGGATGGCTGGATGCGTATTTCAATGGACTCACTGGTCGGCTTATTGCTTTCCAGTGCGCGGACCTGGCGGCGGGCTATTTCCCGTTCGTCTGTGGTATGCCAGTCCTGTTGGGCGGGAAGGAAAGCCTTGAGTTCGGCAATCTGCTGTTCGAGCGGGGTGAGTTTGCCTTTCTTTTGAGCGAGTTTTCCTGTTTGAGGCGGTTTGGGTGGGCTCTCAGACGGCATGCGGCGCAATATAGTGCGAAATGAATGGTCAGAAAAGCCATGTTATTGATCTTTTAAAACTAACTCGTCACCCTAGTCTACGGGGGATGAAAGATATTGAAATTGCACAGAGGACGGAGATGGTGCGTATCGCGGAGCTTGCCCATGAGAAGTTGGGGATTTCCGACGAGCATCTGGAACCTTACGGCCACTACAAGGCGAAGATATCGTTGGATTACCTGGACAGTTTGAAGGACCGGCCCGATGGCAAGCTCATTCTGGTCACGGCCATCAGCCCGACCCCTGCGGGCGAGGGCAAAACAACCACCAGCGTCGGACTCACCGATGCCATGAACCGTCTGGGGAAAAAGACGGTCGTCTGCCTGCGCGAGCCGTCGCTCGGGCCATGTTTCGGGATGAAGGGCGGGGCCGCCGGCGGCGGTTATGCCCAGGTGGTGCCGATGGAGGACATCAACCTGCACTTCACCGGGGATTTCCATGCGATCGGTCTGGCCAACAACCTGCTGGCCGCCCTGGTGGACAATCACATCCACCACAGTAACGCCCTGGGTATCGACCAGCGCCGTATCGCGTGGAAGCGCGTGGTCGATATGAATGACCGGTCACTGCGCGAAGTCACCGTGGCACTGGGAGGCGTGAACAATGGCTATCCGCGGACGGACGGGTTTGATATCGTGGTCGCCAGCGAGGTGATGGCGATTTTCTGCCTGGCGACGTCCATCCAGGAGCTCAAGGACAGGCTGGGGAATATCATTGTCGGCTACACCCGGACCCGGCAGCCGATCCACGCGCGTGATCTCGACGCGCATGGCGCCATGACCGTGCTGCTCAAGGACGCGTTCAAACCGAACCTCGTCCAGACCTTGGAGGGGAATATGGCGATCATCCACGGCGGCCCATTTGCCAACATCGCCCATGGCTGCAACTCGGTGATCGCCACCAAGAGTGCGCTGAAGCTTGCCGACTATGTGGTGACGGAGGCCGGCTTCGGTGCCGACCTCGGTGCGGAGAAATTCATCGACATCAAGTGCCGCAAGTCAGGCATCCGTCCCGATGTCACCGTGCTGGTGGCCACCATCCGTGCCTTGAAATTCCACGGCGGCGTCGATAAGCAAAAGCTCTCCGCGGAGAATCTGGCAGCCCTGGAAAAAGGGCTGGTGAACCTGATCCGGCACGTGCGTAACTTGCGCGAGCGTTTCGGCCTGCCTTGCGTCGTCGCCATCAACCGCTTCAGCGCGGATACCGATGCGGAGATCGCACTGATACAAAACAAGCTGGCCCACCTCCAGGTCGATGTTGTTCTGGCGGAACACTGGGAAAAAGGCGGCGAAGGCGCTGAGGACCTGGCCAGGGCGGTGCTCGATGTGATGGAAAAATGCCCGGCCAATTTCCAGTTCGCCTATGACGATGAAACCCCACTCTGGGGCAAAATGGAGGCGGTTGCCAAAAAGATCTACGGTGCCAGCGAGGTGGTTGGCGATACCAAGGTGCGCAATGAGGTGAAACGCCTGCAAAACTCCGGCTACGGGCACTACCCGATTTGTGTCGCCAAAACCCAGTATTCCTTCTCCACCGACGCCAAGCTGCTAGGTGCGCCGGAAGGTCACGTGGTCAAAGTCCGCGAGGTCAAACTCGCCGCCGGTGCCGAGTTCGTCATCATGGTCTGTGGCGATATCATGACCATGCCCGGCCTGCCGAAAGAGCCGGCCGCAAACAGAATTGACTTGGGCGAGGACGGTCAGGTGGTCGGGCTGTTTTAGGGTTTACAGAGAGATGTTTATATGAACACTCTAATTTATACCCACCAAGAAGACAGCCACGAGAAAGGCAAAGATCAGTCTGATCCCGGAAACAATCGAACCGCTTGTGCTCTATTTGCGTCGAGAGAAGGTGATTTCAGACACAGATTTGGCTGAACTATACGGGGTTGCTACCAGCAATTTGAATAAGGCGGTAAAACGGAACATCAGTCGATTCCCGGAAGACTTCATGTTTCAGCTTTCGGAAGAGGAATGGGAAAAGTTGAGGTCACAAACTGTGACCTCAAAAAAAGCCTCAAAGGCTTCGTCATCTTTGCTATTCCAAACTGGAACGTCAAAAGGCCGGGGAGGTCGCCGCACGCGCCCCTACGCCTTCACCGAGCAAGGAGTTGCCATGCTTTCCAGCGTATTACGCTCCCCCCGTGCATTGGAAGTGAACATTGCGATCACGCGCACCTTCGTGCAACTCCGCCGACTGATGGATTCCAACAAACTCCTCGCCGAGAAAATTGAAAAACTCGAAAAGAAATACGATGAGAACTTTAGCATCGTCTTTGATGCCATCCGACAGCTCATTGCGGCTGACTCCAAGCCGAAGCGAGAAGTCGGTTTTCATGCCAAGTGATCGATTTATTGCTGCGCATATCCTGCTTTTTTGGTTGCATGAATAGGTGGAACATCATGCTGATATTGACTTCCGCTTGATGCTTGTGTGAGGGTGTACCCGTGTGATTCTCCAGAGGGGAGTCAACTAACAGAAACTAATAAAACCATCAAACCAATGAAAGCATTAGTATCAAAACTCGCAATGATGAGTGTGATTGGATTTCTCGGAATCCAAATGGCCGCAGCTGAAACTATCAGCGGCAGCCAGTCAAAGGGAAGTGCAGGTCAGAACGCAACATTACGCTGCAGTCCTGTAACGATCAACGCCACCAAGAAAATCACCGGCATCTCTGGTTCGAATGCCGGTTTTTGGATTGTGAAAGGGAGTACAACGATTGCACGCTACTACAAACAGAATGATTCCTCCGCCATGGGGAAAGTGCTGTCGCCGGGTACCTATTACGTTTATCCCAACCTCAAAAACGGTCAGGGCCAGGCAACGGTTGTCGTTTCCATCAACTGACCGGAGAGGCAATCAGCCCGTTGAGAAAGCATCAGGCGCCACCTGTTCCGGGTGTCTGGTGTTTTTTTTGGGGGGGGGACCCTGTCGGCGCTGGTCCCACGGTGCGTTATCCCGGCATGGGCAAGGTGCCTCGATCCGCTTCCCGTGATCAGTGATGCTTTGCATCGGGGGTTCTGATCATGACCGGGACGGTCATGCCACGGGCGCCTCGATCCATTTGCCGTGCTCCTTGATCAGGGCGATGAGGCGTTCGACGGCCTCGGCTTCCGGGATGTTGAATTTGACGGCTTGTTTGCCGACATAGAGGTTGATTTTTCCGGGGGCGCCGCCGACGTAGCCGAAGTCGGCGTCGGCCATTTCTCCGGGGCCATTGACGATGCACCCCATAATGGCGATCCGAACACCCTTGAGGTGGCCGGTGGCGGCGCGGATTTTCTGGGTGGTGTCCTGAAGATTGAACAGGGTGCGGCCGCAGGACGGGCAGGCGACGTAGTCGGTCTTGAAAATCCGCGAGCCGGCGGCCTGCAGGATGTTGTAGGCGAGGCGCAGCGACTGGCCGGGTCCGTGTTCGCCCTGGATGAGGATGGCGTCACCGATGCCGTCGCAGAGCAGGGAGCCGATGTTGCGCGAGGCGATGAGGAGGGTGGTGAGGAAATCGGCGCCGGGATCGGTCGAGGGCGTGAGGTGGTCCTTGAGCAGGATCGGGTGATGGGCGGCGAGCTTGGAGGCAAGCAGGCGGAAGGCATGGATGACGGCGGCATCATGCACGTCACTGTTGGCCACGGTCACCAGCCGGGGTTCGACCATGGCGTTGATCTCCATCACGGCATTGGTGTCGTAGGGGTCGACGGAAATGACGCCTGAGTCCTCGACGACGATTTCCGGTGTGAAGTCGCCAAGTTGGTCGATTTTGTGGGCGAGTGCGTCCCATTTTTCACGGGAGGTGAAGACGCGGATGGTGTTGTCGGCGCCGAGTTGGTGGCCGTTGATCTCGATGGCGTGGCTGCGGCGGCGGGTGTAGGAAAACGGGTCGTAGCTGAGCGTGCCGCGTTGGCAGCCCGGCGGGTCGGTGCGCAGGTGGCTGTTGGCAATGCTGGCGACGAGTGCCCGGGCGACGGGGATTTCCTCGACCGAGTCCTCGGTGAGTGAAACGCGGATGGTGTCGCCGACGCCGTCCGCCAACAGGGAGCCGATGCCGATGGCTGATTTGATGCGTCCGTCCTCGCCATCACCGGCCTCGGTGACGCCGAGGTGGATCGGGTAATTCCAGTCGGGGCCTTCCTGCTCGAGGCGCGCGACCAGCAGCCGGTAGGCCTCGATCATGACCTTCGGGTTGGACGCCTTCATCGAGAAGCAGAAATTGTGGTAATCGTGGTCGCGGGCGATGCGGGCAAATTCCAAGGCGCTTTCGACCATGCCGAGCGGGGTGTCGCCGTAGCGGTTCATGATGCGGTCGGAGAGCGAGCCGTGGTTGGTGCCGATGCGCATGGCGCGGCCGAGTTCTTTACAAAGCTCGACCAGCGGGCTGAAGTCGGCGCGGATGCGGTCGATCTCCTCGGCGTACTGGGCGTCGCTGTATTCGCGGATGGCGAACTTTTTGGTATCGGCGTAGTTGCCGGGGTTGACGCGGATTTTTTCCACCCATTTGGCGGCCTCGAACGCGGCGTCGGGTTTGAAATGAATGTCGGCAACCAGCGGGATGTCACAGCCTGCGGCCCGGACACCGTCGCGGATGTGTTCCAGGTTTTCCGCGTAAACCTTGGTTTGCGCGGTGATGCGGGCAATTTCACACCCCGCTGCGGCGAGTTCCAGCACCTCCTTGACGCAGGCCTCGGTGTCGCGTGTGTCGGAGGTGATCATCGACTGCACACGGATCGGGTTGTCGCCGCCGATGCCGACGTTGCCGACCATGATGGCGCGGGTTTTCCGGCGGGTGTAGGCAAAGTAGTCCTGGCAGTAGTGGAGGTCGGAGTGCATGGCAACAGAATCATAACTTAAGCCGCCAGAGTCAAGGGCAGTGTCTCCACAGCCATTGAATTTGCAAAGAGGGGTCCCATTTTTGTTCGGTGGTGATTTCATATTAAAATGGAATCACACGCCGACGGCGAGCAAACAGCACAGTTCCCAATGCGATCAATGCCGGATCAATACCGCACTGCTTGGCTCAGGAACAACTGTCCAGTCTATATCCTGCAGAAGACCCAAATCCTGCGCTGCGTAAGTCCGCTTTTCAACACCCGGAGCAACAGACGGGTTCATGACCGCAGAACCCAGGCTGGAATCAATGTGCGATATGTTGGAGACTGGCTGGTATGGTGGGGGTCTGTAAATCTTGATGGGCTGACCACTGTTTGAAGCCCTTGCATTCGGGCCGTCGAAAAATACATCGTCACTGGTCAGGGCTGCCGCAGTGCCTTCGAAGGTGGCGTCACCCATAGTCGAAAACAAAGCCGTGCCATCATCACGCTCGAGGAAACGATCGAACACAGTGTAAACCCCCGGGTTACCTCCGGAAATTTGACTGTCCCCATTGGAGTCGGCCAGAGAGGCAAATCCGAGGGCATGCGCCATTACGGCAATCTGACTGCTCAAACGGTATCGAGGGTGAAATCGATCGTCCCACTGCCATCAAGTGCAGGGCCTGCGTAATCTGCAACAGCCTCAAACGTAGCGCGCCTGGTGGCAGCCAACATTGGATCCGACAGGCTCCCGGAATGGGCGCCATGCGGGACACAGGCCTTGGATGGGAATCAGCCCTTATAGCCGTCCGGGTTGGCCTGGTGCCATTTCCAGGCGCTGGCGATGGTTGACTCGATGTCCATGTGCACGGGTTCCCAGCCGAGGCCTTGGCGGGCCTTGGTGTTATCGGCGTAGAGCGACGGCGGGTCGCCGGCGCGGCGCGGCGCCTCCACGGCGGGCACGGGCAGGCCGGTGACTTTTTCCACGGCGTCGAGGATTTCGCGCACCGAGGTGGGTCTGCCGGTGCCGAGGTTGTAGTGCACGTAGGCATGCGGGTCATCCAGCTGGTCGAACACGGCGATGTGGGCGCGCGACAGGTCGTCGACGTGGATGTAGTCGCGCAGGCAGGTGCCGTCGGGCGTCGGGTAGTCGGTGCCGAAGATTTGCAGTGCCGGGCGTTTGCCGGTGGCGGCGTCGATGGCGAGCGGGATGAGGTGGGTCTCGGGGTCATGGCATTCGCCGATGGTGCCGTCCTCGGCGGCACCGGAGGCGTTGAAGTAGCGGAACACGGCGGAGGAGATTTTGCCGATGGCGGCGAGGTCCTTGAGGATGGCCTCGACCTGGAGTTTGGTTTGGCCGTATGGGTTGATGGGGGACTGGGGCAGGTCCTCGGTGATCGGGAGCGACTGGGGCACGCCGTAGGTGGCGCAGGTCGAGGAGAAGACGAACTTGGTGACGCCTGCGTCCTGCATGGCGAGCAGGAGTTGGATGGTGTTGCCGACGTTGTTTTCGTAGTACTTCAACGGCTCGGTGACGGACTCGCCGACGTAGGCGTAGGCGGCGAAGTGCATGACGACGTCGATGCCGTTTTCGCTGAGGATTTGGGCGACGGCGCTGCGATTGCCCAGGTCTTGATCAAAGAAGGGGATGTCGCTGGCCACGGCAGCGCGGTGGCCGTAGACGAGGTTGTCGAGAACAAAGGGCGAGTGACCGGCAGTTTGGAGTTGTCTGACGCAGTGGCTGCCGATGTAGCCTGCGCCTCCGACGACGAGAACGTTCATGGGGGCAAACTAAGTTTTCAGTTTGAAGTTTCAAGTTTCAAGTTCGGGTATTATGGTTTCGGCATGGAGTTTGACATCAGGGCGTACTTGGAAAGGTTCTGCCGGACGGCGGCAGGCTGTGGTTTCGAGCGTACTGTGTTTGCGGAGGTGGCCGGCTACGAGGTTCCCGCCTTTACGAAACCGGCGGCGGGCAAGCCGAGGGTTTATGTGTCGGCCGGCGTCCACGGTGATGAGCCGGCCGGGGTTTTCGCCCTGATGGAAATGCTGGCCGAGGGGTGCTTTGGTGATGAAATCGAGTGGCGCATCTGTCCGGTGATGAACCCCACGGGCTTGACGACGGGGACGCGGGCGAATGCCCAGGGGGTGGATCTGAACCGCGATTATTTGCGCCAGGCATCGGATGAAGTGCGTGGCCATGTCGAGTGGTTGCAGCGGCAACCGGTTCCGGACGTTTTTTTGTCGCTGCATGAGGACTGGGAGAGCACCGGGTTCTACCTCTACGAGATCCAGAAATGCGCCTGCGCCAGCGTGGCGCACTCGATACTGGCGTCGGCGTCCGCCGTGATCGAACCTGAACCCAGTGCCCTGATCGATGACCACCAGGTGCGTGAGCCGGGGTGGATTTTCCACGAGCCGCGGTCGGATTTCCCCGGGGACTGGCCGGAGGCGATCTACATGGCAGAGCTGGGGACGCGTGTTTCCTACACCCTGGAAACGCCGAGCTCGCTGGCGTTGGAGCGCCGGGTGGCCTGTCACCGGCTGGCGGTTTCCAAGGCGGTGGAGGAATTCCTGTTGACGCAGGGGGGCTGAGGCGGGTCTAATGGCGGCGATGATAGCGCGACTTCGAGGAAATGTGTTGGAGGCGCTGCCCGGGCGGCTGGTGGTGGATGTCAATGGTGTGGGGTATATGCTCACCGTGTCGCTCAGTACCTATGATGCGATCAACCCGGTGGTGGGTGCGGAGGTGGATTTGCGGACACATCTGCACATCCGCGAAACGGCGCACACCTTGTACGGATTTGCCACGGATGCGGAACGGGATTTGTTTTTGCTCCTGATCGAGCGCGTCAGCGGCATTGGCCCGGCGATTGGGATGTCGGTGCTGAGCGGCATGCCCGTGGACCATTTCAAAGGCTGTGTGGTCAACGGCGACGCGGCGGCGCTTGCCCGGATCAAGGGGCTGGGGAAGAAGACCGCCGAGCGGATTATTCTGGAGTTGAAGGACAAGGTGGGTGTGGCGGACGCTTGGCAGGCGGCGGCCGGTGCCGCGGTGCCGAGTGCCGCGGTGGATGCCGAGTCGGCCCTGATCGGGCTGGGCTACAAGCAGGCGGAGGCGCGCAAGGCGGTGGAGGCGGTGACCAAGCTGAAGCCGGATTCCGGCGCCGAGGACCTGTTGCGTGCCGCTCTCCGGCTGCTGAACTCGTAGCGGTCCACCCCTAGCGGTCCACGTAACTGACTTGCTGACTTGCATTTTTCTGGCCAAGCGCGTGATGGGCGACTAGCCTTGTCCGCCTCGACAAGCGAACCTTACTCCGACGGCTGGTATTGTTGGCAGTGTTTACACTTGAACCCTATCATGCCAGCCACTAAGCCCACTACATCAATTCCGACACATTTATGATGGATTCACCCGATTCCCTGCTCGATTTCTCCCAGTCCAAGGTCAATCAGAGCCTTACCAATGACGACAAGATTCAGTTGTTTCGTGAGATGGTGCGTATTCGTCGCTTCGAGCAGACGGCGCTGAAATATTATAACAAAGGGATGATGGGAGGCTTCCTGCACCTCTACATCGGGCAGGAATCCGTCGCCGTGGGCACGATTTCGCTCTGTGGCGAAAACGACCACGTCATCACCGCATACCGCTGCCACGGGCACGCGCTTGCTGTCGGTATGGAGATGAATCCCTGTATGGCCGAGCTGTTTGGCAAGGTGACGGGCGCAGCCAAGGGCAAGGGGGGATCGATGCATCTTTTTGCTCCCGACAAAAACTTCTGGGGCGGTCACGGGATTGTCGCCGGTCAGACACCTCTCGGGTTGGGTCTTGCCTACGGCCTGAAATACAAAGAGCTCGAGGGCTGCTGTCTCTGTTATCTCGGTGATGGTGCCGTCAATCAGGGGGCCTTCCACGAGTCGCTGAACCTCGCCGCCTTGTTCGAGCTGCCAGTGATCTACATCATTGAAAACAATGGTTACTCAATGGGCACCAGCCAGCACCGGTCCAGCTCCTACAAAGATTGTCTGGGGCAACGCGCCGAGGCCTACGACATGGATTGGGATCTGGTGAATGGCGAGGACCTCTACGAGGTCCGGGCGAAGACGCACATTGCCATGGAGCGCGCCCGCAAGGAAAGCAAACCCACCGTTCTCGAGATTGCCACCTACCGCTACTACGGACACTCCGTCGCCGATGCCAATGCCAAGAAATACCGCACCCCCGAGGAGATTGAAAAGTACAAGACCTACCACGACCCGACCCGCCTCTGGCGCCGTCGACTGATCGAGGAGGCCGTGTTCACTGACGTCGAGGCGGATGCCATTGACCGCGAGGCCAAGCGCGAGGCGGATGCCTCCGCCGCTTACGCCGAGCAGTCACCTGCGCCGACAGTTGAGTCGATCTTCGACGACGTCTACTGGGAGACCGATAACAACACCGAAGCCGGAAACACCGGACGCCACTTTTTTAACGACTGATTACCGGTCGGAATCCTGAATCCTTCAAGTTGAATCCTTTAAACTGAATATTGACAATGAGAGAACTCCTCTACCGCCACGCTATCCGCGAAGCTCTTGACGAAGAACTGGGGCGTGATGAAAACGTCGTCCTCATGGGCGAGGAAATCGCCCAGTACAACGGAGCCTACAAGGTAACCGAAGGATTGTGGGAAAAATGGGGATGCAAGCGCGTCGTCGACACCCCGATCTCCGAAGCCGGCTTCATCGGCATGGGTATTGGTGCCTCCATGTTGGGGATACGCCCGGTGATGGAGCTGATGTTCTGGTCGTTCCACTCGGTCGCCTTTGACCAGCTTGTCAACAATGCCGCGAACGTCCGCTACATGTCCGGCGGCCTCTGCAACTGCCCGATCGTGATGCGTGGCCCCGCCAATGGCGGAACCTCCGTCGGCGCCACCCATTCGCACTGCCCCGAGGGCTTGTTCGCGGCTTTCCCCGGACTCAAGGTCTGTTCCCCGGCCACCCCTGCCGACGTCAAGGGGCTGCTGAAAACGGCCATCCGCGACAATGACCCCGTCTACGTCATGGAGAACACGCTGCTCTACGGCACCAAAGGGCCGGTGCCGGATCCGGCCGAAGGCGATCATCTTGTGCCCCTTGGCAAGGCCGACATCAAACGGGTCGGATCCGACCTTTCTCTCATCGCGCACGGGCGCAGCGTGCTGCGCGCGCTCGAAGCCGCGGAAACGCTCCAGGCCGAGCACGGAATCAACTGTGAGGTGCTCGACCTCCGCTCGATCCGTCCGCTCGACCAGCAGGCGATCATCGATACGGTGATGAAAACCAACCGGGCTGTCATCGTCGATGAGAGCAAGCCGTTCTGCGGTGTCTCCTCGCAGATCACCACGCTTATTCAGGAGCATGCATTCGACCACCTCGACGCCCCGGTCAAGCGCGTCTGCGCGCTTGATGCCCCCGCGATTTACTCACCTCACATCGAGGACGAGCAACTTCCCAACCCACGCCGCATCATCGAGCAGGTTCTGACGATTGCCTAGGCGTGCCCCCTTGGCCGGGTGGGTGTCGGCATGAGTTGGTCATGCCGGGAAAAAGCGATTTGCCCCATTTTTCCATTGCACCGTCGTGCGCATTGCCTAATATCAGATTCGATTATGAAAATTACCTTCCAACTCCTCGCGCTTGCTGCTCTTTCCCTTGCCTTCTCATCCTGCTGCGGCCTGCTGCCCTGCGGTGGTTCCCTTTCTGCCCAGAAGGAGGTGACCACCTATCAGGAAAGCCAGCGTACTGTCTACTCGGGTAAGACATCCCATGTCGTTACCGATCGTGTGCCTGTGACTACCACCGAGCGTGTCTCGACCTGCTGTAACAGGTGTGGCTCCAGCTTCTGTCCCAAGCCCCAGTGCTGCGGCATCGTCAGCCCCAAGGTGCTGGCCCGTGCAACCGCTCAAGGCGGAACCGGTGAGCCGTTGATCGGACTGATCCCCACCATGAAAACACTTGCGCCCGCCACGCAGTAAGGGAGCTCTCATCCACTTTTCCTGAGGCCATGGCTGACCAGTCATGGCCTTTTTTTTTCCCCAGAGCGAACCTCTCGTGACCGGATTATGCCGGGCTGGTTCTGAAAAACAGCTGGCCAGAAATGCTGCAGACGCGGATTTTGGCATAATCAGCTTGCCCAAAAGCATTGTTTCAACGATGAATTCCGCGCAGATACCCATACTCTCCCATGCCTACCAAAATTGAAATGCCCAAGCTTTCCGACACTATGACGGAAGGCACCCTCGTGAAGTGGAACAAGCAATTGGGAGACGTCATCGAGATTGGTGATGTTGTCGCCGAGGTGGAAACCGACAAGGCGACCATGGAGATGGAGGCATTCGACGAGGGGATCCTCTCGGAAATTCTCATCCATGAAGGGGAAAAAGCCGCCGTGGGTGCCACCCTGGGAATTCTTCGCGATGAGGATGAGGCGCCCGCTGACCCGGCATCTGCCGAGCCTGCCCCGGCCGCTGCTGCCGCCCCGGTCGCCCCGGCCGCGGAGAGTCGCGCACCCGGGGAAGCCGCGGTGCCGGCCACGCCAGCTGTCGCGGCCCCGAATGCATCCAGTGCTGGTGAGCGGATCAAGGTGTCACCACTGGCGCGTAAGATCGCGGCGGCAAAGGGTGTTGATCTCGCCACCATCCAGGGAAGTGGCCCGGGCGGACGTATTGTGCAATCCGATGTCGAAGGCCAGCCCGCCACACCGACCCCCGCAGCCGTGCCTGCCGCATCGCCTTTGGCCAGTGCGGCCAATGCCCTTGCCGCATCGGTCAAGGCCCAGGTTGCCCAGTCAGCCCCCGCGCCTGTTCCCGCAGCGGCACCCGCGCCCGCACCTGCGGCGATCAACCCCGTTGTGGGTGGCGAGGACCAGACGATCGAACTCAGCTCGATGCGCCGTATCATTGCGGAACGCTTGCTGATATCCAAGACGACCATTCCCCATTTCTATCTCCACGTGGAAGTGGATGCGGCCCCGCTGATGACGCTGCGCAAGCAGGTCAATGCCCAGGCCGAGCAGACCCATGGGAACAAGTACAGCATCAATGACTTCATTCTCAAGGCGGTGATCAACGCCGCCCAAGCGGTGCCGCAGGTCAATGCCTCATTCAATGGTGACAGCATTGTCCAGTATGCGCAGATCGGGGTGTCCGTGGCCGTTGCCGTGGACGACGGCCTGGTCACACCGGTGATCAAGGACGCGGCAAACAAGTCGATGCTGCGGATTTCCCAGGAGGTGAAAGACCTCGCCGTGCGTGCGCGTGACAAGAAGCTGCTCCCGAATGAGTTCGATGGAGGCACGGTTACTGTGTCCAACCTCGGCGCATGGGGGATTGAAAGCTTTGATGCCATTGTCAACCCACCGCAGGCGGTTATCCTGAGCGTCGGCGCCATTGTGGAAAAACCCGTCGTCAAGGACGGCCAGATCGTTCCCGGCATGCGCATGAATATCGGTGTCAGCTGCGATCATCGCGTGGTCGACGGCGCGGTCGGTGCCAAGTTCATCAACGAGGTGAAAAAACTCGTCGAGAACCCGGCGCTGATGCTTGTTTGAGGATGGGGGCGCAGCCGCCCGCCCTGGCTCCCACGAAGCGAAGATGCGCGTCCGCTTCCCCCCCTGAAAATCCCCTAACTATGTCTGCCCCACAAGCCATCATCACGGGCGCGGCCGGTGGCCTCGGGCAGGCGATCACCCAGAGCCTTCGCACAGCGGGCATGGATGTGTTGGCACCCGGAAAAGAGGAGCTCGACGTGACTTCCGCCGACAGGGTGAAAAGCTATTTCGCCGACGCAGGAGATATCAGCCTGCTTGTCTGCAACGCGGGTCTGACCATCGACAAGCCGCTCGCCCGGATGAATGAGTCCGACTGGGACAGGGTGATGGAGACAAACCTGAAGGGGGCTTTTCTTTGTGCCCGCGAAGTGTCGCGCGGGATGATGAAGCGCCGCGTCGGACACCTGGTATTCATCGCGAGTTTTTCTGCCATCCATCCGCCGTCGGGTCAGGCGAACTACGCTGCGGCGAAGTCGGCATTGTTAGGGGTGACGAAATCCCTGGCGCAGGAGCTCGGTCCGCGCAACGTGCGGGTGAATGCCATCCTGCCCGGCTTTTTAGAAACAAAAATGACCCAGGGGTTGTCCGATGAGGTCAAGGCTGCGAGCTTGAGTCGGCATGTGTTAGGACGATTCAACACGCCGGACACCGTGGCCCGGTTTATCGACTTCCTGCACCACCAATTACCCGATACCTCGGGGCAGGTGTTTAACCTGGACAGCCGGATTCTTTGACCAACTCTCTGCGGATCATATCCAGGGCATTTTGACTGGTCGCCTGCTTGAAAAATTCGCGGCCGTGCGTATGGAACTTTTGAACGGCGAAACATGTCCCGTGTGTGGCCAGTCCGATCCAGACGGTACCCACCGGTTTTTCCTCGGTTCCGCCGGTGGGGCCGGCAATGCCGGTTACCGATAACGCGATATCGGCACCCGAATTTTTGAGAGCCCCCTGCGCCATGGCGATGGCAACCTGCTCGCTGACCGCACCATGAGTCGACAGAAGGTCCTCCGGGACATCTAACATGTCGCGCTTGGCTTCGTTGGCATAGGTCACATAGCCATGGGTGAAAACGGCGGATGCTCCGGAGACGTCGGTGATACGGCTGGCGATACGCCCTCCGGTGCAGCTCTCTGCCAGGGCAAGTTTTTTACCCAGAGCGGTGAGCTGCCGCACCACGACTTCCTCCAGTGACTCACCCTTGGTGCTAAAGCACTTCTCCGGGAAAGCATCCAGAGCCAATAGCGTCGCCTGTTCAATGCTTGCGCGGGGCCCGATCAGCCGGAGATCCACCTCGGCAGGCCGGGCGCAGTAGCCGATCTCCAATTGCGGGATGGCGAGAAGCTTTGCGTCGAGCTGCGCATGAAAATCACTCTCGCCAATCCCGGTGAAGCGCAGGGTTTCCAAGTGGTGTTCTCCGGATACGTCGGCGAGTGCGCAGAGTCTTGGGATCACCTCGGCGTGAAACATCGGCTTCATTTCCCCGGGTGGGCCGGGCAGAAGAAAGAGCGCACAGAGGCGGTCGCCACTCATGCGGGGAGGCGCATAGACGCCCGGGGCTGTGCCGTGCGGGTTGGGCAGGACATCGGCCCCGACCGGGTTGAGCGCCTGCTTGCGATTGTCCTCGGCCATGGGGCGGTTGCGTTGGGCAAAAAAGGCCTCGAGCGAGCGCAGCGCCGCTTCGTCCTCAATGAGCTCAACACCCAGAACCGCCGCCGCGGCCTCGCGCGAAATATCATCACTGGTCGGGCCAATGCCGCCGGTGACAATCACGACATCACTGCGCGACATCGCTTCGGACAGCGCTTCGATGATGGCCGGGCCGTCGGGCACCGTTGTCTGCCGCTGCACCCGCAAACCGTGCTTCATCAATTCCGTGCCCATCCAGGCGCCATGGGTGTTAACCGTGGTTCCCAGCAGGAGTTCACTTCCGGTATTGATGATTTCTATTCTCATTTTTTTCCGTGGCCGTGGCTTCCGGCCGCGTAGCCCTTCCAACAACGACCCGCCGTTCTTGTTGGGTTTTTGGAGTTTGAAACCTAAGGCTTAAAACCTATCCCAGCAGCGTGCTGCGGGAAAACAGCGGGATGACCGGCACACCGCGGGCTTCGATCGCTTCGCGGCCGCCCTCTTCGCGATCGACGAGGACCAGGGCAAAGGCGATTTTGCCGCCGGCCGCCTCAATCACATCCATGGCCTTGATCGTGGAGCCTCCGGTGGTGATGACATCATCGACAATGACGATGGTGTCGCCCTCCGAGAAGTTCCCTTCGATCTGTTTGCCCTTGCCGTGTCCCTTGGGTTCTTTACGCACGGTGAAGACTTGGAGCGGTTTTTCATCCGCGGCGGATGTCATGCCGACCGCGAGTGAGATCGGGTCGGCACCGAGGGTCATGCCGCCGATGGCCTGGACGTCCAGGCCTCGGTTAACAATCTCGGCCTTGACCGTTTCCCAGCCCAGGCGCCCAATGAGATTGGCGCCCACCGGATCCATGGCGGTGACCCGGCAATCAATGTAGAGGTCGGATGTTTTTCCCGAGGCGAGGGTGAATTCACCGGTGCGGACGGACTTCTCAAGCAGCAGCGCCTTCAGTTGCGCGTGGATATCATCGTTGGACATGAGGGGAGGGTAGGCATTAAACTTTAAGTTTCAAACTCCAAAAACCAAGTAAGACAGGCTGCTTCAACCCGCTTCGCGGGCCTGGGGAGGAGGGACACTCCTGTCCCTCGGCAACCCAAGCCCGCAACCCAAACCCCCAACCCAAGTCTTCTTTCGTCTTTTTTCGCGTCTTTTCGCGGTTAAAAATTGAAGTAGCAACCCGAGCAAGATTCGCCCGATTCGCAAAATTCGCGGTTAAAAAACGAAGTAGCAACCCGAGTCCCCAATCCAAGCCTCCCATTCGCGGTTTAAAAAACTTGCATCCAATGCCCGCTTGCGACTTTCTTCCGTTCGGGTGAAATAACGGCCGAAATCGGGTCGTATCAGAGCCGAGTTTAGACGCATTATTAAAGGCGTTTACCCCACAATCATTATGAAACGATTACTCCAATCAAAATCGCTGGCACTCATGGTGCTGTTCGCGGGTAGCCTGGGTGTCCACGCTGCCAAGAGCCCTGCATCCAAGACTGCGGCCAAAGCCAAGCCCGCCATCGAACTCGGCGCGCCCTTTGGTGACAACGCGATCTTGCAGCGGCAGATGAAAGTCCCCGTCTGGGGCTGGAGCAAGCCGGGTAGCGAGGTGACGGTCGCATTCGCCGGTCAGACAAAGTCGGCCACCGCAGCTGATGACGGCAAGTGGATGCTGGCACTCGACCCGCTCAAAGCCAGCTTCAAACCGGCCGAAATGGTGATCACCGACAGCACGGGCAAAAAGGTCACCCTCAACAATATCCTCGTCGGTGAGGTCTGGCTGGCCTCCGGACAATCCAACATGCAATGGCTTGTCAGCCAGAGCGTTTGCCGGAATTTATCCGTGGAAGACAAAGACGGTATCGCCCCGATCCGTGAGTTTACGGTGACCAATTACTTCTCTGCCCTCCACCCGATCGAACACGCCGAAGGCACATGGAAAAACGGTGGATACGCAGCATACAGCGCTATTGCCTTCGCTTTTGCCCACAAGCTTTATGAGGAGCTCGGCGTGCCTATCGGCATTCTCAACTGCTCGTTCAGCCAGACTGCCATCCAGGCGTGGACCCCACGTGTCGGATACGTCGATGCCAAGGACGATTACAGCAAAGCACTCTACCGGAAAACTCGGGAGACCGACCCATCCACGCCCGAGCACAAAGCCGCGTGGGGCAAGTTCTACCAGGACATTGAAGACACGATCAAGGAAAACGCCGAGTTGGTTAAAAAGGGTATGCCTGCCAGGGAAATACCCACCAAAACCCCGGGAAACCTCACCAGTAACCGCGACGCCACCTGGCTGTTCAACGCCCGCCTCAACCCGGTGGTCCCCTCTGCGGTTCGCGGCGCCATCTGGAACCAAGGATATGCTAACATGAACGAAGGCATGGTCTATTACAACAACCTGCACAACATGATCCGTGGCTGGCGCAAACTCTGGAACAACCCGGAGCTGCCGGTCTATTTTCACCAGTTCTACTGCCCCAGCGTGAAAGGTGGACGCAAACACAACCACCCGAGCATCGGAGCCACCGCGGAAATGCGCGCCGGCACCTGGCTCGCGCGCGACATCCCGAATGCCAACATGGCCAGCCAGATCGATATCGAGGGCGCCGTCCACTATGTAAACAAAGCCATCCCCGGCCAACGCCTCGCCCTGCACGCACTGAAAAACCAATACGGCCAGAAAATTGTCGCCGACGGCCCGATGTTCAAGTCCTACGAAGTCGAGGGCAACAAGCTGATCGTCGAATTCGACCATGCCGAGGGCGGACTGGTCATCGCGGAAACCCAAACCAATTCCAAGGGCATTGCCGTCCCGACAGTCATCCCTAACGGGGCCGACAAGGTGGAGTTGTTCTACCTCGCAGGTGAAGATCGTATCTGGCATCCCGCCACAGTGAAGATCGAGGGCGGCAAAGCCATCGTTACCTCTGCTGCTGTCAAGGCCCCGCGCGGCGTCTCCTACGGCACCGGCGGTATCGGGTTCCAGCCGAACCTCTACAACAAGGCACTGCTGCCGACCACCCCGTTTATTTTCTACGATCATAAAATGGTGACCGCCAAGGACTGGCCCGACGATCCGATCCAGATCGCCGGCGTCGTCTCCGATCCGAACATGGGTGGCAAGGCCTACGACTACCGCAAGATGCCGCTGCTCAGCACCCAGTTCCGCGACAGTGCCGTGTTCCAGGCCGGCATGCCGGTCACCATCTGGGGGTCCGCAATCCATGACTGGCGTGGCGAGGCCGATGGCGAAGCCGTCATCAAGTTCAGCTTTGCCGGCGTCGAAAAAACCATCCCGGTCATGCCCGGCATGAAAGAGTGGCAGGTCGTCGTGCCCGCCATGAAAGCCAGCGCCGAGCCAAAGACGCTCAGGGTGACATTCAGCATCGACGGCGAGGTCGTCCACGAAAGAATCATCAAAAACATCGTCATCGGCGACGTCTGGTATGTGGCCACCCCGAACTTGGACCTCGGAGTGAAAGGCAACCCGGCAGCCAAAGGCATCGTGCGCGTGATGCAACGCAAGGCCAAGGGCGGCATGGCCAGCCGGCCCCGGCGCTACAGCGTGTGCGTCTCGACCACCCCGCTCAACCGCTTCGCTTCCGTCTGGGCGGACGCCAGCGGCCCGACCCTGGCACTGGGCCAGCGCCTCGCCGCCAAGTCCGGTAATCCGGTCGGGATCATCCTGGTGCAGGGGACCGCAAGCGTGAGAATACCCGGCGAAAGAAAACCCAGGAGCATCCCACTCGATCTCAAGCACTGGATCGCCGATGACTACCTCAAGGAGGCCCCCAGCCTGTTTGAGGATTACAAGCAGCTCGCCACCATCAGACCTGGGAACGACTATTACAATGCCAACGCCAGGCGCTACATGAACGACTGGAAAAAGCTCTGGGGCGAATACATCCCGCAACTCATCGCTACCAAGAAAGTGCCCGACAGCGCGCCGTGGGGAAGTTTTCCGTCGCTGGCGAGCTTAATCACCACCGATGCCTCACAGGCCTACAACGTCATGACCCACTCGTTTGGCCCCGCCAGCTTCAAGGGAATCCTTTTCCTCTGCAGCGAGAATATGTTTGAAGGTGAAAAAGCCGCCAACTACGGTGCCGAGCTGTCCGCCTTGGCCAATGGCTGGAAAAACCACTTCGGCGGCAAGGACACGCCGTTCTTTTACACCATCCCCGCCCCATCACTCTCACCCCAGGTCGCGGCCCCCAAGTCGATCAAGGGGAAGAGCACGGCCATCGAGCTCAGCGCCTGGGCGGACGATGCCGCGATCGAGAAGTTGGTCGACACAGCCGTCACGGAGACCAGCAAGTAGGAAAAACTAGCTTACCGATGCCGGGTCGCTGACGATGATTGTCAGCCGCCCGGCATTTTTTTTGACCCGTGAGGATTGAGCGCTTGGGTGTCTCCAGCCTCTCATGGGGGCTCAACTGCAAAATCATGCCGGTATGGTGGGTGCCAAGGAGTATGAAGTTGTCGGATTCTTCTCGGGGCTCAGCGGGGAGGACACCGCCAGGGGGAGCAGGCTCATTAGCCTCGAAACGATGCATCCTACGAGCCTGGCGGTCTTTGCATGGGCTCGATAATTTGACAGTCCTCATGCATGGCCGCAGGCTTTGTTTCCGAGACCGTAATACTCCGATGCCTCTGCCTCCTCCGCCGTAGCCTTCGGCGTCGGAGATCCACGCATTTTGTCTTCTTGCGCGGTCTCAAAACCCCGAATTCGATCGCCTCGGTGGAGTAACAATCCAGAACCGATTGACAAACGAGCCGATTTATAGGAATGACAACGAAGTCAAAAAGTTATGAACCGAAAAACCAGAACAAAGAAGAGGCAATATCTACAACGCCTGATGCCGGGCGTTCTCATGGGAATGCTTACAGTTTCAACCCTGATGGCGAAGGACTCTTACTATAAGGGAGAGCCCCAGTTCCATCCGGCCCCCGACGCAAGCGCTGCTCGTTACCAGATCATGCGCTTCGGCCCCGTCGGTATCGGCCTGGAGTTGCGTCAGCCCGCCTTCACCATGTATGTCACCGGCGTCGAAGAGGGCTCGCCGGCCGAGGCATGCGGCCAATTCAAAAAAGGCCAGATTATCGAAAGCGTCAATGGGGTGACACTCAAGGACATCGACCCGCGCATCATTCTCGGCAACATGATCACCGACGCCGAGGCCAAGGACGGGGTCATGAAGATGATGGTCAAGGATGATGTCAAGGCCGCCGCCAGGGAGATCGTCGTCAAGATTCCGGCCCTCGGTGCCTACAGTGACACCTGGCCGCTAAATTGTCCCAAGTCCGACAAAATCGTCCGCAACTTCGCGGATTTTCTCAGCAAGGAGGAGTCGGTCGACCTTGGTATCCAAGGGTCGATGCTCTTTATGCTTTCAACCGGGGAAGAAAAGGACCTGGAAGTCGTGCGCGGCTGGATCAAGAAGCTGGTGGCCAAGAATAAAAACGCGGAAGAGATCAATACCTATCCCTGGTTCGCGGGTTACAGCGGGCCGGCATTGTGTGAGTATTACCTCCGCACCGGAGACAAATCGATCCTGCCCGTCATTAAAAAAATCGCCGATTGCCTTACCAGGACCATCTACAACGGCAGTTGGGCGGGCCGCGGTGCCGCACCCTATCAGTACATGGCCGGCGGCCATATGAATGCCGCAGGCGTACACTGCGTGACGTTCCTGATGCTGGCCAAGGAGTGCGGAGTCGATGTCGACGAGCACACACTGCAAAGCTCGCTCAAGTACTTCTATCGCTTTTCGGGCCGCGGTAATGTTGCCTACGGTGACGGTATCCCCGAAGCTGGCTACACCGACAACGGCAGAACCACGGGATTGGCCCTTGCCATGGCCGCCGCCGCATCGCTGTCACCTGATGGCGAAAATTCGGTTTACGCCAAAGCCCGCGACATCAGCGCCACCAAGGGGTTCTACTCCACCTCGTGGTTGTTCCACGGTCACACCGGCGGTGGTATCGGTGAGCTCTGGCGGGGTCAGTCGATGGGTCTGATCAAGGACAAACGTCCGAGCCAGTACCGGTCGTTTATGAACGGACGCCGCTGGATGTACGAGCTTGCCCGCACTCACGATGGTGTGTTCGGCTGGGTCAGCGGGTGGAATGTCAATTACACTGACACGGCGCACAAGAAGGGCAGGGCCTGGGGAAACTACATCCCACTCGTCTACACTCTGCCCCGCAAGCACCTGCGCATCTACGGCGCGCCCCCCAGCCGGTTTTCCCAACATTACGCAATTCCCAAACAACCTTGGGGAAATGAGGCCGATGCCATGTTCTACTCGCTCGAACCCGGTGAGTATAAACCCGGGCAAAAGCAGGACATAGCGGCCGAAAAGCTCAGCACGGATGCCTCCAAGCCGATCATGGCGCGCCTCGGTGATCGCAAGGTCAGCGATGACACCCTGCTGATGTATGCCCATCACATCGACCAGGGAATCCGCACGGCAGCGGCCCGAGCCATCAACAACCAGGGCCGCCATCATCTGGTCATGCCTCTGCTGAAGTCGAAAGACCCGCGCAGTCGCCACGCCGGGCTGACCTGTATCACCGGTATGCAGAAGGGCAGAGCTCTGCCGGACGACCAGCTGACCGATGAAATGTTCCACCTCGTCGCCGGCATGATCAACGACCCGGCAGAGGCCTGGTGGGTGGCTCATGCCGCGATGAACGCACTGGCACGGGCCAAGCCCGAACTGATCGCGCCTCACGTCGACCGCTTGGCTTACTGGCTCAAACACGACGACTGGTGGCTCCGCAAGGCGGCCATGACCGCGCTGACGCCTGTCGCCGCTGACAAACGTTTCTACAAAAAGATCCTTCCGATCATCGGCAAGATGATTGCCACCAACCAGCGTCCGGTGGCACTTTCTCCTGTCAGCGGGATTGTTCGTCAACTTCAGACGGCCGACCCCGAGGTGCAGCAGTTTGCCCTCAAGGTGATCGGCCAAGCCTACAGCGACTTCCCCACCCAGTTGCACGCCCCCGGAGGGCAGAATATGTCCGCCGGCCTCGCTTACCTGCTGGACGGGATTGCCAGGAACCTTGCCAATGCACCGGGCGGGTTTGACGAACTCTACAGGGTATCCAAAAAACGCTTCCCCGAGCTGGGCCTGCCCCACCAGGAGCTTTACCTGGACGCCGATGTCCGCAAATTCGGCCCCGAGGTCAAAAAGGCGTTTATGCCGATCCTGACCCAGCGACTGATCCCCGATTACATTGAAAAGAACCGCAAACGCTTGGAAAACGAGTTGAAGCCGAATATGCCCGCTCAGGCCGTGGAGGGCCTGGTTGCTCTCTACAGCAAAGCCGGAGTCGACGACTACGACTGGAAGCGTTTCGGCCCGAAAAAGACCGAGATCAAGTGGGACTACCACACCTTTGTTCCCCGGGACGGCAAACTCTGGGAGCCGGGTTGGCGTTACCGCAAGGTCGAATGGCCTGAGGGGATGGCAAACTGGTTCACGGCAGACTTCGACCCCAAGGCGGCCGACTGGAAGACCGGCTACGCACCCTTCGGTAGCTATGATGGCAAGATCGATTACCACGGACCATGCCAGGGCAACTTCTGCGGCTGCGGTGAACCTCTCAAAACCTTGTGGACGGAGGATGTCCTGATGATGCGCGCAGAGATCAAACTCCCGCCGATGAAGAAGGGCTACGCCTATCGGCTGTTAGTCGGTGGGCGCTCCCACGTCAACAATGGCGACGGCTCCGATGTTTGGATCGACGGGAAATACATGGAAGCCCGCCGCAACACGGACCCATCGATCAGGGGCGTCGGCAAGCGCCAGGGTGGCAAGCCTTGGGGTCGCACCATCGATGACGCGTTCCGGGCCGAGTTCGAGGATGGCAAAATCATCCTCTCCGCCACCGGGTTCATGCGCATCAAGCAGGGCAGCGATATCAAGGCCAACCGCCAGAGCTTCTGGTTCGAGGAGATGAAGCTGCCAACCATCGACGGCGAGTAAATGCACATCTTGGCCAACGGTCAGATTCAATACACAAGCCTGGGGAATCGAGCTTGCTCATTCCCCAGGTGTCCGTTTGAACCTAGCCCATTTCAATAATTGTTAGAAATGTTAACCGTGAACAAACAAGCCATCGTCGCCGTGGCCGGTATCGTGTCGGCGCTACTCGCCGGAGCCGCCGTTGCAGCCAATCAGGATCCGACCCCGACCCTCCGGGCCCGGTGCGGCGCGCCTTTTCTGGAGAACGCCGTCTTGCAGCAGCAGATCAAGCTGCCTGTCTGGGGCACCTCCCTGCCGGGTGCCGAGGTCACGGTCCGATTCAACGGCCAGAGCCAAGCGACCTCGGCCGATGGCAGCGGCAAGTGGCGGGTGGTGCTCGATCCCATGGACGCGGTGAAACTAAAATCAGTCAACGATTGCCCGGCAGGTAAGACGATGACAATCACTTGCAAAAAGGACGGCAAGGAAGCGGTCAAGGAGATCAAGAACCTCGTGCTTGGCGACGTCTGGCTCTGCGCCGGCCAGTCGAACATGGCGGGCGCGCTCAGGACCTACAAGCCGAAGCTTTTCCCAGCGGATACGCTTGAAAAAGCGAACTACCCGGCGCTGCGCCAGTACCGCTCCGGCGATGACGAGGCGTGGGTCATCTGCTCCCCTGAGACCGCGCCTGTTTTCAAAAAAGTCGCCTTCTTTTTCGCCCGCCGGCTGCAGCGCGACGCCCTCATCCCCATCGGGCTGATCCCGGCGGCCGTCGGCGGATCCAGGATCGAACCCTGGTTGAACCAAGCACCCTACGAGGTTGGCGGGCACTACCGCAAGTTCATCGCACCTCTGGTCGGCTATGGCTTGCGCGGCACCCTTTGGTACCAAGGCGAAAGCAACGAGCACGACCGCCGGTTGTACCAGCCGAAACTCGAGGCCTTGATTAGCGGCTGGCGCAAAGCCTGGAACCAGGGCGA
>JBFERY010000037.1:0-25156 GCA_041548785.1 Oceaniferula sp.
GACCATGACCGGTAAATCCGCCCCGTCTTACCCCCCATATGGCCGGTCTTACAATCGGCCTTCTCAAGATCAGTCAACCCTCTCTTCACCTTACTTTCAGGGGATTCAGCTGTTTTCATGGAACTAACCTAGCAGATCTAACGAAAAAGTCTATCATTATATGCCTGGCATTTTAATTGGGCATTTTAATTGCATTTTTTGCTGCTATCAAACAAATCAAAATACGCGTGGTTTGTGCTTTGATATGGTCAGATAATGGAATTGTAGCAACGAGCATTTTCGTTAGCGTATACGGAACTATGGTAGTAAATCTCATTTCATCTTGCGCTTATTTTTCAAGCTGAAAGATGGGATTGACCCTCATGTCTATAGCCATTCCTCAATATCCTAACAAGCCTTCCGACGATGCTGTCCGCCATCTCACCCAAAAAGCAAATTCCTGGGAGCCTTTCGGCTGAACCGGGCATGAGTGTCGATCAAGTGCAACGGCCATTTTTTTGCATTTCGAGCTCGGTGTTTTACCGCCTTCTTTTGTTTTTGCTTTTCTGCCTGACTGCTCAGACGGCTCCGGCGTATGTGGGTAAATGGGACGGATTTTCCTATTATGTGAGTAATAGCGAGGTGCAAATCACTGCGTACAAGGGTTCGTTAACCACGCCTACGCTTACCATTCCGGCTATGATCGATGACATGCCGGTCACGAGCATCGGATATCGGGCGTTCGAACACAATGCCACTCTGACGAGTCTGACGATTCCCGACAGTGTGACGAGGATCGGGAGCTACGCATTTTGCAACATGTACAGCCTGACAAGTGTGACGATTCCGGGCAGCGTGACGAGCATCGAGAGCTACGCATTTAGAGGATGTAGCGTCCTGACGAGCGTGACGATCCCCGGCAGCGTCACGAGCATCGGGAACGGCGCGTTTGGCAGATGTAGCGGTCTGACCAGTGTGATGATGTCGAATGGCTTGACGAACATCGGGCATGCCGCGTTTTCGGAATGTAGCGGCCTGACGAGCGTGACGATCCCCGGCAGCGTGACGAGCATCGGGAACTACGCCTTTTCCGGTTGCAGCGGCCTGACGAGCATGACGATCCCCGAGAATGTAACGAGCATTGGGTTTGGACCATTTGCGGCGTGCAGTGCTCTGAGCCGTATTGAAGTTGCTCCCAACAACAGCACTTACCACAGTGCAGGTGGGGTGCTGTTTAAAACGGCATCAATGACATTGGTCAAGTACCCTGGCGGAATCTCTGGGGACTACAATATTCCGGATAGTGTGACGCGCATCGAAAATTATGCATTTTCCGAATGCACGGCTCTCACGGGTGTGACGATTCCTGATAGCGTAACAAGCATCGGGATCGCCGCGTTTGCCGGATGTAGCGGCCTGACGAGCGTGACGATTCCGGGCAGCACCACGAGCATTGGGGACCGTGCGTTTTACAGCTGCGATGGTCTGACCGACGTGACGATTGATAATGGCGTGACGATTATTGGCGACTCTGCATTTTCCGATTGCGGCGGCCTAACGAGCGTGACGATTCCGAATAGTTTGACGGCCATCGGATCCTATGCGTTCTCCTCTTGCATCGGTCTGACGAGCGTGACGATTCCTGACCGAGTGACGAGCATCGGGGATGCTGCGTTTCGCTATTGCAGTGGTCTGGCGAGCGTGACGATCAGCGACAGCGTAACGAGTATAGGGGACCAAGTATTTGTAGCTTGCAGCGGCATCACTAGCCTGAGGATTGGGAATGGCGTAACGAGTATTGGTAGCAGCGCATTTCAATCATGCATTGGTCTGACCAGCTTGGCGATACCGGACAGTGTGAAGAGTATTGGGAACTACGCCTTTTCCGGTTGCAGCGGCATCACTAGCCTGTGGATTGGCGATGGCCTAACGAGCATTGGGTTTGGACCATTTGCGGCGTGCAGTGCCCTGAGCCGTATTGAAGTTGCTCCCAACAACAGTACTTACCACAGTGCAGGCGGGGTGCTGTTTGAAACGGCATCCATGACATTGGTCAAGTACCCTGGCGGAGTGTCTGGAGACTACAATATCCCGGATAGTGCGACGCGCATCGGAGATTATGCATTTTCCGAATGCACGGCTCTCACGGGTGTGACGATTCCTGATAGCGTAACGAGCATCGGGATCCGCGCGTTTGCCGGATGTAGCGGCCTGACGAGCGTGACGATTCCGGACAGTGTGACGAATGTTGGTTACTCTGCATTTTCCAATTGCAGCTCCCTTGCAAATGCCTACTTCGCAGGTGATGTGCCTTACAGCTTCGGCGCATATGCCTTTGGCTCCGCCGCCTCGAATTTTAGTATCTATTACTGGAGCACATCCACGGGGTTCACCTCGCCAACGTGGAATGGTTATCCGGCGATGGCGGTGGATGCCACAGATCCGGGCGTCATGCATTGGAGATTTTTTTATGCGATTCCGCCGGGTGCCGCGATGTCGGACGATCTCAACGGTGACAGCGTCAGCTTGCTGATAGCTTACGGGTTGAATCTGGATCCACTCGCCAACCTTGCCTCGCAACTGCCGCAGCCTGAGATCTACAATGGCGACAACTTTAGCATCAGCTACTTCGCCGGACGTTCCGATATCAGCTATGTGGTGGAAACCGTCACCAATCTGGATCCGAATGGTTGGACGACTGGCGGCGTGAGTGAGACAGAACCGGATGCCAACGGCTTGGTTACCTCCTACGTGCCAATGGATGTCTCCCAGCGCTTCCTCCGGCTACGGGTAACGAAACCCTAGTGGAATCAATGGTTGAATAAAATGTGCTTTTCACCCCGTGAAAGCGGTGAGTTCATAGAATGAGAGCGCGTGCTGGATGAAGGCAGATCTCCAGAGAACCTGACGGAACTGGCCGCCAATGATCAGCCATTTCTTCCAGGAACCAGCTACACCCGAAGCGGGGGGATTTCACGGAATGGATTTCCGGGGACGGGATCACCCTGTTAGCATGCGTATGGCAGCCCGGCAGAACGGAGACCCCGAATCATTTGATGACATACGAGATGCGGTGAAGCGCCTCGTTTTCATAAAACCCATGATAAAATCCGTAGGCTCGCCTGAAAATCAGTCGTCATGGAGCGAGACAGCAGTGCCCTCCAATGACTGAATCCAATTCAGTCAAATCGCCGGCCTGTATGATTCTTGTACTTTATCTACGTCGAATGACACGGCGAAGTCTGCCCGATGGATTGGCAGAAAGGTGACGGCGCCATGAGCGCCACCCATGGGGGCGTCTCCGCCTGCCTCTCCCGGTAAAAACCCGTTTTCCATTTTCCAAAGGCCGCCACTCCAACCCGGGTGCGCGGGCTTTTTTTGTGCTGTATCCATTACCACGCAATGGATCAGCACGCACCCCGCCCGCCGTCACGTCTGTTTGATTCAAACGTCCGTTGATCGAATTTCGGGTAAATACAATTGCCATTCACTTCCCGCTCCCTTAGCCACAGAAACTGCATGGCACCCTTACGTAACCAACTTATTATCAGCAACCTGAATGGCTACGGAAACCACACTCGCCGCATTGAAGAACCATCTCCTCAACAGGAAGGTGGAAACGCGTCTTTTTTACCGGAAACAATCCGCCGACCCTGACCCTTCTCACTCACCGGAGAGCTAATCCCGCTCTCCACCTTTTCGGCTCTCCCTGTCTGAGCCCGTGGATCGCTTGACACGATCCTTGCCCCCCAAAGCACCCCCTCGCTCCCCGGAAGTCACCCCTCCGGATGCGCCGTCTGCGCATGGACCCCCCCATGCTCAAATCCGTGGCGTACGGATGCCGCAAACCCTCAACAAACCCAATCTATCAACTTGTCAATAATATAATTACATGCTAAAGACCACCTCCATGCGCACTATTTTTGCCGTCATGGCAGCCCTAGGGCTCGCAATCATCGTCAATTCGCTACTGACTCACCCTAAGTCAGTTAGCCTCATCGAGGACGAGCATCCCCGGAAATCGACCCCGCCAAAACACCATTGCATGCTCGGCTGCTCGCATCGCAACGAGCCCCGGAGCGCGACCAAAGACGACCCCCTCAAAAGCGATGGCCTGCTCTGGGAAAAGCACTGGGACAAGCCCGCCGATGCCCCCGCCTCCATGCCGCTCGCCGGCCCCGGCCCGGCCCCGGACGACTACCAGCAAGACAGCCGCCAAAAGATCACCCTTGAGGACGGTTCCCAGCTCCTGATCGACATCGAACAGCGCCACATCCACACGGACGGTACGATTGCCATCAATGGCAGCGTCGCGGGCTCGCCCCGTGGCCGGATCCACATGCAATGGAACCAGCAGAACGGCTTTTTCCTCGGTCAAATCGACTACCCGGACCTTCCGGTCGCCTACGAAATCACCCGTGGCAGCGACGGCTCCCACCTCATCACCCGCCGCGCCATCACCGAGCTTGTCTGCGCCGAAATCGACCCCGCCACCGGCGCCGTCACCTACGGCCTGCCGCCGGTAACGGACGCCGAGGCCGAGGGCGTCGCGGTGGTCGCGCCGGCCAGCGCCGAGGCGGCCTCACTCGTCCCCGCCCTGAACAGCCACCCCACCGCCACCGCCTGCATCTACCTCGACTTCGACGGCGAACAGGTCACCGGCACCTCCTGGGGCAACAAAATCACGGCCGCCGCCACCGGCTACAGCGCCAGCAAAATCACCGACATCTGGAACCGAGTCGCCACCGACTTCGAACCGTTCAACCTGAATGTCACCACCGAGGAATCCGTTTACCTGAACGCCCCGTCGGCAAAACGCATCCGCTGCATCATCACGCCCTCGAACGAATGGTATGGATCCAGCACCGCCGGTGGCGTCGCCAAGTACAACTCGTTCGTCTGGTCCGGCGACACCCCCTGCTGGGTCTTCTCCGACAACCTCGCCAACGGCACCAAGTACATCGCCGAGGCGTGCTCGCACGAAACCGGACACACCTTCGGGCTCAGCCACGACGGCAAAAGCGGCACCGCCTACTACGCCGGCCACGGCTCCGGCGCCGTCGGCTGGGCCCCCATCATGGGCAGCGGATACTTCAAAAACGTCACCCAGTGGAGCAAGGGCGAATACTCCAGCGCGACCAACACCCAGGACGACCTGTCCATCATCAGCTCCACGACCAACGGCTTCGGCTACCGCAAGGATGACCACAACAACCATGCCGCCGGTGCCACCCCCGTGCCAGCCGATAGCTCGAACCAGGTTGCCCACACCGGGACCATCGAACGCAAGGGTGATACCGATGTGTTCTCGGTCGAGTCCGGTGCCGGCACCCTGACCCTCGCGATCAATCCCGCCAGCAGCTCCAGCAACCTCGACATCCAAGCGGAGCTCTATGATGCTGCCGGCAGTCTTGTCGCCTCCGCCAACCCCGAGACTCAACTCAACGCCAGTATCAACGCCAGCGTCAGCGCAGGAACCTACTTCCTGCACGTCCACGCCACCGGCTACGGCAGCGCCAACACCGGCTTTACCGATTACGCCAGCCTCGGCAGCTATACCATCTCCGGCGAAGTCGCCGCCGCCAACGCACCCAGCCCCTTCGAGCGCACGGTGGCCGCCCTGCCGGAAACCCAACGCAACCCTGATGACGACCCTGATAATGACGGCTACAGCAACCTCTACGAACATGCCCTGGGGACCAACCCGGCCGCCGCGGAGCCCGTACAGCATGGTTCGAGTATCGACCCCGACACCCGCTCCGGTATCGATTTCCTCATCGACCTGCCCACGGATATCCCGAGCGATGTCATCTACACCGTGCAAGCCACCTGCACCCTGGATGCGGCCGACTGGACCAGCATCGCGTCGCGCGACAGCACCGGCGCCTGGACTGTCAGCGCCAATGTCAGCGCCAATGTCACCGAGGAAGCGGGCCCCGGCGGAACACGCCGTTTCCGGGTTTCGGAAAATACGTCCACACCATGGGCCTGCCGTTTTCTCCGGCTGCACCTCGCCCTCGCGCCCTAGCCTCGCGGACATCGGCATTCGACGGAAAATGTCATTTTGTTAGTAAAAATTAACTACCTGGCGCATGCAAAAAACGGCCGCGCTCACGGCCTGCCCAGCCGGTCCACGGCGGCTTCCGCTGTGAAGAACCTGCGTATAACCTGGGAGCAAGTCATTGCTGGATCGTGACTGCTCTCTGTTAGGTAAGTTGTCATTAATTATAAAATATCGGGCAACTTCACCTAACGAATTATATGCACAACTCGTTAATGGTTAACGATTTACTTGATGGTGTTTCAGGTGTCGTGTTACTTTGAAAACGCTCGGTAAAAACCTGTCTTCGGACACTTCGGGTGTCCGCCTCAATGGCGGGCATCACCCGCAGGGTTTTTTCCGTGCGTTGTTAACAACCTAGAAAAAACCAAAAACAATGAAATCCCCAATCATTACAACATTGATGGCATTAGCCCTCTCAATCGCAACATCACAAGCTGTGATCTATAGCGGCTCACTCAGTTCGAGCGGTGCCGGTGCAGACGGCAAGCTCACCGGAACCGAACAGTGGGCCAGCGGCGCTACATTCTCATGGAGCGCATCAAACGAAGAACCCAACTGCACCAGCTGGTATTATTCCTACACCCTGACCGTTCTCGGCAAGGATATCAGCCACGTAACGACCGAAGTCTCAGAAGAGTTCACACTCGCGAACCTGCTTAGCGGCATTAATGACCCGGGAAATATCCTGGGCAGTGCTCAACTGGATTACTATGGACCCGGACTGCATGGCAGCAGTGACCCCGGCATCCCGGGTGAGCTCTACGGTATCAAGGTCGACACAACGGGTAACACAAAATCCGTCTCATGGTCATTCTGCTCAAACAGAGTCCCCGTATGGGGTGACATGTATGCCAAAGACGGGAAAACCGGAGGCAATGATGTTTATCTCTATAACTTCGGATTCGCCAATACCGATCCTGCCGATCCCGCTGCCAACGGGAGTGTGGAACACCATATCCTCGTGCCTGACAGCATCGATGACCCCGAGGGCCCGCCGATCCCCGAGCCCAGCACCGGCTTGCTCGGCATCATCGGCCTGATGATGATCCTCCGACGCCGGCTGAAATAGCAAACTGAAAAAACCAAAAGCCCGCATGCTGTCGAACAGCATGCGGGCTTTTTCCCATCTGGCAAACATCAGTTCAAGCAATCATCCCTGCGTCAAAAATCAATGCTCCGTCGCCGATCATTTATGATAGACTGGCGTCATGGATAAGGATTTACGCGATCGGCTGGACAAGGTGCTGCGCAGGCAGGTCGAGCTACAGGAGGATCTGCATCAACTCGGCCAGGAGTGTCTGAGGATCAGCGGCGAAATCAACCGACTTCCCCAACACGCCACCCCCCCTCCGCTCCCACCCCCACTTCCACCGCAGCATGCCGCCGGTGCACGTCCCGCACCCGGCACGGCCACACCGGGACAGGTTCCACAGGTCGAACCGACCAAGGCGCCCAACCCGCCCGTAGCCGCCCAGGCGGCAGCCGCAACGCTTCCGGTTGTCCCCGAGGACAAGATCAGCGCCGAAAACCCCGCACCGCGAAAACCTGCCGAACGCACCGGCGAGTGGGAAATCAACTTCGGGCGTGTATGGCTGGTGAGGATCGGCGTGCTTTTGCTGCTCACCGGACTGATCTTCCTCAGCACCTATGCTTACAAAAACTGGCTGTTCAACACCGGCCCTGCTGTTAGGGTGGCATTTTTCATGGTGATTTCACTCGCCCTGACCGGGCTTGGCATGTGGCTCGACTCATGGAAAGAACGCTTCCGCCAGTACGGTCGCGTGGTCGCCTCCGGGGGACTGGCGGCCGGCTATTACACGATCTACGCGTCCCACTTTGTCCCGGCACTGAAGCTGACCGACAATGCCCTGCTCGCCGGCGTTCTGCTGACCCTCTGGGCGGGCCTGATACTGGCGTATGCCGTTTGGAAAAAATCACGTGTTGTCGCGGTCATGGCAATCGGTCTCGCCTTCTACGGCACCATCGTCAACCCGTCCGGCTGGCTGTCGCTCTTCTCGGCACTGCTGTTATCCAGCGCAGGCATCTGGCTCATGACCAGGTTCCGCTGGGTTGCGGTTGGAATTGGCACGGTGATTGCGGCCTATGTGACACATGCTTTCTGGTTAGGTTTCTACCCGCAAGCGACAAGCGAGGCAGTGCGATTCACCTATCTCGCCTCCTACTGGCTGCTGTTTACCGGTGCCCTGACCGTGCCCAAGGCACGGATGATGCCGGAGCAGGTGCAGCGTGTGTTTTGTGCCATCAACAATGGTGCCGCATGGTGCCTGGCCGCATTCACCGTTCCGTTCATGACTCCCCATGAGGAAATCGGGTGGATCTCCATCGTTATCGGCACGCTCTTCATGCTGCTCGCAGCCATCGCCCGGACGGGGAAAATCGGGGACCGGTCGCTGACCGTCGTCTTTGGGTATCAGGGCGTTTTAATTGCCAGCCTTGGAATACTGCTAGAGGCCACCGGCTACACGCGCTTCCTCATGCTCGCCGTCGAGGCCTACATTCTGTTAGCTGGTGCCCGGCACTTCGGCGGCACCCTGGCACGCGCGCTATCGGCCGTGGCATTTTTCGGCGCACTGATCATGGCATTACCCGCAATGAATGGCGGCGCCCTCGCTCCATGGCCCAGTTACGCCGCCCTGGCCTTGGTGAGCGCCGCCTACACCGCACTCGTCCGCCACGATGGCACCGGCATGAAAACCAGCGGCGGCAGCAACAAAGCCGGAGTCTTGGTGCCCCCCATTTTCCTCGCCATGATCACCTGGCTCATCGCCCTATTCGGCGTCTTCAACCCATGGCAGTACCCGTCGGCCATCAACGGGCTGTGGCTCACGGTCAACGCCGTCATGCTCAGCTACTTTTTTGTCAAGCACCCGCGCTGGCAGGCTTGGGTTTCTGACCTGGCAGCGGCCTCGATTTTTGCCGCCCTCGCCGCAGCTTGGTGGTATCTCGGCGGCTATCCGGAACTCGCCGTCTACCAGTCGGTCCTGCCACTGCTCGGTGCTGCCGCATTCTGGTACATGAGCCCGCAGCTCGTGCAGGTCTGGGACAATCTGACCGAACACGATCAAAAATCCGGCAACCCGGCCCTGGAGTGGATTTTCAGCGTGTTGTTCTGGGTGATGATGGCCACCACCCTGAGCCAGCACATGGAATCGGATGCCTCGTGGATGCTTGCGGGCGGACTGCTTGCCATTTCTGGCAATGCCGTCGCCCAACTCACACGCCGCATCAGCATCCTGATACCTGCGCTCCTCTTCCACCTCGGCGCCCTCCTCGCCCTTGTCGTGTACGGTAATAGCGAGCCCGGCCTCGGGTGGGCGCCCGCCGTGCTCCTGCTGACCCATCTGGCATTGGTTGATACCCGCTGGAGCAATCTGGCCAAAATCCACCTGCGTCCCATTCTCGCACCCGCGCTGGTCGCCGCCGTGAGCATCCACGCATTCCAGGAATTTGACCGGCCCGATCTCACGCTGACCGCGCTCGGCCTGGCAATGATCATCTGGGCCTATCGCCGGAGGGACACCGCCTTCGCCATCGCGGGAGGGGCTCTGTCCTTGCTCATCGCATGCGCCGGCACGCTGGTCATCCACGGCGGCCAGGACTGGCTGCGCTACTTACCCATCGCGGCCGCCCTGGTGACGCACGCGCTGCTCTGGCTCCAGAGCCACGGTGACAATCGCTGGAAGCCGACCCGTGTCCTGCTTCTGACCACCGGCCTGATCGCGCTCTTTTTCTCCGCCTCCATCCATGTGCAACAAAGCTTCGACGGCTCGGGCCTCGCCATCTGCTGGGCACTGCTCGCCACCCTGCTCTTCTGCGCCGGACTGGCGATACGCTGCCGCCCGTACCGCCTGATCGGCCTCTACTGGCTGGCCGCCGCCGTGCTGCACGTCGTCTTCATCGATGTGTTGAAAATGGAAACCCTCGGCCGCATCCTGAGCTTTATTGTCCTCGGGCTCATTCTGCTCGCGCTCGGCTTCCTCTACAACCGCTTCCAGGAAACCATCAGGAAATTCCTCTAACGGCCTTCTTTAAACGACTGGATAACGCTCATGCAGTCGGCCCTGGATTTTTCCGAGGCGGTCGCCGGCAACGTCGCCTGCAAGATAAAAACCCGTGTTCCCGCGTCGATCGCCACCAGGAAAAAACCCATCTTGTGCCCCTCGGTTTCAGCAAGAACACGCACAAACAGCGCCTTTTTGCCATCGATGGCACCCTCCGTCAGCTTGACCTCATTTGTCACCTTCATCCCCTTCTTGATCCCGTCGATCATCCCCCCCAGCGTCGCCTTCAAATCGGCCTTGGCATTTTCCGGCAACGACAGCCTGGCAATGGCAAAGGACGCATCCTCCGCCGGCGACACCCGGTAAACCAACGCCCCCTTTTGGGCATCCGCTGATTTTTTCCAGCCCACGGGGAAATCCACCGAACACCGGGTGTCGAATGTCACCTTCTCCGCCAGCAGCGGCAGCGTGCACATCAGAAGTATCAAAACATATCGCATAGCGGGTGGATGATAACACACCGTGGGCACATGGCAACGCCGCTGGCAGCAAGACCCGTTACCCGACCCTCTCCACCCGGAAAATCAAGACCACATGGCCAGGGCTGACCCTTTCCTAACTTTTTTTGACGCTCGCGGGAAGCTTCTTGATTTTGATATTTCTCAGTGACACCTCCGCACCGTGTTCCTGGATACCAATATGCCCGGTCAAGGATTCGGCAAAGCCTTGCCAGTTTTTAAACTTACTTGCCTGCAAGGCTTTGTTCCATGCATCCGAGCCGAGTTTGACATCCACTGCCACAACTCCATTCTGCCACACCTGCAGGTGCCTGTTGGAAAAAAGAATTCTGAGCGTGTTCCATTCACCCGCCGGTTTTTGTGATTGGGCAGGCGCTGCGATCATGTCGTAGAGCGAGCCAGACCGGTGGCTCGCCGGCTTGTTATCGGGATGTCTTTCATTGTCCAAGAGCTGAATCTCAGGGGCCCTGCTGTAGATTTTCCTGTCGGCCGCCGTTTCATTCGCGAGGATGAATATCCCGCTGTTACCTCCCTCGGCAATTTTCCACTCCAATTTGAGGTCGAAGTTTTCGTATTGCTCCTTGGTGATGATATCGCCGCCACGCTTGGTTTTCACCATGGCGCCGTCTTTGACGATCCACCGGGGGCTGAGCCCGGCCTGCCTGAAATTGCGCCAATGCTCCATGCTTTTGCCGTCAAACAGCAACTGCCAGCCGTCCTTCTTTTCCTGGTCATTGAGAACGTTCTGCGCCAGCGCGGACGCACTCATGCATAACAGACAAATCAATAGGTGTTTTTTCATAGGTTTGAGATAAGGCTGAGGGCAGTCTGAGATGCGCGGGGCACAAGTCAAAAGGGAAGATCAACTTCAAGCATCCACCGAAGCCACATTGCCACTCTATCAAACTACGCCTCGATGCGCCGGATACCCGTCGGGTTGGCATCCTTGAGTTCGTCAGGCAGAAGGACGTCCGGGCAATCCTGGTAGCAGACAGCACGCGCGAAACGATCAATCGCCATGGTGCCGACTGACGTGCTCCGCCCGTCCGACGTGGCAGGAAACGGGCCGCCGTGCACCATGCTGGCGCACACTTCCACGCCGGTCGGAAACCCGTTAAACACGAGGCGCCCCGCGCGGTCTTCCATCCACTGGACCAGCCCGCTCTGTCCGGCGAGCTCGCTCTCGGTTCCATGCACGCTCGCCGTCAGCTGGCCGCCAAGGGAGCCGAGCAGCCGGGCGAGTTCGTTATCACCGGTGTAGGTAACAATCAGGGTCGCGGGACCAAAAACCTCTTCGGCGAGATCAGCGGCCGAGAGAAAATCGGCGGCCGTGGTTTGGAAGAGCGTGGGCACCGCCTGATTCGCCAGGCCACCACATGCGCCTTCGGCAAGGGTCTGCACCCGCGCGTGGTTTTTGAGCCGATCGACACCGCCCCGGTAGGCATTGCAAATTCCGGGGTTGAGCATGGTCGCACTGGAACTGCCCGCCACCAACTCGCTCAGCTTGCGGGTGACCTGACCGGCGGCATCAGCATCGATCAAGACAAGCCCCGGGTTGGTGCAGAACTGGCCCACCCCTAGAGTGAGCGAGCCCATCAGGCCTTCCGCCAGCGTGTCGCCATGGGCGGCCGCTGCCTCCGGCAGGATGACCACCGGATTGATGGCACTCATTTCTGCATAAACGGGAATAGGCTCGGGGCGGGCGGCGGCAAGATCCATGAGTGCCCGACCGCCGGCATAGGAACCGGTGAATCCAACCGCCTTGATGGACGGATGCCTAACAAGCCCCTGACCCACGGTGCGGCCACTGCCGTAAAGGAGCGAGAAAACGCCGGCGGGCAATGCACAGTCGGCCACCGCCTTCTGGATGGCCAAGCCAACGAGCTCCGCTGTGCCACTGTGCGACGAGTGCGCTTTGACAATCACCGGACAGCCCGCCGCCAGGGCCGAGGCCGTGTCCCCCCCCGCAGTCGAGAAGGCCAGGGGGAAATTGCTCGCGGCAAACACAACCACGGGACCGAGCGGACGCAGCATGCTGCGCGTATCAACCTTGGGTAAAGGTTGGCGGTCGGGTTGGGCGCGGTCGATGCGTGCGTCGACCCAGGACCCGTCCTCAACCAGGGCGGCAAACATGCGCAGCTGGCCACAGGTGCGGCCGGCCTCGCCACGGACACGCATTTCCGGCAGTCCGGTCTCCAAAGGCATACGCGCAACGAGGTCTTCGATGGATGCCTCGATATTGCTGGCGATGGCACGCAAAAACCCGGCCTTTTTAACCCCGGGGGTGTTGCGGTAGGTGTTAAAGGCCTCGGCAGCAAGGCGCACGGCCGTTTCCAGCTCCTCATGAGTCGCTGCAACATAGTCGGGCTCAAGTGTCTCGTTGCTGACCGGGTTGATGCTTTTGCCGGCCGACTCGCTGCCTTGGCCGCGGCGCTGGCCGATGATGGACGTGCCTTGAAGTTCCATGATGATTATTTTGTTAGGATTCGGGGATGCCGTGTTGAAACGGATCCGTGTCTTGAAGAATGAGCGTTGCCTCACCATTAACGTATGCCGATCCGCTGACAAAGGGAATAACACGATTTTCGTCAATCGCCTCCACCCGACCTTCAAAGACGGTGTTAAGGATGCTGGCCTGTCTCCAGACGTCACCTTGCTTCAGCTTGCCATCGGCGTACAGGCAGGCCAATTTCGCACTCACCCCCGTGCCACAGGGTGAGCGGTCGTACACAAGCCCGGGGCAGAGCACAAAGCTGCGGCTGTCAGAAACTCCGGGTGTCGGCTCGCCAAAAACCTCAACGTGATCCACCACCGTACCATCATCCCCCGTGACCCCCTGCTCGCGCAGCGCCACGGCCACAGCGGCAGAGAACCGGGTCAGTTCCGCGATGTTGCCGGGATCGACTTCGGGAACCGGCGCGGATTCATCACGACGGACAAGGAAGAACCAGTTCCCCCCCCAGGCGATATCACCGACGACTTTGCCATAACCCTCCACCTCAACGCCGACCCCGGCCTGAGTGCGGTAGCTGGGCACATTGGCCACCGTAACCGACCCGTCAGCGTGCAACTCGGCGACGACTTCACCCACCGGAGTTTCAATGCGATGGCTACCGGTGGAGATCCGACCCATGTGCGCCAGCGTCACGGTCAGCCCGATGGTGCCGTGAATACATCCGCCGAGATAGCCGACGTTGTTGAAAAAAATGACACCCGCCACACAGCCGGGGTCGACCGGCTTGCAGAGAAGGGCTCCCACCATGGCGTCGTGCCCGCGCGGCTCATGGATACAGGCGGTGCGAATCCAGTCGTATTGCTCACGCATGATCTGCCTGCGCTCGACCAGACTCCCGCGATCGAGCCGGCTGGCCGCGTCGTGCCCCTCGGGCAGCGCCACAACCACACGCGTCGGCTCTCCGCCCGTGTGTGAATCGATGACATGAAGATGTTGTTCTCTGGAATTGCTCATTGACGCCCATTACTTTAGCATGACGGTCTTGTGGGAATCCCAAGGTCCCACCGCCGAATCTGCACACCGCCATGAGTTCACCCTCCCCTATTCGCGAAGCCTTCTTCGAACGCCTCGATAAACCGGTGCTCACCGAACAGCTATTCGACCAGGTTCCCGATATCGCATTTTTCATCAAGGACCACCACGGACGCTACGTTGCCGCCAACAAAACGCTGGTACAACGATCCGGCGCGCACAACAAGGAGTCGCTGATAGGAAAGACCGCCGACGAACTGTTCCCCGGCCCGCTTGGCTCTGCCTTCGCTGAGCAGGATCGGCAGATTTTAAAAAGCGCAGTCCGGATCAGTGGCCAGCTGGAGCTCCATCTGTTTGCAGACGGTCACGAAGGATGGTGCATCACCTACAAGGAACCCATTTTTGATGCGAATCACCTCATCATCGGCATCTCCGGCATCTCGCAGGATATCCGACCCAGCACACACGGAGGCGAAAACCTCAATTCCGTCGCCAAGGTGCTCAGGCACATCCGGGAAAATCTCGACCAACCGCTGCGGCTCCCCGAGCTTGCCAAAATGGCGGACATTTCCGTCTACCAACTCGACCAACGCATCCGCTCCATCTACCGCATATCCGCCGGGCAGTGTATCACCCGGGCAAGAATCGAGGCTGCCTGCCACCTGCTCGACACCACCGTAAAAACCATCGCCAACATCGCGCTGGATTGTGGTTACTCCGATCAGTCCGCCTTCACCCGGCAGTTCAAACAAACAACGGGACTGACACCGAAGGCATACCGCGACAGCCGCCCGCACTGACGCAAGTTGACCTGGATGCCACGATCAACCGAACCGTAGCGGGTCGAGCCGGCGTATATCCAGGCATGGCTCGCCCGCGCCAAGAAGCTCGGCAACCAGCCTTCCGGTCACCGGCCCCATACTCAGCCCCATCATCGCGTGCCCTGCGGCCACCGTGAGGTTTGAAAACCCGGCAACACGCCCGACATAGGGCAATCCGTCCGGCGAACAAGGACGCAGACCCGCCCATGGTTCGAGCTCGGCAAAATCCTCTTCCCGGTAGGACGGAAAATACTTCTGCGCCGCGCGGATGATTCCATGCACGCGGCGCTTGTTCACAGAAAGGTCATTGCCACACACCTCCATGGTTCCGGCGAAACGCAGCCGACCCTGCATCGGGGTCACGGCCACCTTGGCCTCACAGAGGATCGAACAAAGCTCCGGAAGCTCGCGTGGCCGGTCCACCGTGAGCGAGTAGCCCTTTCCCGCCTGCATGGGCATGCGTACGCCAATCGTTTTCATCAAATCACTGGCCCAGGCACCACAGGCTAACACAATAGGCTGGCCTGGAGGGGTGTGCACTCCCAGCAGCGACACCCGACCGCCGCCTTCCTTACGCAAACCCGTCACTTCCGCCCCGTCCACCACATCGGCCCCCATCTCGATCACCCTGGCACGCAAGCCCCGGACAAAGCCGGCCGGGTCCATGTGGCAGTCCTGTTTGAACCAGACCCCACCCTTGACATCCATCGCAATTCCGCCGTCCAGCTCCCGCAGTCTGGCGGGATCACAGACCTCGGCCTCCACGCCCAGCTCATTGGCCATGGCCGCAACCTCGGCCTCCTCATCCAGCCCCTTGTCGGTGTTGCAAAGCATCAGCAATCCGCGCTCGGTCAGCTCCACCCCGAGCTCCTTGGCCATATCGACAAATAACCTGCGGCTCTCCCCATTCAAATCGCGCAGCAACTCGCGGCTCTCCATCACATGCTTCTGGGTGGCGTGGGCCACAAACAACCTGCACCAGCGCATCAGATCAAGATTCACGCGGGGCCGAATGTAAAACGGCCCTTCGGGGTCCGCCAACCATTTCATCCCCTTGCCCACAATACCGGGTGCGGCCAGCGGGATGAAGTGACTCGGCACCACCATCCCGGCATTTCCATAGGAACATCCGTCTCCCGGCGAATCGTCACGATCAATGACCGTCACCGGACGCCCCGCCTTCAGGCAGTGATACGCCGAGCACAGGCCGATCACGCCGGCGCCTACAATGATCACCCTGTCTTTGTCGTAACCTGCCGTTTCCACACTCCCAACCTACCATCCCCGTCTAGTCAGGATTTTCAGTCTCCACCCCGATATCGGCACAATAGTGTCCCCTCGGCAAACAAGCCAGAAAACCAACCCTGCTACTTGGTCGGAGGCAGAGCCAGCAAGGCATTGGACATACAAAAGGCATCCGCGGCCGGCATCCGCTTCATGCCGTGACCAGCCCCCCAGGAGTCCGTATAGATGATTTCCTCCGTCTTCTCATTGTAGCCAATAATCAAGCGCATGTGGCCACCGTACGACTGAGGCAGGTTTGCCTCCTTGAACATACCAAGCTGGAGACACCAGCCGACGGGAATACCCTGGTCGACGTATTCCTCAATTTTGTTTTTGAAACGGGGGTAGCTTGACTTGCGGGTCATCACCTCACGGTAAATTGCCGCGTCACACTTGCGGGCGAATTCCTGGATGCTGACCACCCCTTTTTCTTCATCATCGGGGAACTGGTCCTTGCCACGCTTCTTGGCAATCTTGTTGTAGTTCTTGATATCACGGGCAAACTCTTTCAGCCCCAGGTTGTAGTTGCGTATCATCCGGTCGTAATCCTGGTACGAGCTGTCGACATCGGGCATCTTGTCAGCCAACCCCTTGGGGAATTCATACATCACCAACACCCGCGTATGCAGGTGGCGTGTCACTTTTTTCAAAGATGCCACCATCTCACCCAGCGACGTTCCGCTGTGAGGCCCCGTCCCGGCAATCTGGGCCAACTCATGCTGACTAGTTTCAAGCCCGTAATATTGATAAACACGGGCAGCGGATGCCACCGCACAGTAACCTTTCCTCCCTTGGTTGACCATCGGCACCCCCTTGATGAAAACGTCACCGGAAACCCGATCCCTGACAACGTTATCACGCAGAGATGACCGGATGGCCATCTTCTTGGATTCAGCATTTTTCGCCTTCATTCTCACACGGATAAACTCCGGCGTCTCCCCCTCATTACCGAGGCTATGCTCCAACATGATGGCACTCGCTTTGCACAACCAAAGCTGCCTAACCATATTAATCGTGTCACGCTTACTCATATCACGCGGACTGACACCGGTCTTTTCTTTCATGCGATTAATCACATCCTTACAGACGTCATTGAACCGTGCCACTGACATCGCGCCATTGTCACCGCGGTTATACAGGGAAATGGAAACCGATTCAATCAGCCCCCCTTCAGACCGCACAACCACCTCACCGGCTTTTTTGCCAAAAAGGGTGGAATTCATACCCGTAGACCGAAGATCGTTCTTGGCAACCGACATATAGACGAAACCGTGCGGCCTATACTTCTTTTCAAAGTCCGGAGTCGACATCTGCCACAGCCCTTGATCAAACAAGATGGATTCCAATGCCAACGGCTTTGAGGCAATGGGAGCCACCCTCCTCACCTTCTTTTCATCCTCCTGGTCGACCTTCTTTCCCTCCTCGTTTTTTTTGACCTCAGCCTCGCGTGCTTCTTGCCACAATCTAACATACTCCCTGTCAGCTTTGGATAATTTTGAAAGATGCACCTTGTAAATCTTCCCACCCTTATCCAGCCGCATCTCAACCCAATCACGCTGGACTCCCACCACGGAGGCATCAATCTTCCTCCCCCGAATATCGGTAAACGTCCTCGCCTCCCCACCACCCACAAAAACGATCAACAGAAAAACAAAAACGATACCTGTTTGAAATCCACCCATGCACATGCATGCTCTCTAGCAAAATAAAGAACCCGATGCAAACATTATGCCCTGATCTTAAGGGACTCACTCACCCCCGAAGAATACGATTACCTCACCGGGAACGCTTCAGGGGACGGGAAGAAAAAGGGGGAACTGGCGGCGAGGAGAAAGGCGGCGAGGCGTAGGTCTCAAAGCGTCAATCCTCCCGAACGAAAACGCGGCACTTGCAGAAAGGGCAAGGAGCATGTATGCGCCATGCATGAAAGTTCTGAGCCACAAGGATACCGCCTACGCCAGATTCGTCCGCACGCTCGACCGCCGCGCCACCCCGGGCGGGGCAGGGAAGAAAGTCGAACAAGTCGTCGCCGCCATCATTGCCGACGTGCAAAAGCGGGGCAATGCCGCCGTGTTCGACTACACCCAGCGCTTTGACGGGCTCAAACTCACCGCCAAATCGCTGTTTGTCAGCCAAGCCGAAATCGATGAGGCCTACGCATTGATCGACGACGATGTCAAAAAGGCCGTCGCCAGCAGCAAGCACAACATCCATGCCTTCGCCAAACGCAGCATGCGCAAGGACTGGAAAACCAAGAACCGGCAAGGCGTCGAGGTCGGCGAACGCTTCACCCCCTACGACCGCGTCGGCGTCTACGTCCCCGGCGGCAAAGCACCGCTCGTATCCACCGCGCTGATGACCGCCGCCTTCGCCCAGGCCGCCGGCGTGCCGGAAATTCTCGCCGCCACGCCCGCCGGCTCGGACGGCAAAGTCAACCCGTCCCTGCTCTACGCCCTGGTCGAATCCGGCGCCACCGAAATCATCAAGGTCGGCGGTGCCCAGGGTATCGCCGCCATGGCCCTGGGAACCAAAACCGTGGCTCCCGTGGAAAAAATCTTCGGCCCGGGCAACGTCTTTGTCGTCGAGGCCAAACGCCAACTCGTCGGCGCCGTCTCCATCGACCTCCTCCCCGGACCCAGCGAGGTCCTCATCGTCGCTGACCAATCCGCAAACCCGCAATTCATCGCCGCCGACATGCTCGCCCAAGCCGAACACGCCGGCGACAGCGTGGTCGGCTTCGCCACTCCCTCCAAACGGCTGCTCACCCGGGTGCTGAAGGAAATCGAACGCCAAACCCCCAGCCTCTCACGCGAAAAATACATCCGCGAGGTGCTTCGCAAAGGCACCTTCTGCCTGCTCACCCAAACGCTCCAGGAAGCCGTCGACATCTGCAATGCCTTCGCGCCCGAACACCTGTCGCTCGTCGTCGAGGATGAGGACGCGTGGTTAGAAAAAATCCGCACCGCAGGCGCCATCTACGTCGGCCCACTCGCCGCCGTCGCCGTCGGCGACTTCGTCGCAGGCCCGAGCCATACCTTGCCCACCGGCGGCTCCGGCAAATCCTTCTCCGGCCTCCGCGCCGACCAGTTTCAGCGCCGCGCCAGCATCGTGCGCATGGACCAAAAGGCGCTGAGCAAGTCCCTGCCCACAGTCGAAACCTTCGCCCGCGTCGAAGGTCTGGACGCCCACGGCAAATCGGTCAGCATCCGCGTGCAGTAAGGTTTTCCCGCATCCCGCCTACACGACGGGATGGAAACAACCCTCTGTTGGGGTATTTTCCGCAAGAAAAAATCCAAACTCGGTGTATTATTAGAATTCACCGAGGGGAAAGCCCCCTGCCTCTTCGCCGCATCCGCCATGACCACTCCTTTCCGCGCCACCTACGCCACACTCATTGTTCTCGCCTGCTGTCCCGCCAGCGCCCAGGCTGATGAGCCCGTATCGTTCAATGCCCATATCCGACCGATCTTCATCGCCAAGTGCACCAAATGCCACGGCGGAGCCAAGGCGGACGGTGGTCTTTCGCTGATAAACCGCTCCGAGGTCCTCGGCAAAGGCAAGTCCGGGAAAACCATCATCACCCCCGGAAAACCGGAACAATCCGAGCTCTACCGCCGCATCACCACCGATGATATCGACGACAAGATGCCGCTCCAGAAAGGCGACCACGCCGACGCCCCGCTGACCAACCAACAGATTGGCCTGATTAGAAAATGGATCGAGCAAGGCGCCGCGTGGGAAGAACACTGGGCCTACATCAAACCCAAAAAACAACCGGCCCCCCCGCTCGACAATCCGTCATGGCCAATCACCCCGATGGATCACTACGTGCTCAGCCGACTTGAGGCCAATCACCTCCAACCCACCCCCGCCGCCGATCGCGCTCAGTGGCTCCGCCGGGCGTCGCTGGATCTCACCGGCATCCCGCCAACAAAACCCGAACTCGACGCCTTCACCGCCAACCAGGCACCCGATGCCTTCGAAAATGAAGTCGACCGCCTGCTCGCCTCCCCTCAATTCGGCGAACGCTGGGCCTCCGTCTGGATGGACCTCGCCCGTTACTCCGACACCAAGGGCTACGAGAAAGACCCGCACCGAGACATTTGGCCCTACCGCGACTACCTCATCCAATCCTTCAACCAGGACAAACCCTACGACCAGTTCCTGCGCGAACAACTCGCCGGTGACCTCTTCGAAAAACCAACGACGGAGACACTCACCGCTTCCGCCTTCCACCGCAATACCCAAACCAACACCGAAGGCGGCACCGACGATGAGGAATTCCGCATCGCCTCCATCATCGACCGTGTCAACACCACCTGGACCGCTACCCAGGGACTCACCTTCGGCTGCGTCCAATGCCACGACCACCCGTATGAACCCATCCCGCATGGCGATTACTACCGCTTCTTCGCCTTCTTCAACTCCACCGAAGACGCCGACCTCGATAACGACTATCCGCACTTTAAAGTAGCGAGCGCCAAGAATGAACAAGCGCTCGCCGCCAAGCTCCACCACCAGATCCCGCAACTCCGCCGTGCCATCAACGAGCCCGGCCGCCAGACATTGCTGGCCCCCCAGCAATGGGATTCCCTCAACTACTCCGCCACCGCCACCACCCACGGAAAACTGACCGTATCCCCCGACGGAGAACTGCGGGCGTCAGGGACATTCCCCGCTCGCACGCGCTACAACCTTACGGCCAGCACCCAGGACTTCTCCGCGCTTCGCGTTACCATCATCCCCGAAACCCAAAACCCCGCCGAACTGCCCGAACGCGGATCCGTACTCTCCACCATCAGCCTGAAAAAAATCCACCCGAACGGCACCGGCCAGGACATCCAGCTCGCCTATGTCTTCGCCGACTCCACCACCGGCCCGTACGATGCCCTGGAATCACTCAACAAAGGTGGCCCGGGCTTTGGCGGCTACCCGAAACTCTTCGGTCAACGCCAGGCGGTCATCGTCCCCGCATCCCCTGTCAGCCTGACCAAGGGCGAAAAACTCGAAATCACCATCCAACACGGAGCCCAAACCACCGGCAACCAGGCATGCACCCTGCGCCGCTTCCGCATCGATACCTCCAACAACCCGGCCTGGACCCAGCTCGTTGCCAGCCAGGACCACACCACACGTGTCGCCCGACACTCCCAGGCCCGCGCACAGTACAAGCAAATCAAAGGCACCAGCATCCCCGTCCTCCAAGAACGCCCGGCCAACGCCACCCGCGAAACCCGACTCTTCATCGGCGGACTCTGGCTCAACAAAGGCAAAATCTTCCAACCCGGCGTCCCCAAACTTTTGAACGGCTACCAGCAAAAGACGGACACCCGCCTGGACATGGCCCGGTGGCTCAGCTCCCCTGAAAACCCGCTCACCGCCCGCGTCATGGCCAACCGGCTGTTCTCCGAAATGTTTGGCCGCGGTATCGTCGAAACCCTCGGCGACTTCGGCACCACCGGCACCGACCCGTCCAACCTCGCGCTGCTCGACCACCTCGCCCTCGCATTCCAGACCAGCCACCGGTGGTCCGTCAAATCCCTGCTGCGCGAAATATCGCTCAGCGCCACCTACCGCCAAAACCACAACACCAGCAAGGAACTCGCACACTCCGACCCCGGAAACCGATTGCTCGCCCGCGGTCCCCGCAACCGCCTCAGCGCCGAAATGATCCGCGACCACGCCCTGAAAATCTCCGGCCTGCTCACCGGCAAGATCGGCGGCCCGTCCGTCATGCCGCCCCAACCCGACGGCCTCTGGCAAACCACCTACAGCGGCGCAAAATGGAAAAATGCCACCGGAACGGACCGCTACCGCCGCGCCGTCTACACCTACTGGAAACGCACCACCCCGTATCCCTCCATGATCACCTTTGACACACCCACCCGCGACCTCTGCAGCGCCCAACGCATCCCCACCAATACGCCGCTGCACGCGCTCGTCACCCTGAACGACCCCGTCTACCTCGAGTGCTCACGCGCCCTCGCCGAACGCATGACCGCCGAGGCCGGACCCGGCATCAGCCGACAAATCAGCCACGGCTACCAACTCACCACCCAACAACATCCGACACCCGACACCCTCAAACGCCTCACCGACCTGCACACCCGGTTCCTCACCCACTACCGGGCCAAGCCCAGCGAAAGCAAAGCCGTCGCCGACACCCCCGGACAAGCCGCCCTCACCCTCATCGCCAACACCCTCTTCAACCTCGACGCCGCCCTCACCAAGTAAGCCCGACTTCAGGACTTCCCGACTTCCCGACTTCCCGACTTCAGGACTCCCCGACTCCAAAACACCATGAACCTCTCCCAACAACTCCAGCACGATTACCTGCAACACCAGTCGCGCCGACAGTTCCTCTCGAAGTGCGTCGCCGGCGTCGGCTCGGCCTGGCTCACCTCGATGGCGGGAAAAGTGCTGGGCTCAGGCGATGGCCATGAGCTCCCCGCCCACCTCTCCCACATCGCCCCCAAGGCCAAACGCGTCATCTTCCTGCATATGGCCGGCGCCCCGTCCCAACTGGAACTCTTCGACTACAAACCGGAACTGGCCAAACTCGACGGACAACCCACCCCGATGGAATACCTCGAGGGCCAACGCTTCGCCTTCATCCAGGGCGTGCCGAAACTGCTTAACACCATCTACCCGTTCCACCGGGCCGGCGCGTCCGGCCAGTGGATCTCCGACCGCTTGCCGCACTTTGAGAAAGTCATTGATGACGTCTGTTTTATCAAGTCGATGCACACCAACCAGTTCAACCACGCCCCGGCCCAACTCCTCCTTCATACCGGCAATGCCAACCTCGGCAACCCGTCCATCGGCTCCTGGGTCACCTACGGCCTGGGCCGCGAAAATGAAAACCTGCCCGGCTACATCGCCCTGGTCTCGGGCGGCAAAACCCCCTCCGCCGGCAAATCCGTCTGGGGATCCGGGTTCCTCCCGTCCGTCTACCAAGGCGTGCAATGTCGCTCCAAAGGCGACCCCGTCCTCTACCTCTCCAACCCCAAAGGCGTGCCACGTGATCTGCGCCGGGCCACCATCGATGCCATCACCGAGATCAACCAACAGGCCCACAACGAAACCAACGACCCCGAAACCCTCACCCGCATCGCCCAGTACGAGTTGGCCTTCCGCATGCAAATCCACGCCAACGAGGCCTTCGACCTCAAAGAAGAACCCCAACACGTGCACGACCTTTACGGCACCGAGCCGGGCAAGGAATCCTTTGCCAACAACTGCCTGCTCGCTCGCCGGCTCGCCGAACGCGGCGTGCGCTACATCCAACTCTTCGACTGGGGGTGGGACTCCCACGGCGCCGGTGCCAACGAAGCCCTCAACACCGGGTTCAAAAAGAAATGCGAGCAGATCGACCAGCCCATGTACGCCCTGCTCACCGATCTCAAACAACGCGGCCTGCTCGAGGACACCCTCGTCGTCTGGGGCGGCGAGTTCGGGCGCACCCCCATGCGCGAAAACCGCGGCGGCCAGGAAATGAAACTCATCGGCCGCGACCACAACCCCGGCGCCTTCACCATGTGGATGGCGGGCGCCGGCGTCAAACCCGGCATCAGCTACGGCGAAACCGACCCCATCGGCAACAAAGCCAGCAAGGACCCCGTGTCCACCCAGGACCTCCAGGCGACCATCCTCCACCTGCTCGGCCTGAAACACAATCGGCTCACCTACCCCTTCCAGGGACTCGACCAAACCCTGCCCGGCGTCACCCAACCCTCACGCGTGATCCAACAGATCCTCTCGTGACCTGAATCACACCGTCTCGCTCGACAGCGCCAGCCGGACCATCAGCGAACTCGCGTCAAAGGATGACGACCCGATCATGTGGAGCAACACCACCGCCGGCCAGCTGCTGACTGACGAAGCCGCCCTCTCCGGAGCGGCCACAAGCTCTTCACCCAAGCGGCACCCTCACCGGGGGGTCCCGTCTATTGCGCGGATCCGACATCTGCGCGCGATAAATCGTCAGCGCCGGACACGCCATATTGCACTTTAGATCATGATTACAAAATGACTCTAATGGAAAGTTTTCAAGTAATCCAAATTATATGATCAGTCATATAATTTAACCTCATTGGATACCAATCCCGCCTCAGCACTTTCGGGAACTGATGGCTAGACCTCCTGAGCATCAAGGGCTTAGGCGGAAAGGGCACCACTAGTATTATAGATAAAAACACGCGCCGTCTTGGTTTTTCGTTACAGCGAGACTTATATTTTATCTCTTCTTACTATTTGACTAACATAATCACTGTTAGCTTTGTCGCCGTCTTCAGATAAACGTGTAAAATAAGGATCCCTTGATGAAGGGCGCGGTGCTCTTCATTTCACCCTAACCCAACTACACCCTGAAACAATGAAATACACCCTCATGGCAGCTGCCTTCTTGGCATGTCTAACAACAAGTCATGGTCAGCAAGTGACCCTTGACGGCATCCTCACCCCTGGAGACGGCTACACCAACTCGGAGTCGGTCACCTGGTTTAACGGTCACGGCAAAGAAAGCGTCTACGGCGACTTCGACAACCAATCATTCCGAACCACGCTTCGTTACGGAATTGCCGAGCTCGCGGGCGGCACCCCGGGGGAAAAGTTCTTCTTCCTGTTTGTGGAAGCCCCCCTCTACGCCAAGAACATGATCTGGGGCAACGGCCTTACCGATGCTGACTGGGCTCCCTACGGCAAGGAACTTAGTTTCAGCGGTGCCACCGGCAGTGAGAAACTCGTTTTCCTCAATGCAAAGGGCGACAAAGTGTTCGAAGCCGATCTGGCCGACAAGGCCGACAACGGGTTCGGACTGGTCGGTTACAAGGACTCCGCCCACTACCTCCTCGACAGCGGCATCAGCACCGAAGATTCGAGCCTGGCGCGCGACACGACCATGTCGTTCGAGTTCCAGTTCGCCGTCGACCCGACACAAAACGCACAAATTCTCGCCTACGCCCGCAACGGCCTGGAGATGC
>JBFERY010000038.1:0-25059 GCA_041548785.1 Oceaniferula sp.
ACATACTCCTGGATCCCCGCAGCTATGCAGGCACCCACCAGATCACTCACCCATCCCTTACTTGACACGCGAAAGAGTTATAGACGCAAGTGCCGGGTGGCAAGGAGCAAGTGCCGGGTGGCAGGTGGCAGGTGGCAGGTGTCGTGGCGCAGCCGACTTCCCGACTTCCCGACTTCCCGACTTCAAGACTTCAAGACTTCAAGACTTCAAGACTTCCCGACTTCCCGACTTCAAGACTTCCCAACCGTCAGTTCGAAGCACGCGCCCCTGTCGCGCTCAACAATGATCAGGTCGCCGCCAAGCGCGCGGGCGAGTCGGCGGCACAAGGCGAGCCCAAGTCCGACACCGGGCTTGCTGTGCGCGGCATCCTGCGCCGACTTGTGAAATGCACGGAACAATTTCCTGGACTCGGACCGGGCAATCCCCGGCCCGTCGTCACACACTTGAAACGCGACCCCCTTGGACAGCTTGGGGTGGGCGATGGCGCGAAGCTCGATCACCTTGCCACAGCCGTCACCACTGGCATACTTGCTGGCATTATCCACGAGATTGAAAATGATCTGTTCCACCGCCGTGGTATCCACCCTGATCTCGCGCTCAGCGACGTCCGGGGTGATCTCACAATGAAGCTCCATACCGGCCTCGACCGCACGTGTGCGAAGTCGTTCACACATGCGATCCACCAACTCCCCCACCCTGACTGTTTCAACCCGGGCCCGGGCGCTACCGCGCTCGATCCGCGAGTAGGCGAGCACGTTTTCAACGAGGTGTGTCAGCCGGGCCGACTCCTTACGCAGGGTGCGCAAGTAGGATTTCTGTTTCGCCTCGTCCTGCACCATGCCCTCGGCCAGCATATCCGAGTAGAGGCTGAACGTGGTGAGTGGCGTCCGCAGTTCGTGGGTGACCGAGGAGACAAACGACGCCCTCCGCTCACTCAACTTCACCACTCCCCGCAGCAGGACAACGGCAGCCATGGCGGCCAGCAGTGCGCCGATCCATGCCACCGCCAGCGTCTTTCGCATCGGGGTCCAGCCTACTGGTTCAACCACCGCCGCCTCTCCGGGCAACAAGCGCCACGGCAGGGCGGCCATCACCATCGGGTCGTCCGCATCAGGATCGGGCAGCTCACCTAACAATACACCCCAACTATGCCGGACGGGCTCAAGTCGGGCATCCGGCAGGAGGTCGGCGATATCCTTGATCAGTGAAACACTGATTGCAGCGGCATCCAACCACACGCCCTGGATCCGACGGCTCTTGCCACCACTCACCTGCCGCACTAAAATCAAATCCTCCCCTAGCCAGACCGGGGTCAGGGACGACAGGTGGACACTTCCCGTCGTATCCACATCAAGTGCTTTTTTATCCGATGCCAGCTCTGAGGTTTGTGAAACTTGATCCACTTGAGCACCTTGCCGTTTCTCATTGGCCAAATCGGACTCCTTGGTTTCAGCTTGAACCGGGCTTGCGATCTGATCTCTGGAGCCTCCGACCACGCCACTCACCGCCGGAGCACTCGCCCGGGGCTTCGCCACATTTTTCTCGTTCAGGTTCCCCGCCGGTTGATTATACCTACTTTGCATTTTGTTGCCCGATGATTTGCGGACAATCTCCTTCCGCTTGATCTTCTCGGCGGCGTTGTAGTTTGCCTGATAACCTTTGGTTCTGCGAACATCACTGTTATTGGTAGCCAGTCGCTGCTCCTGGGCCCTAGCCACTTGGGCACCCCAGAGTGCGTCATCCTTACGCTCCTCCACCTCCGCCAGCTCACCTCCCTGCGATGCCACAGCACTGATCACCTCGAGATTATTATCGGCGGACGGGCCAGGCACGTTGCCTTTTTTCTGCCCGCCTCGGAATGTGCCGTCGCTGTTCAGCAATTGCTGCAGGCTGTTCCAGTCGTCCCGTTTCTGCCTGGAGAGCTCCGCTCCTTGGGTGACTTGGCCGGACCGCTTTCCCCAAACCGGCTCGGGTGCGGGTGCCGCCCAGCGATTCACCTGCGGGCTGGTCACCACCCCCTGCTTGACCTCAAAGTGCAGCTTCACATTTTCGGGCACATCCAAATTCAGCGGGGTCGGCTGTGTCGACCTGCGTAAATCAACATCCCTGAAATGCCATGCCGGACGGTTGTTTTCCTCCGCCAAAATGCCCGACGCCGCTGAATCCATCCTCCACAGTGCCAGCCGAATCCGCTCTTCCAACTCCGCCTTGGCTTCCGCGCGCGCCCGCTCTTTTTCCAAACCCAGGGTGTGCTGCGTAATCATCCCCATCGCCCCGAACACCAATAAGGCGATCAGCACCGAAAAACTCCATATGGCCCAGGGTCGATTCATTGTGTCAAATTAGATCTTGGATATTAGATGTTTGGTATTCAGAGCTTAGGGTTCGGAGTTTGAAACTCACCCTACCATGTAACCTTTGCCCCTGACCGTCACCACCACGTTCTGGCCCTCGTCACCCAACTTCTCACGCAAATGCGCCACGTGCATGTCGATGGTCCGGGTCTCGATGTTTTTGGGATCGATTCTCCATACCCGCTGTAACAGTTCCTCGCGTGCCACCGCCCGACCTCTGTTCGATATCAGATACCGCAGCAGATCCGACTCCCGCTCAGAAAGTTCCTTACGGCCGCCGGATTCCATACACACTTCCCGTCGGGAAAAGTCGACCCGTCCCCCTTGAAAATCAAACACGCTTTGACCCACCTCGCGCTCGCTGCTTCGGCGCAGCACCGCGTCCACCCGCGCCAACATCTCCCGCACGCTAAATGGTTTCACCACATAATCGTCCGCCCCCATGGTCAAACCCTTGACCCTGTCCGCCTCCTCACCCCGTGCCGACAAAATAATCACCGGCTGCCCGGGGCGCTCCTTGCGCAGTGCCTCGAGCACCTCGAAACCGCTGAAGTGCGGCAACACCAGATCAAGCAACAACAGCTGATACGACGCCGTCAGGGCGAGCTTGATCCCGTCACGACCGTCCGCAGCCGAGATCACCTCGTAGCCCGAGAAGCTCAAGGCGTCCACGACCCCCTGGCGCACGGCGGCATCATCCTCAACCACTAAAATAACAGGTTTCTCTTTCATCATTAAATCGCCGCCAAACTACCACTGCGCCGACAGCTTGTCTGTAAACATTGTGTAAACTTCGAGATTTCCTCATTTTGGTATTTAGGCTTCAGCGAATGAAGTTTAGAACAAGCCATGGCCAATATCTCCCAGCTGCTCAGCGACAACATCCGCGACGTCCCCGACTTCCCCAAGCCAGGCATCCTCTTCAAGGACATCTCGCACATACTCTCCGACCCCGCCCTCCTGCGCCACTCGATCAATGAGCTCACCGCTACCTCAGGCGGGGTGAAAATTGACAAGGTCGTCGGCATTGACGCCCGCGGGTTCATTTTCGCCGCCCCCGTCGCCCTCAACCTCGACGCCGGCTTTGTCCCCGTGCGCAAGCAAGGCAAACTCCCGTGGCAAACCCACAGCATGGCCTACTCGTTGGAATACGGCGAGAATGTCGTCGAGATCCACAAGGACGCCATCCTCCCCGGTGAAAGTGTGCTGCTCGTCGATGACCTGCTCGCCACAGGCGGCACCGCAGCGGCCGCCATCCACCTGATCAACCAACTTGACGCCCGTCTGGTAGCGGCCTCCTTCCTGATCGAGCTGACCGACCTCAACGGCCGCGACCTGCTCGGGGACACCCCGGTCAACACCATCATCCAGTATTAGCGGGTACTAGCCGGTATTGAGAGCCGGTATTGAGCGACTTACGGGCTCATCATCGCTGCGCCCGCGCTCGCTCCCCCTGCGCAGCGCTGCAGGCAAAAGGGAGATACGCGCCAACCCGGCGCCATGAAACCGGTGGGGAAACAAACAACACGCCGCGACCCGCGCAAAATAAAACGCTGTAACCTATTCAGTTACAGCGTTTATGTGGCCTTTCGGACCGGAAAATGATGGTGCGCAATACAAGATTTGAACTTGTGACCTCTGCCATGTCAAGGCATTGCTCTACCACTGAGCTAATCGCGCATGTTGTGCCCGGAGTGACCTCCGGGACGGGCGAAAACTAGTCAGGAGGACCGATGGACGCAAGGTTTTTTTTACCCGATTTTGCGATAGCTCCACCAGGGGGACAAACCCTCCCGCACGGTCGCCCAGCCTATTTCCTGACCGGGATACCTTGTGCGGCAAAAAGTTCCTTTGCCTCATGCACCGTGTGTTCACCGAAGTGAAAAATACTGGCGGCCAGGACGGCATCGGCCTTTCCATCCTTGAGGACATCGACCATGTGTTGCAGATTCCCCGCACCCCCAGAGGCAATGACCGGAATCCCCACGGCCTCACTAACCGCCTTGGTAAGCTCGATATCGTAGCCCTCCTTGGTGCCGTCCGAATCCATGCTGGTGAGTAAAATCTCCCCTGCCCCACGCTGGTAAACCTCCTTGGCCCACTCGACGGCATCAAGCCCGACAGGGGTGCGCCCGCCATGGGTGTAGACGCCCCACTTGCCAGGCCCCTCACGTTTGGCGTCGATGGCAACCACGATACACTGGTTCCCGAACGCCGTGGCACCCTCGTTGATCAAGTCAGGCCGGTTCACCGCTGCCGTGTTGATGCCCACTTTATCAGCCCCGGCCATGAGCATCTCACGCATGTCCTCAACCGAGCGGATACCTCCCCCCACCGTCAGCGGGATAAAGCATTTCTCCGCGGTGCGACGCACCACATCGACCATCGTGCTGCGCCCATCCGAGGAGGCGGTGATATCAAGGAATACAATCTCATCGGCCTCTTGCTCGTTGTAGGCCACGGCACACTCGACGGGATCACCCGCATCGCGGAGATCGACGAAGTTCGTGCCCTTGACCACGCGACCGTCGGTGACGTCGAGGCAGGGTATAATTCTTTTGGCTAACATGTTTTAAATGAAGAAATGAATGAGTGAAAAATGAGTGAGTGTATCAGCGAATACCCCAGGCGCCGTAGTGCCTTTTTTGGGCGTGTTGCTCAAGCTCACGTAATCGTTTTTTGTGGCGTGTCGCCGGCGTGTTGTCCGGCAAGGCTGCGGGCTTGGTATAAATGCGGGCAAGCCCGTGAGCAACCAATAACTCGTGCAGATATCGCGCCCGCCCCTCCCACGGCACAATGACAAACGCATACTGCCGCCGCGCGTCATAGACATTCTCCCAGCTTGTCACCACCTGAAACCTCCTGCCTTTGAGCAACTTGCCGACAAACCGCTTGGCTTCCACACCCACCTGGGTCGTCTCCGCCCGGCTCAGCCCCCCCATGGCACGCCCCTGCTGCGCAATCCGCGTATAATTGTCCTCGCCCGGGCCATAGGTTCTCGCCGCACTTTCCGGCGCGTCGACGTAGTAAAGTCGAAACTCCTTCCGGCCCATCGGGGTCATGACATGAAAACTGTCCCCATCGTTTCCTCGATGATCCATCAAGCTGCAACCCTCGAGGATATCATATTCTGTGGAACCAAGGCGGACCGTGACAAGCCGCTCGGCAATCGCCTGCCGCGCCGGTGCGCTGTCGGGAAACAGCATTTTCACATGCCTGTCCCTGATGCCACCCTCGCGACGCTGGGCGTCACGCGCTTCGTCGTATTGCATCCAGATCACGACCACGACCAGAAGAACTGTGCCGACGGTGCCGAGTAATGTCTTTGATTTCCTTGTCGCCATAGGGTCTGATTGTTCTTTCTAGAGTCCGGCAAACCCTTTGTAGGAGGCATAGGTTCCGGTCGGAACCGGATGCTTGCGCCAATCTTTTTTTAATCTGCGATGGGCGCGAATGAAACTGGTGGGATCCGCCCAGTGCGTCAATGTGCGGGGCACGCTGTCACGTTGCATGCCAATCTTCAAATTGTGTCGCATTTCGAAGTGCAGGTGGGCCGGATACATACCGCGGTTGCTCCCCATCGTGCCAATTTTTTGCCCTCGTTTGACGAGGTCACCTTTCTTCACGAGGATGCTGCGCAGGTGGGCGTACTGGGAATCGACAAACCTGACCTTTCCGGTCTTTGTATCACGGTAGGCATGACGGATCAGGATGCAACGACCCCAACCGCCGCGCAGGTCGTAGGCAAACATCACCACCCCGTCAGCGCAGGTTGAGATGGCATCCCCCAGGTCACTGTCACCGCCGCCAACACCATTCCAGTCCTCACCAAAATGAACAGGAGACCGCAGGCGCATACCGCGCGCCTTGTAATAGCCTTTGGCATCCGGCTTGCCGACGGGATAATCAAAACCGTCCGCCAACTGCATACGCACCGACGCCTCACCGGCGTTCAGGAGCAAAATGCAGACCAGGGGGAAAAACAGACGCGGCATATCCCGGGAAGTCTGGCACAATTGAGGACTAGACTGCGAGCGAGAAATACAGAATACCCGCGATACCCGCCGTGAAACAATACCATGAGAAAACCTCCAGTCTGCCCCGACGCACAGCGGCAAGCACCAGATAGATCGCCAGCAGGCCCACCACCGCCGCGGCAATGGCCCCCGCGAGATAGGCAGAGCTAAAGCAAGACAGAACAGCCTCCTGCACCGCGCGCCACCCTTCAAAGCCCTTGTCTTGATACTCCGCGGTCCGATCCTTCACCGCGACCACCATACCCCCGGCGATGGCCGGAATCGACATGAGAAATGAAAACTCGGCTGCCCGCGCCGGATTCACCCCCGCCAGCATCCCCGCCGTGATCGTGGAACCCGAGCGCGATATTCCGGGGAGGATGGCACAGGCCTGGCCTATCCCCATGATCACCGCCGCCTTCAGTCCGACCGCCTCGCCAACGCCTTGATTTTTGAGCATCCGCGGGATGTAGAGCAACAGACCGGTTAAGATTAACAAGCCTGACACCAGCACCGGATAATTGTAAGCGGCCTTAAACCAGTCCCCTGCGCCCTTGTAGGCAATGATAGCGGGCAGGGTGGCGACCGCCAACCAGAGGATCATCTTGCGCTCCTCCACCATTCCCTTCCTGAATAAGGAACAAGTCAGTGACCATAGGCGTTTGTGGAAATACACCAACACGGAGACCAGAGTCCCCAAATGAAGCACCACCTCAAAAGCGATGTCCTCCTTGGCCTCGACTCCTACCTCCCTGATCCCCAACAAAAACTGGGCAAGTACGATATGGCCCGATGACGAGATTGGCAGAAACTCGGCGAGCCCCTGAATAACACCTACGATGATCGCTTTCCAAATTTCCATGGTCAATGATTGCAGCCCCTGATGAGGGCCGCGTCACGCTAATGGCACTCCGCTCAGCGGGCAAGCGCATTCGTCCCCGATCAAAATCAGGGCGACCAAAATGCCCCGGCGCAACCAACCCTGCCACCGATGCCTCAGCGGCACCGGCCCATTCCTGACACCCGCTCAATGCCGGGGCGCTCAATGCCGGCAGTTTCCGTTTGCATGATTCCAAAATCAGGACCATATGGTCGAGCTATGCGAATTTTCATGTGTTTCCTGGTGTTGCTCCCGCTCACCCTGTCAGCAGGCGAGCACCTGCCACTTTCCACCACATTCAAGGGGCAGGAAAAATTCCACCGCATCGCCCGCAAGGCCGTGAAGGGGCAATGGGGCCGACTCCCCATGGGCACACGCATGGTCAAAGTCGCCAAAGAACTCGAAGGACTCCCCTACAAGTCCTACACCCTGGAAATCCACAACCACATCGAAAGCCCCTCGGTCAACCTCCAGGGAATGGACTGCTGGACGTTTTTTGAAACATGCCTCGGCATCTGCCGCATGCTGGAAACCCCCAAACCGAGCTACCAACCGCGCGACCTCCTGCGCCAGATCGAATGGACACGCTACCGGAATGGACGCTGCAACGGCAACTACCTCGACCGCATCCACTACCTGGCCGAATGGTATTCCGACAATAAAAAACGCGGCAACATCAAAGACCTGACACGTTCATTCCCCAACACCCGCATGCACAACAAGTGCCGGGAAATGAGCATCCTCTGGAAAAGCTACCGCTACCTCAAGCACAACCCACACCTCCGCCGGGGAATGGCCGCACAAGAAGCACGTGTCACGCGCATGCCCGTTTACATGGTTCCCAAGCACAAGGTGGCTGGCATTGAAAGCCGTCTGCGCGATGGCGACATCATCGGCATCGCCAGCAGCCACGACGGTGGCTTTTGCTCTCACGTCGGGATCATCATCAAGGACGCGCAAGGCAGGTCACGCTTCATGCACGCATCCACAACCTACAAAAAAATCGTCATCGACAGCACCATCTCCGGCTATCTCAGCCAATTTAAAAAACACGCGGGGATCCTGGTCGCGAGGCCGCAATAAGCCGCAAGCATCCGTCGTGCGGCGTCAGTGTGCCCCGGCCGCGCAGATGGCCTCTGCCAGCCCACGTGCATCGGCATCCGCATCCATCAAGGTCTGAAGATCTCCCGCACCTTGGACGGAATGAGCATCCATCACCTGCTCCACCACACGCCAAATATCGGTGTAGCCGATTTTGCCATCACAGAAAGCGTCCACCGCCACCTCATTGGCCGCATTATAGACAGCGGGTAACGTTCCTCCCGCGTCCCCCGCCCGGCGTGCCAGATTCAAGGCGGGAAACGCATCATAACGCGGCGCTTCAAACTCCAGCCTCGCCAAGTCGGCAAAATCAAGGGGTTTCATGCCTCCCGGCACCCTGTCCGGCCAGGTCACCGCATACTGGATGGGGAAACACATGTCGGTATGGCTCATCTGCGCCAGCACGCTGCCATCCACGAACTCGACCATCGAATGCACAATACTCTGGGGGTGCACGATGACATCGATGCGCCCCATCTCGATGCCAAAGAGCCAACGCGCCTCGATCATCTCCAGACCCTTGTTAAATAGCGTCGAGGAATCAATCGTGATCTTGCGACCCATCTCCCAGGTAGGGTGCTTCAATGCCTGCGCCACGGTGACATTTTTCAACTCCTCTGCGGGGGTTTTTCGAAACGGTCCCCCGGATGCCGTTAGAATAAGCCGGGACACCTCGCGCTCACCTCCCCGGTGACCGTCCAGGCATTGGAATATGGCGTTATGCTCGCTATCGACCGGAAGCACACTGACTCCTTTTTCGGCAGCGGCATTCATCACCAACTCACCCGCCATAACGAGGATTTCCTTACTCGCTACCGCCAGGTCCTTGCCCGCCTCGATCGCAGCCAGGGCAGGTTGAAGCCCTGCGGTTCCGACAATGGCGACGAGCACCATATCAGCACCCTCCAGTCTGGACACCTCCAACAATCCTTCGAGCCCGAGATGAATGACCACATCATCGGGGAGCAGCGCACGCAACTCGGATTCCCGCGAACCATCGTAGAGCGCGACGTGTTTCACCCCAGTCTCCCGAGCCTGCGCCGCCAGTGCATCGACGCTTGCGTTCGCGGCGATTGCAACGATTTCAAGACGATCCGGGATGTCGGCAGCCACTTTCAGCGTGCTCTTGCCAATGGATCCCGTCGATCCCAACAAAACTATTTTCCGTTTCTTCATAACTTGACCGAAAATTAACGCAGCATCCAAATGAGGACGAAATAGAGCACGGGAGCCGTGAAACACAGACTGTCGATCAGATCAAGCGCCCCACCGATGCCTGGAAGCGTCTTCCCGGAATCCTTCACGCCCATACTGCGCTTCAGCACGGACTCGGCAAGATCCCCGGCGATGGCGAGCAGAGACAAGAGCAAACTCAACGCAATCACCCAGCCCCAGCCCCCAAGCTGTTCAAATATGACCAGCTTTTCCGGCATCATCGCAAAAAGCCCACATCCCGCGAGCAGGGAAAAGGCGAGCCCACCACCAAACCCCTGCCAGGTTTTCCCCGGGCTGATGTGCGGGATCATCTTGTGTTTCCCAATCAGTGACCCGGTAATATAGGCCCCCATATCCGCAAACTTCGTCACCGCCACCAGCCAGATCACCAACCACGCACCGGATGCCGGGTCGCTGTCTCCAACAACAAACACTTGGGGAACAAACAAAAGACGCAGCAGAAAACTGAATAGCACCGCCACATAAACAAACCCAAGTGTCGTCACCGCCACTTCAGTGATGGTCTTCAGTCCATCCACCGGCCGACGGAACTGGCAAAGAAAACCACCCATCACGAGAACAATCACAAAGGCCACGTCCACCCGGAATAACGACCCCAAGGCGCCATGACCGTCATTGCCAAGCATCAGCCCGAGCACCACCAGATAAGAAGCACTCACCAGCAACCCCCACTTCGGCTGGGAAGGCATGCCGCTCTTCCGGGTCATTTGAAAATACTCCCAGACTCCGGAAAGACCGAGTAACGACATCAGTCCGATAAATGCCCAAACATTGCCACTCATAAACACCCCGGTGACCACCGCCCATAAAAACAGGGTGCTCAACAGTCTCGCCCCAAATACTTGGGCTTTGGATTTCTTTGCGGGATCGGTCTGACTCATAGGCAGGGGCATCCAAGCGTCTTGCGCCGCCACTGGCAATGAGATTTGCCGCTTAACCCGCCTTAATTTATTTTTGCAACCATCTGCAGCATCAAGGGTTTCACACAGCGCAACCCGATGGGAGCAATCCGAGACAACCTGAATCACAACCTGAATCACAACCTGAATCACAACCCAAACAACAGACTACTATCATGAATACGACCAGAACACTACTGACAGGCATCGCTGCGGCCATCGCCTTCTCCATGACCGCCAATGCCGAAGGCGATGCCGAAGGCAAGCGAGGCAAAGGCAAGCACCGCAACGGCCCACCCAAGGAACTGCTGAAAAAGTTCGATAAGGACGGCGACGGCAAGCTTAATGATGCAGAACGTGCGGAGCTCAAAGCCGCCATGGCAAAACGCCGCGAGGCGGCTAATGCCAAAATACTCGAGCGTTTCGACACCGACAAAGACGGCAAGATGAGCGATGATGAGCGCAAGGCCGCGCGCGCAGCCATGGCCAAAGAACGTAAGGAAATCCGCACCGCCATGCTTGCCAAGTTCGACAAGGACGGCGACGGCAAACTCAGCAAGGACGAGAGGCAGGGCGTCAAAGAGTGGCGCAAGGAAAACTACCCCAACGCCATCCACATGCGTCCAACGCACCACAGAGGAGGCAAAGGCCATAAGGCCGGCAGAAAGCCTGGTAAAAAGGCCGGTAAAAAGCCAGCCAACTAAACAACCTCCGGGTTGAAACTTTCCGACCCGAACGGGAACTCGAAAATGAGACGGCAGTGCCTTATGGCGCTGCCGTTTTTTTGTTTCTCCGCGCTTCGGCAATACCTCAGCCCAACATGGCGCAGTTCAAAAACGGTTATTCAGCGACGGGTTCTTCGGGATCGGGTGACTTCGCATAGGTCCAGCGCGGCGCGACCAAGGCATCAATCCAGACACATTTCCTCGAGTGGCTGTTCTCAGGAAAGCGCAGCCGCAACATCAGCGGCTCGCCCTCCCCTCCCCCTTGCTCCTCGAACTTCTTCAGAAAACGCCTGATATCCAGACCCACCTCGCTGTCCTTCTCCACAAATCCGAAAAGATGATCATCGGAATCACGCGTGGTAAGCTGGTAGCTGTCCAACCGATCCTCGTCTTTGAACTCGTAGGCATAAAAGTGATCACGCTTGATATACACCCTCATCACCACAGGCTCAGTGGGGCCATTTTCCAGATAGTCATCCCATGCAACAGGCAGGTAACAAACATCACTTTCCCAATCCACCTTGAACGACCCGTCTTCCAGCTGCTCCAGCAAAAGTTTATGTTTGTCGCCATTATTCAGCTCCACCTGCCCATACACAAATGACAGACTCTCCAAACCCATCGAGCGGATCCGCTCGAAATTCCGAAAGCCCTCCGGTTTCATTGCGTGCGTCCGGTAATACCTCTCCATCATCGGCCTCACCCGATCAGCATGCCTGACGTAACGCAATTTTTCTTCGACGCTTGCCGCGATCAGATAGCCTCGCACGCACGCCTGCATCGAAGTCAGGGTTTGTCGAACCTCCTTGGACTCCTTGATGAGATCGACCGACATCTCCTTTTTGCCCTGCTCGACCTCCCTCAGATCCGGCTGGGCGGTGAATACGCTGAACATCGCCCAAAGGGCGAGTCCAAATACAGCCGACCCAGCCAAAACAAGCCATCCCAGCGGGGGGGCTTTTTTGACACCCGACCCCCACATGACCTCCGAATCAACACACTCTTTCTCGTGCTCAAGTATGTCAGCCACATCCGGCTCGAAGGACCTCGCACCCCCCGAACGGGATCGGGCGGCAGGCTGCAGCACCTCCACAGGGGCCGAACTGCCTCTCGGCGCCGCCTCCCCGGCCTCCAGGCGCGCAGGCTTACCCACATCAGGCAATACATGCAATTCCGGTTTTTTTGGCTCCTGCTCGTTCATTCTTTATTTGTCATTTATACCAATTGCTGTATCGACGCAACCATCTAGCACGCTTATTGTCCTCCCCCGTGAGCAACAACGCGGACATCCTCATACTCACCGCAGGTTTCGGTGAAGGACATAACAGCGCCGCAATCAATCTGCATCGTGCTCTCGAACCCTATGCAAAGACCCTCTGTGCAGACCCCTGCGCGCTGGGCGCCCCTTTCCTGAATGAACGCATTCGCAGCTTCTATCTGGCTGTCACCACCCATGCCCCGTGGCTATGGAGAAAAATCTACCTCTCGACCGAAAAACAGGATTTCTCCAAGGATCGCCTGCCGATGATGCGTAAGCCGGAAAACAAACTACACGAGCTCATCGTCCAGCACCGCCCGCAGGTCATTGTCAGCACCTACCCGCTCTACCCCTACTTCCTGGAGCGGATTTTCCAAAACAAACTCCTCAAGGTGCCCGTGGTCACCATTGTTACGGATTCGATCGAAATCAACGCCGCATGGCGAAAAGCACCCACCGACTACTGGCTGGTAACCGACCAACGCACCCGCAAAGCCCTTACCGGCCACAATCTTCCCGAAACGCGGATCATCGAAACCGGTTTCCCCGTCCACCCCCACTTCGCCGACCTCACCCCGGTCACCGCGGAGGACGGTCTCGACCCCTTTCGCATTCTCTATTTCCCGACCCCCAAAAAACCCCACGTGCGCCGCGTCTCACGTGAACTGCTCGAGTCAGCCGGCAACCACACGGCTCTCACCATTGTTCTGGGACGTAACACAAGAAAGCTCTACAGCCGCGCACGCGAAATCAAAGACGCCTTTCCCGGCCGCGTCAACATCAAGGGCTGGTCAAAAAAAGTGCCTGAGTTACTCAACAACCACCACCTCGTCGTCGGAAAAGCCGGCGGCGCCACCGTGCACGAAGCCCTCGCCGCTGCCTGCCCGATGCTCATCCACCACCTCGTCCCGGGCCAAGAGGAAGGAAACCTGGATCTTCTGCGCCACCTCAATGGCGGCCACCTCGCCGACACCCCTGGCGCCCTCTCCGCCCACCTCCGCGAAATGCTCGCCGATGACGCATCGGGCTGGAGGGCGATGAAACGGAACCTCACGCGCCATGCGCGCCCGTCCGCAGCCCACACCGCCGCAAACTTCATCTTAAGCCAGTTGCATAAGTAAGAAATCCCACTAGGATAACGACCACTTCTCCACTTCTCCACTTCTCCACTTCTCCACTTCTCCACTTCTCCACTTCTCCATTCACTCACTCGCCCCATGAATTTTCTTTTTGATATTGGCAACGTCATCGTTGGCGTCGATTTCATTCCGGCACTCAAACGACTTGTCCCGCACGGCACCCGCGATGTCGACGCACGCCTTCGCCAGGTACTCGAGCGCAAGGATGAATTCGAGGCGGGGACCATCGGTCCCGAGCTCTACTTCCCATGGGCCGCGGACGTGCTCGGGTTTACCGGCACCGAAGAGGAATTCCTTACCGCATGGGTAGACATCTTCAGCCCCAACCCGCCCATGTGGGAAAGCATCGAGCACCTTCATCGCGCAGGCCACCGCCTTATCCTGTTCTCCAACATCAACAACCCCCACAAGGACTATCTGATCGAGAAATACCCGATTTTCCAGTGCTTCGCCGGTGGCGTATTTTCCTATCAAACCGGTCACATCAAGCCGGAGCCCGCCATTTACCAATTGGCCAGCGAACAATACCAACTCACCCCCGCGACCACCGCCTACATCGATGATCTGCCCGCTAATATCGAAGGAGGGCATGAGGCTGGTTTCCTCTGCCATCAATACCGTGCCGACCGGCATCACGATTTCCTCCAATGGATCGAATCAATCCTCTAAGCGCATTTATTCATTTGGTATTTGGCTTTTGCCATTGTCCGTTTAGAACCAGTCATGCCTGAGGAGAGCAGAATATTGGATATCGAGGGCTTGGAGCTGGCCATCAAAAACAGGGATGCCCAGGCATTCCTGCCAGCCACCGAGGAATTACACTATGCGGATTTGGCATCGGTGTTCGAAAACATCGATGATGAAGAGCGCGCGTTCTTCACGAAAAACATCAGCCTGGAACGCTTCCCCGAAATCCTCGCCGAACTGCCGGATACCCTGATCGAGGAAACGCTGGAACGCTTCGACTCCGATGCCCAGCGGAAGATCCTCAGCCAACTGCTCGATGACGATCGCGCCGATATCCTGCAAGACGTTAGCTCCGAGGCGCGACAACGCTACCTCGCCATGCTCAAACCCGATGAGCAGGAAACCACTCGCAGCCTGATGCGCTACGATGAGGACACCGCCGGTGGCCGCATGACCACCAACGCCGCCAAAATCAAACTCGGTACCAGCGTCAGGGAGACACTCGATCTCCTGCGCGATTACAAAGACTCCGCCGAATCGCTCGCTCGCGTTTATGTCGTCGATGACGAAGGCCGGCTCAGGGGGAAAATCCGCCTGCGCGAGCTCGCCTTCAGCGACCGGGACTCACCGGTCGAGGACATCATGCAGGAAATCGATATCTCCATTCTCGCCACCGCCGACCAGGAGGACGCTGCACAAATTTTCGCCAAGTATGACATGACCCTGCTCCCGGTCGTTGATGAATACGACCGCCTGCTCGGTGTCATCACCCACGACGACGTCATTGAAATCCTGGAAGAGGAGTCCACCGAGGATATCGAAAAAATGTCCGGTATCGCCGGAGAACAATCCGAGGAAACCTATCTCAACACCTCCGTCGTCACCCACTTCAAACGTCGCTTCCCCTGGCTCCTTGTCCTCGCCCTGCTCGCCATCTCCTCGGGCTACGTCATGCTCCGCTTCGAACACATTCTCAGCAGCATCTTCCTGCTCGCCCTCTACCTCCCCATGGTCGTCGCCGCAGGAGGAAACACCGGCGGACAAGCCGCGGCCATGGTCATCCGCGCCATGTCCCTCGGCGAACTCGAGACAGGCTCGACAATGAGTGTCATCATTAAAGAATTACTCCTCGGGTTACTGTTAGGATCCGTCCTGGGAGGCTGTATCGCATTGGTCACGCTGTTCATCCTTCCCGCCTTCAACCCCCCGCTACCTGACACCGTTACACTCGGCACCTTCACCATCGCCGTTTCATTGGCGCTCGCCGCCCAAATCACCACATCGACCCTTTCCGGAGCCCTGCTCCCGCTGGGCGCACGCGCCATCAAACTTGACCCGGCCGTGGTTGCCGCCCCCGCCATCACCACCCTCGTCGATATTTCCGGCATGGTGATTTACTTCACCGCTGCCCAAGCCATCCTTGGCGTGTAACCAAACAGGGCGCCACCGAGTATCCCGGCAGCGCCCTTGCGGACTGTGTAACGCGTATGGTGACTGCGTGATTCGTCCCTGCTGTGGTCGCTTAAAGCATGTCCACAAGCGTCCTGCCCATGTCCGAGGGAGTCTCGGAAACAGCAATACCACACTCGCGTAAGATTCTCTTTTTCGCTTCAGCCGTGTCATCCTCGCCACCCACAATCGCCCCGGCATGGCCCATGCGGCGTCCCGGAGGCGCTGTCGCACCCGCGATGAATCCGGCAATCGGCTTGCTGCAATGCTCTTTCGCCCAGCGCGCGGCCTCAGCCTCCGCATTGCCCCCGATCTCACCGATCATGATGATCGCCTCGGTCTCGGGGTCGTCGTTAAACATTTTCAGCACGTCGAGGTGGCTGGTGCCATTAATCGGATCGCCACCGATACCCACACAGGTGCTCTGACCGTAGCCGAGCTCGGTGAGCTGGAAAACCGCCTCGTAGGTCAGGGTGCCTGACCGGGAAACCACGCCTACATGACCACGTTTGTGAATGTATCCGGGAGCGATGCCGATACGGCAGCCGCCATGTGAATCCTTACCGCGGCCAGGGGTCACGACGCCAGGGCAGTTAGGTCCGATCAGGCGGGTTTTGCTGCCCTCCATGATGGCTTTCACACGCATCATGTCGGCAACAGGGATTCCCTCGGTGATACAGATGACGAGATCGAGTTCGGCATCAACGGCCTCAAGGATTGCATCTGCCGCAAATGGCGGCGGCACAAAAATGGCGGAGACTGTGGCTCCGGTTTCGCGTGCCGCCTCAGTGCAGGTGTCGAAGACCGGCGTCTTTTCGCCAAAGATCTGACCGCCTTTGCCCGGCGTCACACCGGCAACAACCTGCGTGCCGTAATCGAGGCTCAACTGGGCATGCTTGCCGCCAAAGCCTCCCGTGATACCCTGCACGAGCACCTTGGTATTTTCATCAACTAGAATAGACATGATAACTGATATGTTTGGAATTGTGGGGTTAGCCCTGCACAGCAGCAACGGCTTTTTGGGCGGCGTCATTAAGACTGACCGCCGTGATAACATCGAGATTTGAATTGGCGATCAGTTCACGTCCCTTGGCAACATTGGTGCCCTCGAGACGAACAATGAGCGGAATGTGCAGCTGCGTTTCCTCAGCAGCCGCAAGGATCCCCTCGGCAATGATGTCACATTGCATGATCCCGCCAAAGATGTTGACGAGAATACCCTCCACGTTCGGGTCACCGAGGATGATCTTAAACGCAGCAGACACCTGCTCCTTGGTCGCGCCGCCACCCACATCGAGGAAGTTCGCCGGAGCCCCCCCATAGTGCTGGATGATGTCCATGGTCGCCATGGCGAGCCCCGCTCCATTCACAAGGCAGGCGATGTTACCATCGAGACCGATGTAGTTCAGATCATACTTGGAGGCCTCGACCTCGCGCGGGTCTTCCTCATCGGTGTCACGATAAGCCATGATGTCCGGGTGACGATAGAGCGCGTTGTCATCAAAGCCAAACTTGGCATCGAGCGCCAGCAGCTGGCCGTCGGGGGTGACCACCAACGGATTGATCTCCACCATCGAACAATCGCACTTCAGGAAAAGTGTGTAGAGGTTACTGATCAGCTTGCCAAATTGTTTCGCCTGGTCACCGGCAAGCTCCAGCGCCTTGGCCAGCTTGCGGACTTCATACGCTTGCAGGCCCGCCAGTGGATGAACGAACTCACGCACGATTTTTTCAGGCGTGCTCTCGGCCACCTCCTCGATGTCCATGCCGCCTTCCGTGCTCGCCACAATGACCGGACGGCAAGTGTCACGATCCATGAGAATGGCGAGATAAAGCTCACGCTCGATGTCCACGGCTTCGCCAATCATCACCTTGCTGACCAGCCTCCCCTCGTCACCGGTTTGTTTGGTGACAAGCGTCTGACCGATCATCTTGGCCGCAAATTCAGCGGCCTTCTCCGGCGTCTCCACCAGATGCACACCTCCTTGAAAACCGTTTTTGAAGGTACCCTTACCCCGACCACCGGCATGGATCTGGGCTTTGATGACCAAATTGCTGCCTCCGATGGCACGTGCTGCGGCTTCCGCCTCTTCAGTTGTTGCAGCGACCCGCCCGTTGGGGCTGGCTACGCCGAACTTTTCAAACAACTCCTTCGCCTGGTATTCGTGGATGTTCATGACATGAGGCGCCGTAGGGCGCCAACGACGGGACGCTAGGTCGACACCCACGCCGGGTCAAGATGCGAATCCGGCAAATGACACGGGTTTCAACGCCCACCCGCTCAAAGACGAATCCTTTTCGCTTGTCGCATTGATTGTCGCATTGAAAATCCACCTACCCCTTGCTGCACCCCCGCCACATTATCAAACAATCCCCTTGGCTCGCACCGCTAATCAGTCACATTAATCCATCATGAAGCCCTTCTCCCACCTCACTCTGACAGCCCTTTCGCTAGCCACCCTGCTCACCCTATCCTGCCGTGAGAAACCGACCGCGGTCACGCCGCCCACGACAACCGCCGATGCGGCACAACCCGCCCGCGCTTGGGCCCATGACACCAGCGACATCGCGTCCGACGCCAAGGTCACCTACGGTTATCTGCCCAACGGCATGCGCTACCTCCTGCTGCCCAACCAACAACCTCCCGGACGCGTCAGCATGCGCCTCCATATCGCCGCCGGCTCGCTCATGGAGCGCGACGACCAGCGTGGCGTCGCCCACTTCCTCGAACACATGGTCTTCAACGGGTCGAAAAATTTCCCCGATGCCAGCAAGCTCATCCCGCAGATGCAACGGCTCGGCATCGCCTTCGGCGCCCATGCCAATGCCTATACCTCGTTCAATGAAACCGTCTACATGCTCGACCTTCCTAACAACGAACCCGACACCCTCAAGCTCGGCTTTGATGTCATGCGCGATTTCGGTGACGGCGCTTTCCTCCGCAACGAGGAGATCGATAAGGAACGCGGCGTCATCCTCTCTGAAAAAACCTCCCGCGACTCCGTCCAGATGCGCCTCATGGAACAGCAGTTCGACGCCCTGCTGCCCGATGCCCTGATCGCCAAGCGCTTTCCCATCGGCACTGAGGAGATCATCCAGTCCGCCCCCCGCAGCGCCTTCACCGATTTTTACGCCCAGTACTACACACCCAGCCGGATGACCTTCGTCTACGTCGGCGACTTCGACGCCGAGGAGGCTGAGAAACGTATCCGGTCGACCTTCAACAGCATGGAAAACCCGGCCCAACCCGGAGCCGACCCCACCCTCGGCGACATCCCCAGCGGGCACGGATTCAAGACGCTCCTGATGTCCGATAAAGAGGTCGCCACCACTGACCTCACCCTGCTCGCCCTCAAACCCTTTCAGCAAAAACCCGACACCAAGGCCAACCGCGGCGAAAAACTCCCGCTCAATCTGGCCAATGCCATCCTGGGAAGACGCTTCTCCATCCTTGCCAAAAAGGAAAACTCCCCGATCTCCAGAGGCGATGCATTCCGGCAAAACCTGTTCAAATTCGTGGAAATGGGGGGGGTCTCGGTCAACGCCAACAAGCACGACTGGAAAGCCGCCCTGCCCGTGCTCGAACAGGAACTCCGCCGCGCCATCGAACATGGCTTCACCCCAAGCGAGCTTGAGGAAGTCAAAGCCAACCTCGTCAATAACTATGAACGTGCCGTCCAATCAGCACCGAGTCGCAAATCCGACAATCTCGCATCATCTCTGGCCAAACATATCCACAGCGATGCCGTCTTTTCCACTCCGGAGGACGATCTCGCCATCCTGCGCGAAAACATTGCCAGAGTCACCCCCGAGACCTGCCATCAGGCGCTCAAAACGTTTTGGGACACCCAGGACATCACCCTCATTCTCACCACCAACACACCCGTGGATGACGCCGACACCACGCTGACCGAACTCTATCAAAAAAGCCGGACAGCCATCGTCACGGCACCTGAGAAGAAGGACACCATTCAGTTCGCCTACGGCAACGCCACCGATGTTGGCAAAATCACCCAGCAACAACACATCAAGGACCTCGATTTCTCCCAGGTCACCTTCCACAACGGCTGCCGCTGCAATTTCAAGAAGACCGACTTCAACAAAAACTCCATCTCACTCACCACCCGCGTCGGCGGAGGTAAGCTTACCATGCCGAAAGACAAACCAGGCCTCGACCTGTTTGCCTCCTCGATCTTCTCCGCCGGTGGACTCGGCAAACATAGCGCCGACGACCTCAAACGCATCCTTGCCGGGCGCAACGCAGGTGTCGGATTCCAGGTCGGCGACAATGCATTCACCCTCTCCGGCGCAACCACGCCCGATGACCTCGAACTCCAACTGCAGCTTCTCTGCGCCTACCTCACCGACCCTGGACTGCGCCCCGAGGCCGAGCGATTGTTCAAAACCCAACTCCCCGCCATCTTCTCCCAGATGAAACACACCCCTGCCGGTGCCCAGGCGAAAATGAATGCCTTCCTCCGCGGAAACGACCCCCGCTTCATCTTCCCCACCGAGGAACAAGCGCAGGCGCTCACCACCGAGGATGTCAGAGCATGGGTCGCACCCGCCCTGAAAAATGACTACCTCGAGCTCTCCATCGTCGGCGACTTCGACCCGGAACAACTGGTCCCTCTTCTCACACGCACCGTCGGCGCCCTGCCCCAACGGGCCAGCACCAAGCCCGCCTACGACGCCGAGCGCATCCTCGCCAACCTCCCCATGCCGCCCGCGGAAAAACGCTACACCTTCGAAAGCCGTATCCCGACGGGCACCGCCATCGTCGTCTGGAAAGCCACCGGACTCACCAAGGACAGCATCGCGACCACCCGCCGCCTCGGTGTGCTCAGCTCCATCCTCTCCAACCGAATGCGTGAGAAAATCCGCGAGGAACTCGGCGAGGCCTACAGCCCCTACGCCGGTTTCCAACCCAGCGATACTTACAAAGACCTCGGCTACTTGCTCGCCGTCAGCCCCGGCAAACCCGAGCAGGCCGAACGCATCGGCAAACTCATCATCGAAATCGGCCACCAACTCGCCACCGATGGCGCCACCCAGGACGAGCTCGACCGGGCCATCGCACCGCGCCTCAGTGAGCTGAAAAAAAGCCTGCGCCAAAATTCCTACTGGCTCGGCACCGTCATGTCACAATCGCAACAGCAACCATACCGCCTCGACTGGGCACGCACCCGCGACGCCGACTACCAAGCCGTTTCCCTCCAAGAAATCAACGCCCTCGCCAAGCAATACCTCGGCAACAACAACACGTTCCGCTTCGAGATCATCCCGCAGTAGCTCGACCATTCGAATAGTAGCGTCGCAATTAGAGTAGCCGATACCATCGACGGCGCGAACGAGAGCGGCTTCCCCATAACGATGGGCCATGACAACACAGCCCCCGCCCCCCCATCTCCCGCCATGCTCCATGACGGCCTAACTGGCCCGGGATGGGCACCAGGCAAATTTTACCCTGATGGATGCATACTCGCGCCCATATTTCTCTCGAGAAAGGCACCCGATCCAGCAGCACACGACCCCCAACAGGGGTCGCTTGGCGACTACTATTTTGTTGCGCCACGCACCATGCACGGATAGTTCAGTACATGCGATTTTTGCACACTCCCATCCACACCATACACAGGCAAAATGCCGGTCAGGGCCAGCCCGTGACAAGCTCCCGCGGCATGGTTAGGCAAGGAACCGAGAGAGGCTTCGCCCTGATCGCAACCATCTCGGTAATGGTGCTGCTAGTGATGATCGCCTTGGCAATGCTGAGCCTGAGCACCATCGAACTGCGTTCGAGCCAGAATGGCAGGGCGATGGCGGAAGCCCGGGCGAATGCGCGACTGGCGCTGATGCTCGCGATTGGCGAATTGCAGAGGCAGGCGGGTCCGGACACGGCGGCCTCCGCGACATCGGATATCCTGTCCACAACACAATCCCCGGTGAAAAAAGCGCATCTCACCGGGATCTGGGAATCATGGGATTACAACCCCAACAGTAGTAGCCCTTTGAATTACGACTCCGAGAAGGAAGACCGATTTCGCGGGTGGCTGGTCTCCTCACCAAAGCCGTCCAACAGTATTGATTTTGCAAACACCGCTTGGAGCGGTGACACCATCGAGCTAATCGGCGAAGGTTCGCTGGGCAAGGGGGTTTCGGATGACTCCAAGGTGTTCGCCGGCCTGGTGCCCATCTCACCCGACGGGCAAGCCGTTGGGGCCTATGCCTGGCATGTCGCCGACGAGGCGGTAAAAGCGCGGATCAATCATTACCGAGATCCTAACAAGAACAAGACCTTGTCCCAAAAATTGGCCTTGCTGGCCGGCCATCGCCCCAACACCTCGGTGATGGAGGTGCAAACGGGATCCGGCGAAACCACTTCTCTTGACTACCTACCCAGCGATCAAGGTAACGAGGCCTTCCAACTCGTTGAAAAAGCCGCCCACAAAATCATCGACCTCAATCAAGTCGATCTGTTGGACGGGGGCATACCGGGCGGGATCAAGCCGTTCCGCCATCACGTGACACCCTACTCGCTGGGACTGCTGACCGACGTCCGCCACGGTGGACTCAAGCAGGACCTGTCCTCCATTTTTGAAATGAGCAGCTCGTCCACCGACATTCGCCTGCCGGCCGAGTTCGAGGACCAGCGCCTCTATCAATCCACCACCGGAATCACCGGCGTCTCGGATCCCTATTGGAGCAACCTGTCGAGTTATTACAACTGCTTCAAGGTGCTCGAGAACGTGAATACCAATCCGCTGTTCGCCCAGTCTCCGACCCAGCAGCTGACCTTGGATGAGAACAACGCCGGACCTCCGCAGACTTTCTTTCCGGGCCCCGTGATCCAGAAGGTGGAGATGATGTTCTCCATCGTCATCCGCGATACTCACCCGGGTGCCACTGGCAATATGAGGGATGCCGAAAGTCGTAACTATCCATTCCTCGGGCATCTCGTCTTCACACCGATTGTCACCCTGCACAATCCCTACAACGTCAACATTTCCTTCGATAAAATGAAGGTGACAATGGACAACATTCCAGTCTCCTTCCGGATTTACCTCGACGGTCAACCCATCAACACGCGCTTGCTGAATTTGAGCTACTACTTTTTCCAGAACCACAAAAATGGGAGGTCAAAAACGGATTTCACGATCAGGATCGCCGACTGGAAAAACTGGGGAAAAACCGATTATAGTAATATCAACGGGCCGACCGTGATGAAGCCGGGACAATCGCTGGTCTGCTCGCCTTACCTGGATCCGAGCTACACGTGGACGAATACCAAAGCGCAATATCTCGGCGACGTATTTTTTAATGAGGACAAAGGCCGCAAGGCCAAGCCCGGGTATTACGGCCGTTGCTTTGGCTTCGATTCGGATGTGATCCGCCCGAAATTCACGCCGGACGGAGCGAATAACATCCAGACGCCTACCCCGCCTAGACCTAATAATAGGTACCTGCCGTATTTCGCCCTGAAGGACGCGAATGCTGATGGAGTGCCTGATGGGCAATTGCGGGTGGAATGTGCGATCCGGCAGCCGGTCACAGGCACTACGAGCTCGGGCATTGATGACAGCCGGTTCGATGTGCGCGCCCAAGTGACCGTGGCGGGTGAGGACTACGATTACGGAGGACTCCGTTTCGGCTTGGGTGCAGACGATGGCAATCCAAATGCCGACCTGTTTGCGGATGGGATTGCCCCTGAAGTCTACAGCACCGGCACCTTCACGGCCGGTAGCGCCTATGTTCCGGATGAGGATCCTATTTCCGAACACGTGGCTGCGCAGACCTTCTGCGTGTTTTCCGCGTACGCCCGGACCACCAGCGGCGGAGTCTATGACAATGGCGGCCGCATTGCCGCTGGGGCTGGCAGCGCCCTCCGGGACGGCCGTCTGGCCGGGATGCCCTACCTCTTCCACAATCCGGCGCGTCCGCTGGCCCTCATGGATCTCTCAAAAGAGAAGCCGGGGGCCCATTCGCACGAACTGAACGTCCAGCCGTTCTACAATCTGGGCCAGGTCGAGGACTATTTCAACCTCGATGCCCTCAACCGCACCTCTCTGCTGACCGGCAATACGACTCAGCGCGGGATCAAGTCGGGAAGCTACCTTGAACTACCTCTGGGGCCGATGCAGACAATCGCGGACTTCCGGCGTTCGAACGTGCTAGCTTCGCCCTACCTGCCGAACTACGTGCAACCGATAGGCAACTCGCGAATCACTCCGGTCTTCTCGACCAGCAAGGTGAAGATGGCCGCCGGAGAAGTGGCTGATTACGCTTTGCTCGACCACGGGGTGTTGGCCAATCACGCGTTATATGACCGCTTCTACTTCTCGACTTTTGCAACGGAGATAGGGCTCACGCAGGCTGATAGCGATGATCCTGCAGAAGTGTTTGAGCGCTTCATGAATGGGGACGCTCCACTCCTGTCCCAAGCATATCAACCCTACCTCCCGAATGGCGAAACCGTGGCGACTGCGAAAAGCAAACTCTTCAGCGGAGGCAAGCCTAAGGATGATGCCTACAGCAAGGCCGCCGCCTACCAGATGGTCAAGGGGCCATTCAACGTGAACTCGACCAGCGTGCAAGCATGGAAAGCCATGCTCGCCGCAGCCAGCAAAGAGGATGTGATGACGCTTTGGGCAAAAAATGCCGAGATTCAGAAACACACTGCTTCTGGAGCTCCCGTGATGCCGATGGCGCTAATCAATGGAGGTATGGTTTCCGGAGATGTCATATTCGAAAAAATAGACAATGCATTAACTAACGACTGGAATGGTTACAGGGATCTCGATACAACGGAATTGGACGAGCTTGCCACCAACATCGTGGATCAGGTGCGGAAGCGTGGCCCCTTCCTCTCCATGTCCGAATTTGTAAATCGCCGCATTGGACCGGACTCCGAACTCACCCGCATGGGTGCCCTTGAGTCGGCGATTGCAGCAGCCGGAATCAACGATGAAGCTTTTCTGGATCAGGTTCAGCTTGCCGCGGCCGACATCACTGATGCCGATCTCTATTCCTATAAGACACCTCTTGCATCGGTAGGCAATCCTGCTGCCGGAGCACCAGGTTGGGTTTGCCAAGGCGACCTGATGCGCCTGCTCGAACCCGCGGCCACCGTCCGCGCGGATACCTTTGTCATCAGAGTCTGTGGTGAGGCATGGGATGCGAAAGCTAATGTAACCGCCAGAGCCTACGCAGAGGCCGTAGTGCAACGCCTGCCCGAATATGTCGACCCAGCCGATAGCGAGTTCGTCAATGTCCACAGCAATACCGGCGCTTCACCCACCAATAAGAGCTTCGGACGAC
>JBFERY010000039.1:0-24581 GCA_041548785.1 Oceaniferula sp.
GGCGATGGTTGGTGAAGGATTTGGGTGCCTTGTTGTTTTCCGCGCTTGATTGTGGTGTAACCGACCGCGATCTGGTTGCGTTTCTCCGTGTCTATCTGGGGCCGGACTGGAAAAAGAAGCTGAGCGATGACGCCGGGCTCTGGCAGGCTGTCGGCAAGCGCGCGCAGAAATTCTATCGCCGACACCGGGGTGAGGATGCGCTGTTCCCAGGCGTGTTTCAGCGCCTCAGGTAATCCTCGAATGTCTTGACGAACTGCTCCCGCGCCGGTGTGTCCAGGTCCAGAAGCGTGAGGTAGCCGTCGACGAGGCTGGGTAACTTGGCGACTTCGATGCGTTCGACGTCCTCCCGATAACGTAGCGGGAAGGCGAGGTTGGCAGCCCGGCGGGCAAGCGGGACGGGGCCGTTGAAGTATTTGACATCGGTGAAATCGATCAGGCCGTAGTCGCCGTCGGGGAGGTGGATGATGTTGCCAAGGTGAATCGAGCGGAACAGGACGCCCTTTTCGTGCAAGTCGAAGATGTAATCACATAGTCCCGGAATATCCACCTCATCGGGTGAGTCTTTGAGCAGGTCGCGGACGCTGTGGCCGGGCAGTGCCCGGTAGGTGACGATGCCGACATGGCTGCCTTCGAGCACGGCATGGTCAAGGATCTCGGGGACAACGATGCCGCGGCTGGCGAGCATGCCGGCGTTTTTGACGAAACGTTTGTGATAGGGGTTCAGGTTGGCGGAGGAGAAGAGGCGTTTTCTCTGTGCCCAGATCTTGGTGATCGTGCCGTCCGGATGGATGACCACCGCCGGGTAGCCGCCGAGAGATGCAATCTGCCTGCCGTTGCTGCACAGGGTAGCGAGTTGTTCGTTGCTGATGGTCTTCATGTGGTCGGGTCTTTATTCTTCAGGCAGGGCATTACCTCTGCGTAGGCGCCACCATGAGATGCCATGGACGAGGTTGTATTGCTTCATTGCGGCCTCGATTTCCGGAGGGCATTTATCGAGGCGCTCCCCGTCGAGTGTTTTCACACGGCGCTCGCCAATGGTATTCATGATGGCATTGTCTCCCATGATCCACAGGCGTGACATGGCGACATCGTCAGCCTTTGTGTCGAGGATGTTGCGGCCGATGGCGTGGTACTGGAAGCCGGGGTCGGCAGCGAGTTCGATAAGCGTGGCACCGAGGTCGTAGTGGCTGCCGCGGAGCTGCTTTCCATCCAGGTTTTCGGGGAGGGTGCCGGGGCCGTAGAGGACAAGGGGGACGGTGGCTTTCTCCAGATCGGTCGGAAGAGGCCCGGGGAACTTCCTGCTCCAGTGGTCGCCGGTGACGGCGAACAGGCAGTCTGGTATTTCAGCTGAGACATGACGCACGAAATCGCCCATCCACTTGTCCGCGTACCAGTGATGACCGAGCGTGCGCAACGAGGCGATACCGTGCTCAAAGTCTTTTTGATAGGCTGCGGGCACCGAAGAGAGCGGGCATCCGGCCTTGCTGAGATCGACGCTGTAGGGTGGGTGGTTCGAGGAACTCAGGACCAAGTTGAACGTGGGCTGATCCTGAGGGATATTCTCCTTGATGTAGGAAAACAGTCGCTCGTCTGTGACTCCCCACTCATTGGTGTCATGTCCTTGGTCCATGCTGGAGGCCGTGTGCGTCTGGTCGAAGCCCTGTTCGATGCAAAAGTCCTCAATGCGAGCCCAGCCGCCGTAGCCCGCGTACCACAGGTGGGTCTGATAACCAAGCCGCTTCATTTGCAGGGCAATGGCCGTGGCGTATGCGGGTTCGTTGGGGCGTGACCGCTCATTGGTGATCACGCCGGCGTCAGCCATGCCTCCGATGATGCACGCCAGCGAGGTCATGGTGCTGCGCGAGCCGGCGAGGAAATGTTGGACGTAGATACCTTCATCACCAAGTTGCTTGAGTTCGTTGGCGATGTTCCAGTCGGCGTGTCGGTCAAACATGGTCCAGCCGTCATAGCTTTCCATGACGATCAGAAAGATGTGGCGCGGTTTGGTTCCCCGGCGTCCCTCGGCAGTACGGCGGAAGGCATCATCGACCGTTTGGATGTTGTCGTTTCCTGCGTAGTTGCGGAATGCCGTCAGAATGCTTCTCTTCTTGAGATAGGTGGAGAGGCCGTCACCGGCCATCAGCTCCTGGTGGGATTTGATGGCGTAGCTGAGTGAGCTGAAAGGATTGATGATGCAGCGGTTCAGCACCAGATCCTTGGTTCGGGAGGCGTCTTTCTGCTGCATGGGGCGACGACCCAGAGAGCCACGCAGGCCAATGGCGAGCATGACCAAGAGAAGTAGGGTCACAGCAGCGCAGGCCAGTGTATTGGCTGGTTTTTTGAGGGCAGGCAGGGGGAAGGGGGCGCGTATCCAGCGCCGACCGAGGAAAATGAGCCCGGCACCGATAGCGATCATCACCAGTGAGCCTGTGACGACTGGGTAGGAGTTCCAGATGGTTTTGACAATGGCGTCGAGGTCATCGTAGACGACTCCTAGCAGGTGTGCGTCGAACTGGTTGTGGTATTCCTTGAAATACCCGAGGGTGACGGTGGTGATGATCACCCAGAGGATGGTGAACAGGTAGGTGGTCACAGCGCGCAGGGCATTGGTGACTTTAGTCATCGGAATGAGGGTGCCAAGGCAGGCACAGAGGAAGCTAGGTACGACGAAGATTGTGGCCACTGGCATGTCAAACCTGAAGCCTGTGAGGAAGGCGAGGGAATAGGACGAAAAGGGGATGTCATCCGCCATGCTCTGGCGGTTCTGCCAGACGAGGATGAGGCGGGAGGTAAAGAGGAGCAGGACAATCCAGAGCCAGAGCTTGCCGTCACGGGCAAGATGGTGAGCAAAGGGGTTCCACCCTTTGTCCGGTGACTGGATGTTAGGCACAGTGATGATCTTGTTAGGATTGGAGGCCGAGGCTGCGCAGGTAGGCACCGGTGCTGCTGGTGCCGAGATCCGCAAAAAGCTTTTTCGTGCTGATACTTTGGTGTTTCCCCCGCATGGTGAAAATACGCGCGAGTTCGGCCATCTCCAGGATCCTGGCTCCGGACGCTTCCGGGGTTAAGTCCAGTGCACAGTCGAACGGGATTGTCTGGGAGAGGTCGTAATCCCGGATGGCGTTGGCAACGAGATGGGGTGGCTCTGCGGGGTCGAAGGGGATGAAATGGTCGGCTTCCGGGGACAGGGAATGCTGTCCCACCAGAGTGACGCGCATGTCAGGGCGGTAGTGCTTGAGATGGTGCAGGTGATGCTGCAGATCTTCATCTGCCGTGGTGGAACGGCCGGTGAAGACCAGGACGTTGAAGGGCTTGCGGGCGGCGGACTCGGCGGCGGTGGGTTTCTTTTTCTGGGTGCCGTCGATTTTGAGTGGGGACTTGGCGCCGACACGCCAGTAGCGGTGCATCCAGAGCACGTCGGTAGGGTGCTCGAGCATGACGGTCTCGTAGGCTTTGGCGCAGAGCGCGGTGATCTCCGAAGCATTTTTTTTCTGCTCCTCGTTGATGTCGAGGGCTGGATGTACCACGATTCGCCAATTCCCCGGGGAGCAGGTGACCATGGAGACGGGGATGACGGGGGCACCCGTGCGTCTGTGCAGGAGTGCCGGCAGGTTGGTCATCGAGGTGAGCTTGCCGAAGAAAGGCACGGCCATGCCATGGTCGCCAGCGTGCTGGTCGGCGATAGCCCCGAGGGTTCCGCCGGACTTGAGGTGGGAGATGGGTTTGAAGAAGCCGTCGCGCCTGCTGAATAACGTGGTGCCCATGCTCTGCCTGCGCCGCTTGATGAGCCGGTCGAGCAGCGGGTTGTCGAGCGGGCGGTAGAGTCCGGCCAGCGGCACAAGGCAGGGGGCGACCAGGTGCATTTGAGTCAGCATTTCCCAGTTGCCCATGTGGGCGAGGAGGAGGATGGCGCCGTGTCCTTGGGCGGTCGCTGATTCAAGGTGCTCGATGCCGTCAATTTTCATGCGCTTGCGAAGTTCGTCCGCCGACATGGTCGTTGCCCGGACGCTGGCGAGGAAGTTGACGCCGGAGTTACGGAATGTTTGGCGGCAGAGGTTGCGGATCTCTTGAATGTCGAGTTCCTCACCGAGGGCGATCCGGAGGTTTCGGATGACCATTTCCCGGCGGCCGTGCATCAGTAACCAGCCGGCCTGTCCCAATGCGCCGCCGATGACACAGACGAGTTCCATCGGCATCAGCCGCAGGAAGAACTCGAATGTGCGATAGAGCCAGTAAGTGGGATAGTGCCGAGCCTGGATACGGCGGGAGCTGGTGTTTTTTTTGCCCATGGAAATAGGAGGGAGTTCTCAGGCGCTGTGTGCGATATGCGGAATGGCATCGAGCAATTTGCGGGTGTAGTCGTGCTGTGCGTTGTTGAAGACATCTTCGGCATCGCCGTATTCAACGATTTTTCCATCGTACATGACGGCGATGTTATCGGCGATGTATCGCACGACGGAAAGGTCGTGGGAGATGAAAATCATGGTCAGACCGAGGTCTTTGCGGAGTTCCAGCAGGAGGTTGAGGATTTGGGACTGGATGGAGACGTCAAGCGCGCTCACGGGTTCATCCGCGATGATGAGTTTCGGCTCGGGGGCGAGGGCGCGTGCGATGGAGATCCGTTGCCGCTGGCCGCCGGAGAACTCGTGCGGGTACTTCTGGATGAAGCGCGGGTCGAGGCCGACGCGCTCCATCAGCGCCGCGATTTTTTGGTCGAGCGCTTGGCCTTTGAGTTTGGGGTGGCGCTGTTTGATCGCCTCGGCCAGGGTGGAGAACACGGTCATGCGCGGGTTCAGTGAGGCGTAGGGGTCTTGGAAAATCATTTGGAAATCGAGTCGTTTTGCCCGGACTTCGCGATGACGCAGTGTGGACAGGTTTTGGCCTTCGAGGATCACGGAACCGGAGGTGGCCGGGATGAGCTGCATGATGGTGCGGGAGAGCGTCGATTTGCCGCAACCGGACTCGCCCACCAGACCGAGGATTTCCCCGTGGTCGATGGTCAGATTGATGCCGTCGACCGCCTTGACGGTATGGATGGTTTTTCCCGCCAACATTCCTTTGCGGAGGGTGAAATGGGTCTTGACGTCTTGGAGTTCCAGGAAGGACATGTGGGTGTTTTAAACGCCAAATACCAAACGCCAAATACCAAAAAGTGAAAAAATGAACTAAAATCCCATGGCGTCCATGTCGAAGACGATGGTGACGTCCTCGGGCGGTGGCGTCTGGGCGAGGATTTTGTTGACGTGGCGGGACAGGCCACGGGCGGAATGGCCGAGGAGCATCAGCTGGAATCGGTACTGGCCGTGGGCCTTGGTGAGTGCCGCGGGCAGGGGTTCGCCGAGGGTGATGCTGGCGGGTAGGTCGGCCTTGAGCCTTTGGTGCAGGTTTTCCAGGGTGAACTCGGCGCGGCGCTCGTGGCTGGAGCGGGTGCCGAGCAGGGCGCAGTGGGTGTAGGGCGGGTAGCCGAACTGTTTTCTGAATTCGAGTTCCTGGTCGGCATAGCCGAGGAAATCGTGGTGGCGGGCAAACTGGATGGACGGGGAGTGCGGGGTGAAGGTCTGAATGATGACCTCGCCTTCGAGCTCGCCGCGACCGGCGCGGCCGGCAACCTGGGTGAGCAGCTGGAAGGTGCGCTCACCGGCGCGGAAGTCGGGTACGTGCAGGCCGAGGTCGGCATTGAGCACGCCGACCAGCGTGACGTTGGGGAAGTGGAGTCCCTTGGCAATCATCTGGGTGCCGATGATGATGTCGATTTTCCGTTGGTGGAACGCGCGCAGGGTGTCGCGCAGGGCGTTTTTGCGGCGCATGGTATCGGTGTCGATGCGGGCGAGGCGGGCCTGCGGGAAGCATTTTTTGAGCACCCCCTCGACTTGTTCGGTGCCATACCCCTGGAAGCGGATTGCCTGGTCGCCGCATTCGGGGCACTTGCGCGGGGTGATCGCCTGGTGGCCGCACATGTGGCAGATGAGCCGTTCTTCGGCGCGGTGATAGGTCAGCGGCAGGGCGCAGTGGCGGCACTCGCAGACGTGGCCACAGCCCGGGCACTGGAGGGAGCGGGCGAAGCCGCGTCGATTGAGAAAGAGGATGACCTGTTCGCCCTCGGCGAGTTTTTTTTCCATATGGCCGCGCAGCGGGTCGGAGAGGATGGCCGGGCCGCCCTTGTGTTTTTTACCCTCGATGCGCATGTCGATGATGCGGATGATCGGAAGGGATTGGTGGTCGGCGCGTTCTTCCAGGCTGAGGAGCTGGTATTTGCCTAACTCGGTATTGTGAAACGACTCCAGTGACGGGGTGGCGGAGCCCAGCAGCACGGCGCATTTTTCCAGATGGCCGCGGAGCACGGCGAGGTCGCGTCCGTGGTAGCGTGGGGCGCTGTCCTGCTTGTATGAGTTTTCGTGTTCTTCATCGACGATGATGATGCCGAGGTTGGTGAGGGGGGCGAAGACGGCGCTGCGGGCGCCGATGACGATACGTGCTTTGCTGGTGCGGATGCGGTGCCATTCGTCGAAGCGTTCTCCCTGGGACAAGTGGGAGTGGAGCACGGCGACCTGCTCCTGGATCGAGGCGAAGCGGGATTTGAAGCGCTGGACTGTCTGTGGTGTCAGCGAGATTTCCGGCAGGAGGACGAGCACGCTTTTGCCGAGGTCGATACAGCGCTGGGCGGCCTGGAGGTAGACCTCGGTTTTCCCTGAGCCGGTGACTCCGTGCATGAGCATCGGTTTTTCCGGCTGGTCGATCTGGGCGAGCACCTGCTCCATGGCAATGGTCTGGCCGCTGTTGAGTTTGAGTGCCTTGTCCTCGAGGAATTCCTCACCTTCATCCGGATCGCGGCGGACGGCTTCGTCCTTGAGCGTGACGTAGCCGTTTTTGGCGAGTGATTTCACGGAGGCGGTGACAGACCCGCCACCGAGGTCGGCCAGTGACATTTCGCCACCTGCGGCTTCGACCAGGGTGAGGATGAGGTGTTGGCGTGGTGCGCGTCTGGCGAGCTTTGCCAGCGCCTCCTCATCGGGTTTTTCCGTGATGTGGACGATTTTGCGGGTTTTTTCCGAGTGCGATTCCTGGCGGACGGACTCGGGGATCAGGGCGCGCATGACGAGCTCCATCGGGGTGCCGTAGTAATCGGCCATCCATTTCCCGAGCTCCATGAGCTTCGGGGTGATCAGTGGTTCGGGATCGATCAGCTCGTCGATCGGCCTGAGGGTGAAGTTGGCGGGCATTTCCTCGGTGATATCGAGGATGGTGCCGGTGGAGGACCTGTTGCGCAGTGGGATTCTGACGCGGCATCCTGCCTGGGCGTCCATTCCCTCGGGGATGGCGTAGTCGAAGACCAGTTCGGACGGTCCGTCTATCAAGACGCGGGCGGCAGGCATGGGGGTTATTTAAACTCCAGAATTCAAACACCAAATACCAAAATCCGAATTTCTGCGGAAACTTGTCACAAATTCTCGTGTTTGGGGCAATCACGGGTGAAGATGATGCAAGCTGTGGATACATTACGAACTATGAAAACGGGGTACGACCGAAAGTCCTTTGCCATTCTGGTGAGAGAGCACCATCGTGGCTTACTGGCCTATGCCAGGGCTCTCACGAAGGAAGAGCATACCTCGCGCGACATTGTGCAGGACGCCTTTGTGGTGGCCTGGCGGAACTTGGAAACCTTCGATGTCACCCGGGACTTTGGTTCGTGGATGCGCGGGATTGTGCGAAACAAGTGGCGCGAGTCATTGCGCAAGAATGCGCGCGAGGTCGTTCTTGATGATGAGACGCTGGAATTCCTTGAAGCCGATGCCAGACAATGGGACGGCCTGCGTGATCATGGCGGTGTCTTTACCCGGCTCGAGCTTTGCCTGAAAAAACTTCCTGAGAGCCTGGCGGATGCGGTGAAGGCTTTTTATTACGATGGCTACAGCGGTGATGAAGCTGCGCGTGTGTTGAGTGTCCAGAGTGGCACGCTACGCAAACGCCTGGAGCGGGCGCGCGGAGGTCTGCGGGAATGTCTCAAGGTGGAGAAAATTTGAAAAAAGCAATCCTAACAACTGACTTAAGAAAATGAAAAACGAAGATGAAATGATTGATGCCCTCCTTCACGAGCACGCCCGTAGGGGGAGGGAGGACGATGGGGAGTTTATCGCGTCCCTGGAACAGCGGCTGGATGAGGAGGATGGGGTGGTGGCGATGCCCCGTGGATCTCGTCGCGGAAAAAGCAGAGTCGGCACGGGCATCGGAATTGCCGCGGCATTGACGGTGGCAACTGTCGGGTTTTACGGGTGGAAGCAGAAACGTGACAGTGACCTGGCGATGAATGGTGTCCATCAGGTTGAGGCAGCCGCGTTCGGGGATGGATCTGTCATGGGTGCGGAAACTAAGGACTCTGGCAAACAGGCTCCTGCAGCAGCCGGGAACAAGGTGGAATGGGCAAACGATGTCAGCCCGCCTGCGCGTCCGGAGCCCATGCCTCTGACGAGCCCGCAGTTGTCTGCGAGGGCGAATCGGTCGGCTGGGCCCGTGTTGGAAGGTGAGTCGGCGAGGGCGTCTGCCCCCCATCCGCCCGTACCTGCGGCGATATCCGGCACGATGGCCCGTGATTCCGCCTCGGTGGCGGGAAATGTCAGGAATACAAAGAGGGGACAGAGTCAGGAACCCCGGGAAATAGCATCAAACGGTGGATATCTCAAGCGACACGATTCTGATGCCACGGGGGTTGCTTGCAGGCCTGTGCCCGACGGTGTGGGGCGGGCTGCGCTCGCTCCCGGTAGCCGTTATGGCGCCCTGGTCGACAACGTGTTCAAATCCCCCTGGGAGGAACCTCTCTCGACCTTCTCCGTGGATGTGGATACGGCGTCGTACACGAATGTGCGTCGGATGATCCATGGCGGGCAGTCGGTGCCCGCCGATGCGGTGCGCATCGAGGAAATGATTAATTATTTCAACTACGCCTACCCGCAACCCGAGGGGAGGCATCCCTTCAGTGTGCATGTGGAAACGGCTTCCTGTCCTTGGAACCCGGGGCACCGGTTGGTCAAGGTGGGTTTGCAGGGGAAGGAAATCGTCCGCGAGGCGCGTCCTGCGGCGAACCTTGTGTTTCTGCTTGATGTTTCCGGTTCGATGAACAGCCAGGACAAGCTGCCGTTGTTGGTGGACTCGATGAAAATCCTGCTCGGGGAGCTCAATGCGGACGACTCGGTGAGTATCGTGGTGTATGCCGGCGCCCAGGGACTTGCCCTGCCGCCTACCTACGTGAATGAGGACGGGCGACAAAGCATTCTCAAGTCGCTGGCGGGCATGCGATCCGGTGGTTCGACCAATGGGGGCGCCGGCATCACCCTGGCCTACAAGATGGCGAAAAAGCACTTTGTCAAAGGCGGTGTGAACCGCGTGATTCTTGGCACGGATGGTGATTTCAACGTGGGGCTAACGGATCGGCAGGCGCTGGTCAGCATGGTCGAGCGCGAAGCCAGGAGCGGTGTCTTTTTGAGTGTGTTGGGTTTTGGCCAGGGCAACCTGAATGATGCCATGCTCGAAGATATTACCAACAAAGGAAATGGGAATTATTCCTACATTGACAACCTGCGCGAAGGTCGGAAAGTTTTCCTCGATGACATGATGGGAACCATGGTGACGATTGCCAAGGATGTGAAAATCCAGGTTGAGTTTAATCCTGCCAAGGTGAAGAGCTATCGTCTGATCGGGTATGCGAACAGGATGCTGAAAGCGGAGGATTTTAAAAACAAGCTTATCGACGCCGGCGAGATCGGGGCGGGCCACACGGTGACCGCACTTTACGAGATTGTCCCCGGTAATGGCGAGGATGCACCTGCGGTTGACGGCTTGAAGTATCAAAAAAACAAAGTGCAGCCCCAACCCGCGACCCGCGAGGTGGTGGACAGCCCCGAGATGATGACGGTGAAGCTCGCTTACAAGCATCCGGAGGCGACCAAGGAGACGGAAAGCACCTACTTCAATACGGCCGTCACCGATGCGGGCACGGGCTGGAAGGATGCCAGTGAGGACTTCAAGTTTGCCTCGGGGGTAGGTCTCTTTGGCATGCTTCAGCGTGGCAGCAGTCACGCCGGGCAGGGGGATTACGGTCTTGTCCGGGCGCTTGCCGAGGCCGGGCGCGGAAAAGACCCGAAGGGGCTGCGCACGGAGTTTTCTGATCTGGTCAGAAAGGTGGCGAAGTAGTGTCGGTGGCAAGCGCGGTGGGTCCCATGTTGTCCGGATCAAAGTTTTCGGATCAGGAAGCATCCCGCTTTTGCCATCATCAGCCTCCACCATGGCCTGATGCCTTTCCAGTCGGGTGCAACCCGATCGGAGAGCATCAGGTCATTCTCCCACTGTCGATTGAGTTCCTCCGCCACTTCGTCATCAAAGACGACCAAGGCCGTTTCCCGGTTCATCAGCACGGAGAGGATGTCAAAGTTGTTGGAGCCAATGATCGCGATGCTGTCATCGACCACCATCGTCTTGGCATGCAGCACAGGGCCGAGGTATTCGATGACGCGCACCCCCCAGCGGAGCAGTTTCGGATAGAGCCCCTCGCGCAACCAATCGACGAGGGCAACATCTGAATCCCGGGGCACGAGCACGGCGATGCGCACCCCACGCTCGGCGGCGCGTCGCATGGATTTCCTGAGTCGTCGGGGAGGTACGAAATAGGGCATGGTCATTTTCACCGAGTGGCGGGCTTGGTCGAGATGGACGGAAAAGAGCCGGCGGATTTGTTTTCTGCTGCCGAGGCCCTGACTGCCGACCACCATGCAGCGACTGGTTCCATGGCTGGGAGCGGGGGTGTCGATGTCGGGCAGGATTTGCCTGGTGACGTATTCCCAGCTGTCGCGAAAGAGTTGGTTCAGATCGCTGGCGGCTGGCCCGTGGACGCTGATCTGGGTGTCCCGCCAGGCGTTTTCGCGTTGTTGCTCCTGTGACCACGGGTTGCCGATGTTCATGCCTCCGGTGAAGCCGCGGGTGCCATCGGTGATGAGGTTTTTGCGATGGTTTCTCCCGGGGATTCCGGCGTGTTTCTTCCCTATGTCGAGCGGGTGGTATGCGACGACTTCGACGCCGGCGTCGCGCATGCCGGCCCATTGCGTGGCATTGGCGGTGGAGGACCCGATGGCATCGTAAATCACCCTTACCGGGATGCCTTCGCGGGCTTTTTCTGACAGGGCCGCCGCGAACGTCTGGCCGATTTGGTCGGAGAGGAACATGTACACTTCCAGATGGACAAAGTGGCGGGCACTGGCGATGGCGGCGAGCATGGCCTCGTAGGCGCTGTCCCCGTCGAAAAAGAGGCTGACCGCGTTGCCCTCGCTGATGCCTGCCACGGTGTCCCCGGAGAGTTCGTGTGCGACCCTTTGCCGCCATTTGGCCATTTGTGCCTTGAGCTGCCTTCGGACGACCTGAGGGATGACCTTCACGCGGGCATCCTACGCTGCAATGGCAATAGAATAAAGGGGGAATAACAGATGGATCCCGCGGGGGGACGAGCTTTTTTGGGGAAAATAGCCATTGTCATGACTCCGACCTATGGTATTGAATCGCGCACCGATGAGCAAAACGATCCTGATCCTGATTCTGATGATGTCCACCCTGGGTGTTCCTGCGGCAAGTGCCGCCGGTGGTCAGGCTGCCAAGACGCCTGAATTTGTCGAGAAAATCGGGAGTTTTGCCGCCGAGGAGAAGGCGGCCCAGTTGGACGGCATCTGGGAGAAAATCAGCTACCGTGCCGAACAGGAGCCCTTTTTGCTGGTGGCGAGCCTGATTTTTCTGATCGCGATCATCCATACCTTTTTTGCGGTGCCTATTACAAAATATGCGCACAAGGTGCAGCATGACCACGATGCCCAGATTCGGCGCAAAATGAATATCAAGGGTGAGTCGGCTACCGCGCAGGATATGGTGAGCTTCAAGGCGACGCTGCTGCACTTCCTGGGCGAGATTGAAGCCATTTTCGGTATCTGGGTGTTGGCGCTGATCTTCGCCATCGTCGGCTTTTATGATATCACCGCGGCCGAAGTCTATCTCTCCAGTGTGAATTTTACCGAGCCGATGTTCGTGGTGATCATCATGACGTTTGCCTCAACGCGCCCGGTCCTGCGTTTTGCTGAAAACGCCCTGAGGTTTTTTGCCAAGCTGGGGAAAGAGACGCCGGCAGCTTGGTGGCTTTCCATCCTGATTGTCGCGCCCATCCTTGGATCATTCATCACCGAACCGGGTGCCATGACCATTGCCGCCATGCTGTTGGCGAAGAAATTCTACAGCCTGAAGCCGTCGGCCAAATTCTCTTACGCCACCCTGGGTTTGCTTTTTGTCAACATATCGGTCGGTGGAGTCCTGACCAACTTTGCGGCACCACCGGTCTTGATGGTGAAAGCGGCATGGGGGCTGACGACGCCCGAGATGCTGGTGCACTTCGGAGGTAAGGCGGTGCTGGGTATCCTGACTTCCAGCATCCTCTACTATGTATTTTTCCGCAAGGAGCTTGCTGCCATGGGTGCCGGTCTTCCGGACACCGATGGCGATGGCAAGGGAGACCTCAAGGTGGATAGCGGGCCTATCCCGCTGTGGATCACACTGACGCATCTTGTCTTTATGGGGTGGACGGTATTTTTTTCCCATACGCCGCCGATGTTTGTCGGGGGCTTCCTGTTCTTCCTCGCCTTCCGCCAGGCGACCGAGCACCATCAGGACAAGGTGCATCTGCGCGGTCCGATCCTTGTGGGTTTCTTTCTCGCCGGCCTTGTGATCCACGGTGGGCTCCAGGGTTGGTGGTTGGCGCCCGTGCTCTCCAGCCTGGGGGAATTGCCTCTGTTCCTCGGATCCGTTTTGTTGACGTCCTTTAACGACAATGCGGCGATCACATTTCTGGCCAGCCAGGTCGATGGCCTTGCGCCTGCGTTCAAGTATGCCGTGTTGGCCGGGGCTGTTTCCGGGGGCGGGCTGACCGTGATAGCCAACGCCCCCAACCCGGCGGGGCAGGCGCTGCTCGCACGCTTCTTTGGCGATGGTGTGTCGCCCGCCAAGCTGCTGCTCGGCGCGCTGATCCCTACGGTCATCGTTTCCCTCTTCATGATGCTCTGGCCCGATCCCACCAAGGGGGAAATCTTCGAACAGGACGTGCCGAAGCCGGTGGAGGCGACGGCCCATCCTGATCATTAACTTAAAAATAGTGTTATGTTTACCGGACTGATTGAAGCTACTGGCACGGTGCGCTCGTTAGAGCTGCGTGGGGAGCAAGCGAGGCTTGTGATTGAGATTCCTTTTGCCGGCGAGCTGGCCGACGGCGAGTCAGTGGCGGTCAATGGCTGTTGCCTGACGGTCACGGCCTGCGACGATCAAACGGCCAGTTTTGATGTCTTGAAACAGACACTCAGCGTGACCTCGCTGGGTGAGCTCAGTGCAGGCCGGCTGGTCAACCTCGAACGGGCGATGCTGGCGGGCGACCGCTTCGGTGGCCATTTCGTGCAAGGCCATGTCGATGCCACCGGTGAGATTCTCGACCTCTCGCCGCATGGTCAGGACCATCGCCTGGAGGTTGCCCTGCCCCGTGATATCCAGCAGCTCTGCATCGACAAGGGGTCGTTGGCGATCGACGGCATCTCGCTGACCATCGCGGAACTCAGGGAGAACAGCGCCGTTTTCTGGATCATTCCGCACACCATGGAACTCACCCGGCTCAGCGACGCGGCGGTCGGCCAGAAAGTGAACCTTGAGGCGGATGTGATCGCGAAACACGTTGCGCGAATGGTAGGGCAAGTTTCCAACTTGCCGGCAGGATGTGAGCCTGGGTAGCCGACAAGTGGGAAGCTTGTCCTACTTTGTGTATCGCCTCAGCTCGAAGGTTTCGTATTTTTCCACAACCGTGGCGTTAGGGAACTCGTTCTCAAACTCAGGGAAACAGGTGTCGCCCGGGTAGTTTTCATACACGTGGGAAACGAGGATTTCATCCAATTTTGGCATGAAGAGATTGTAAACCTGTGCGCCGCCAATGATGTAAACTTGGGGGTCGATGAGCTGGATTTTTTGGAGGTCATCCGGGCCATGAATCACGGTGGCTCCGTCAGCGGTCCATGCGGTGTCTCGTGTCAGGACGATACTTTGACGGTTTGGAAGTGGTCTGCCAATGGAGTCCCAGGTCTTGCGCCCCATCACGATAGGGTGTCCGGTGGTGTGCCGTTTGAAGAGTTTTAAATCCTCGGGCAAATGCCACGGGAGTCCACCGTCTTTACCGATGACCCGGTCCTGGGTCATGGCAACGATGGCGGTGAGTTTGAGTTTGGTTTTCATGGGGCGTTTCACACACTCACGGCGGCCTTGATATGGGGCTCGGGATCGTAGTCGCGCAGTTCGAAGTCGTCACCGGTGAAGCCGAGGATGTCTTTCACCTCCGGATTGATCCACATGGTGGGCAGAGGTTTGGGGCTGCGGGTCAGCTGGAGGTTCGCTTGCTCGATGTGATTGCTGTAGAGGTGCAGGTCGCCGAAGGTGTGGACGAAGTCGCGGGCTTCGTAGCCGCAGACCTGGGCGACCATCATGGTGAGCAGCGCGTACGAGGCGATGTTGAAGGGGACACCGAGAAAGAGGTCGGCGCTGCGCTGGTAAAGCTGGCAGGACAGGCCGGGTTTTTCCGAGTCGATGTCGTGCACGTAGAACTGGAAGAGCATGTGGCAGGGGGGCAGTGCCATTTGGTCGACTTTGCCGACGTTCCACGCCGAGACCAGATGGCGGCGCGAGTGCGGGTTGTTTTTCAGGCCGTCGATGAGTCGTTCGATCTGGTCGATGGTCTCGCCGTCGTCGCCTTCCCACGCGCGCCATTGTTGGCCGTAGACGGGTCCGAGTTCACCGTTTTCATCGGCCCATTCGTCCCAGATGCGGACGCCGTTTTCCTTGAGGTAAGCAATGTTGGTATCGCCTTTGAGGAACCAGAGCAGTTCGTGGATGATGGAGCGGAGGTGCAGTTTTTTGGTGGTCAGGCAGGGGAACCCTTGGCGGAGGTCGTAGCGGGCTTGCCGACCGAAAACCGAGCGCGTGCCGGTGCCGGTGCGGTCGGTGCGGGTTTCGCCGTTGTCGAGCACGTCGGTGAGGAGGTCGAGATACTGCTGCATAAGGAGGAGATTGGAGAAGTGGGCGGGAAGAAGCAAGTTGATTAGTCATTTGCTCCCGGCCCTTTGCGGAAGCTTTTCTTTTCGGCATGTTTCGACTTGTCGTCGAGCATGCGGTTTTTCGACCGGCGTGACCGGCGGCGTTTTTGCCGGCGGATTTTTTCGCGGGCCTGGGTGCGGGCGGATTTTTTGCCGTCGCGGATTTCCTCGAGTCGTTCGCAAAGTTCGCGTCGGGCGATGTAGCGGTTGAGCTCGCGCGACCGTTGTTGCTGGCATTTGACCTCGATGCCGCTGGTGAGGTGTTTGAGGTAAACACAGGAGGCGGTTTTGTTGATTTTCTGGCCGCCACTGCCGCTGCCCTGGATGAATTTTTCCATCAGGGTGTCCTCGGTGACTCCGAGGCCCGTCATCCTGGCCTCAAGAGCGGCTATTTTGTCAGGGGAGGGCACTTGGAATGGAGGGATGAAGGAGTGAAAAACGCAGCAATGGATTATTGAATGGAGGCAATGTATTCTCGCACGGCGTGATTGATTTCACCAGCGACATTGGCGCGGACGGAGGCAAAGGGCGGGACGAACCATGGGTAGGAGCCGATGATGTCGGTGATGACGGCGATCTCACCGTCGCAGGTTTGCCGGGTGGAGGTTCCTTTGCAGCCGATGCCGATGGTGGGGATGTCGAGACGGGAAGTGATGGTTTCAGCGAGTTCGGGCACGACGCTCTCCAGGACGACGGCGAAACACCCGGCTTCCTGTAGCGCGAGTGCGCCTTCGAGGATGGCGCTTGATTCCGCCTCGGTTTTGCCTTTCTTTTTATACCCGCCTTCTTCCCGCACCCGCTGCGGGAGCATGCCGTGGTGGCCGATGACCGGGATGCCGGCATCAATGATAGTGCGGATTTTCTCGACCTGGCGGATACCGCCTTCCAGTTTGACGGCATCGGCCCCGGCGTTGACCAGCGTGCGGGCGGTGGCGAGCGCCTGCTGCGGGTTTTGGTAGCTGTGGATGGGCATGTCCCCGACCACGAGCGCGTTGCGCACACCTCGGGCAACCGCCGCCGTGTGGTGTTCCATCATGGCAAGGGTCACATGGGTGGTGTCGGGGAATCCGAGCACGACCATGCCGAGGGAGTCGCCTACAAGGATGATGTCCACACCGGCTTCATCGAGTAACCGGGCGGTTGGATAATCATATGCGGTGAGTGCGGAGACGGGGCGGCCCCCACCTTTCATGGCTTTGATGGCGCTGGCTTTTATGGTCGGGTTCACAACGTATTACGGGGGCTACCATTCGGACTGCACAAGATTAAGCGGGGGCTCGCCGGAGTCAAGATGATGCAGGTGTTCGCTGATCGTCGCCTTGTCACCCGGAAGAATCAAATGAGGGCGGATGTCTGCCAGCGGTTGCAGCACAAAAAGCCGGTGCGTGAGCTGTGGATGAGGGATGGTGAGGATGCCACCATCGATGATTTCGGCGCCGAAATAGAGGATGTCGACATCGATGATCCGTGGCGCATTGGTTTGGTGCACGACTCCCCGGCCAAAGTGGAACTCGATGCCCTGGGTGTATTCGAGCAGCTCGTGGGGGCGGCCTACATAGTCGATTTCAATGACGGTGTTATAGAAGTCGGGTGAGTTCGGCGGACAGTCGAGCGGCTCGGACTGATAGACGGGGGCCTGCATGTAGAGCGCGTCCTCCGGCATGAGTTTGCGGAGCATGTCACGTGCTGTCCTCAGGTGGGCCAAACGATTTCCGAGGTTGGAGCCAAGGGCGATGCCTGCACGTGTTGCCATTTCAATGAATGATTGGGGGAATGAGGGAATGGAGCGACGGACTATTTCAGGCCGAGGACGTCCTGCATGTCGTAGAGTCCCGCGGGTTGGTCTTGCAGCCAGACGGCGGCCCGGACGGCTCCGGAGGCGAAGGTCATCCGGCTGGACGCCTTGTGGGTGAGCTCGACACGTTCGCCGTCGGCGGCAAACATGACGGTGTGATCACCGACGACATCTCCGCCGCGCAGGGTGTGCATTCCAATTTCCTGATGCGGACGCGCTCCGATATTGCCGACGCGGCCATGGACGACATCCTTTTCATACTGCGTGTTGGTTTCCTCATTGAGGATTTCCAGCAGGCGGCGTGCGGTGCCTGAGGGGGCGTCGATTTTGTGCCGGTGGTGCATTTCCGTGACCTCGATATCGAAGCGATCATTGCCGAGGATCTGGGCTGCTTTCCGGGTGAGCCAAAACAGGGTGTTGACGCCCACAGAGAAGTTCGGGGCGAAGACGATAGGCAGGGTCTTGGCAGCCTCGATGATACTCGCTTTTTCTCCGTCAGTGTGGCCAGTGGTGCCGATGACTAACGGGGTGTTCGTCGCCAGTGCCGCATCAATGACGGCGCTCGTGAAGTGATGTACGGTAAAGTCGATGGCGGCATCGACGTCCTGGAAACAGCAGGCGAGGTCATCGCACTCGTCATGAGTGCTCGCGACTTCGGTGTCCGGATTTTCCTTCGCCGCCTCGATGAGAGTCTGGCCCATGCGGCCGCTGCGTCCTGTGATGAGTAGTTTGGTCATTGGGTGCTTGGTTAAGTGGTGGGTTGGTTAGCCTGCGTTAGAGCGTTCGCCGCATCCAGGCTCGTAGCGTTGGAACGGAAGGGTTGGGGCCATGGCGGCGACGAGGGGAAGCCAGCTTGAAGGGATGCAAAAAGATGATTTATACCAATCCGTAGTCGGCGAGCGATTGGCGGAGAAGGCTTTCGTTTTCCGGGGAGAGGTTGACCATGGGCAGTCGGATTTCACGGCTGCAATGACCCAGAAGGGCGACGGCGGTCTTGATGGGGACCGGATTGGTGTCGATGGACATCAGGGTTTTGAACAGGGGTTCGTATTTGGCCTGGATGGCCTCGGCCTCGGCGATCCGCCCCTCGCTCATGGCGCGAACGAGATCGGACATGACGTTAGGGATGATGTTGGAGGCTACGGAGACGAGCCCCACAGCGCCGCGCTTCATGAATTCGATGGTGAGTGGGTCATCACCCGAGAGGATCTGGAAGTCATCCGGGAGGGCGGTCCTGATCTGGGTGACGCGTTCGGGGTTTCCGCCTGCTTCTTTGTTGGCGATGATCGTCGGGCAGTCGGCCGCGAGGCGAGCGATGGTATCAACGGCAATCTCGATCACGGACCGACCGGGGATGCTATACAGCATCATGGGGAGGTCAGTGGCTTCTGCGATTGCCTTGTAGTGCTGATAGAGGCCTTCCTGGGATGGTTTGTTGTAGTAGGGGCAGACCTGGAGGGTGCCGTCGACACCGATCTTGGCGGCTTCGGTGGTGAGTTGGATGGCTTCGGCAGTGGCATTGGCACCTGTGCCAGCGATGACCTTGACCCTGCCGGCGGCGTATTCGACGGCGAGTTCAATGACGCGCATGTGCTCCTTGCGTCCGAGGGTGGGGGATTCGCCGGTGGTGCCGCAGGGGACGATCCCCTCGACCCCACCCTCGACCTGGCGGTCGATCAGGGCGCGGAATGCGGCGGTGTCGACGTTGCCGTCGCGGAAGGGTGTGATCAGTGCTGTGTGGGTGCCTTGGAACATGGTATTGGGTGGGAGGTGGTGGGTTGGGATACGATGAAAATCAGAGGGTGATGTCTCCTTCAAAGACAAAATCGGCGGGGCCGGTCAGGGTGACATCGCAGAAGGAATCGGACTCGTAGTTATCGAACCCGATCTCGAGCGTTTCGCCACCCTCGACATCGACCCGTATCGGGCTGGCGGCCTGGGTGAGTAGATGGTGGATCAGGGCGCAGGCGACCATGCCCGTGCCGCAGGCGAGGGTTTCCCCTTCCACGCCACGCTCGTAGGTGCGGATGGCAATGTGGTCGGCGTCGATGACTTTGGCAAAGTTGGCATTGGTTCCGTTCGGGGCGAAGTGGTCGTGGTAGCGCAGGGCGGCCCCGTGCCGGGCGACATCGCAATTTTCCAGGTCGTCGACAAAGACGACGGCATGGGGCACTCCGGTGTTGAGGGCGTGCACTGCCTTGTTGAGCCCGTCGATGCGGATATCGGCATCGAGTTCGAGGTCGAACGGGTCCGACATCGCGATGCGCACATTGTGACCGATGAGTTCGGCGCTCAGCCTGCCAGCAATGGTTTCGAAGCTGACGGTCCGGGTGCCGTCCCCGGACAGGCGGGCGGTGTACTTGCCAAAGCAGCGGGCGCCGTTGCCGCACATCTCAGCCTCTCCGCCGTCGGCATTGTAGTAACGGAACTTGTAGTCGGCGCCTTTCTCAGCCGGTTCAACCGCGAGCAGGCCATCGGCGCCGACGCCGCGCTGGCGGTCGCATAGAAAGGCGATCTGCGCCCGGCTGAGGTTGGTTTCGAGGTTGCGGTTATCGATGACGATAAAGTCGTTGCCCGCGCCGTTCATTTTATGAAAGTGGAGTGTCATGACGATGTTCGGGTTAGCGGCGGGAGTTTTTGGTCGCGTTAATGAGAGGGCTGGTGAAGGTGCTGATGATTTCGGGGAGTGCGGGGTCGGTGGCGTTTTCGGCAATCTGGTTGACGATGGCCGATCCGACCACAACACCGTCCGAGGCAAGGGCGACGGCGGCGGCCTGTTCAGCCGTGCTGATGCCGAACCCGACACAGACCGGGGTGTCCGTGTGTTTTTTGATCGATGCCACCAAGCTGCCGATACTTGCCGACGGGGCTGCTTGCGCACCGGTGACCCCCATGCGTGAGAGCGCGTAAATGAAGCCTTCCGACTGCTCGGCAAGCATTTGCATCCGCGCGGGGGGAGTGGAGGGGGAGATGAGGGTGATATGCTTGAGCCCCTCGGAACGGGCGAGTTCCTTGTTCTGGCTTATTTCATCCGGGGGCAGGTCCAGAAGCAGAATGCCATCGGCCCCCGCGGCAGCGGCATCGGTATGAAATTGCTCATAACCGTAGGCGTAAACGGGGTTGAGATAGGTGAAGAGCACGATCGCCGTGTCGTGGGTGCTGCGGAAGTCGCGGATGAACTGCATCAGCTTGGGCACTGACATGCCATGCTTCAGCGCACGTTCCGCGGCGAGTTGGTTGACGATGCCGTCGGCCTGCGGATCGGAGAACGGGACTCCGAGTTCGATGACGTCGGCTCCCGCATCGGCAAGGGCTCGGACGGCCGCCAGAGAGGCGTCCAGATTCGGGTCTCCGGCACAGACGTAGGCGACGAATGCCGCGTCATTCTGTTCGCGAAGGCGCTGGAAAGTGGTGTCGATGCGGTTGCTCATGGTGTTTGGTAGGGCTGGAATAAGCTGGTTTGGCGAAAAAGGAAACCCTGAAACACACCCGAAGGGCATCATTTTTGGCTCACGGGGGGGCTCAAGATCCGGCTGTGGACACACAGGGCTGGTTTTTTGCAAGATTAATTAAGTACAATTGATAATCTTTTTTCCTTGCTAATATATTTTAATAAATATAAAACCTTGTTTAGTTTCATTACTACCTTACATGAAATCATCTGATAAAAACCCGAGCGTCGGTCTGTCCGGCGGGTTGAGCATTGGCTACCAGGAGCGGTTAGCTGAAGCTGACGGGGATATTGTGCTCGGCAGCGGCACGCACTACTTGCTGGCCAGAAACGGACGCGGGAAGACGACTTTGCTGAGGACCTTGGCCGGAGTGCTGAAGCCTTTGGATGGTGATTACTCATGTGAGGGGCGATGCCAGTTGCTGAGTGAAGACTTGGTCTTTGATCGCGAGTTGTCCGCTCGAATTATTTTTAGAAGTTTGCTCAAGAAGGCTGATTGCAAGCAAGCCCTGGAGTTGGCCGGCCGGCTTGAGCTCGATGTGCACAAGCCCTACGGGAAACTTTCCACCGGCAATAAGCGCAAGGTGGCTTTGTTGGTGGCTGAGTTTTCCGTGCAGGAAGGCCGCTCCGACATCTTGCTGCTCGACGAGCCGTTTACCGGGCTCGACGCCTTTGCACGCGAGGTTTTCCAGGAATTATGGAGCGAGCGCCAGGAGGGCGTGCTTCGCCTGGTGAGCTGTCACCCGGATTTCGACAGTATGGAAATGGAAAGCTCCGTGCTGATCAGCGATGGCAAAATTGTCCACCTCTCTGGCGCGAATGCACCGAAGCAATGGGGGGATCTGAAGACGCAACTTAACTAGTCATGCAACTCTATCGTCTAACATTAGCCACGATTCTCCAGCGCAAGGTCTGGCTGATCGCACTTTTGTGTGTGCTTGTATTGCCGATCATCCTTCCCTACCTGACGCCGCACGAGAGTAATCCGTCGCTGATTGAGCCGGCCCGCGCGCAGGCAGCATGGATCTGCCTGTGGGTGGTGGCCATTGCATGGGTGTTTTTCCAAGCCGCCCGCTTTGGCGATGACACCGCGCGATCCGGGCTGGGTGCTTATTTCCTGAGCGCGGGGGTCTCCCGGGTGAGTCAGATGATGCAGATCTGGCTCGCATGCCTTACTTTCCTGCTGCCTTTGGTGGCTGTCACGGTCGCTGTTTGCCTGATCGGGGCGATGCCTAGCGACAGTGCACAGGCCGACATGTGGGTGGCGACTAACCTGCAGTATGCCGCCTTATTCCTGCTTGTTGTCATGCCCTTGGTGATGATGGCCGCCGCTGTGGGGAGCCGGTTTGGAGGCACGATCGGTTACCTGATTCCCCTGTGCATGAGCGTCTACGGGATGTATGGGGTTGGTTACCTTGCAATGATGACAACGGTCCAGGATAACGTCCTTCTGGATTGGCTCTACGTCATTTCGCCACACTATCACCTTGCTGACCTCACGCCCCGACTCGTGTTCAAGCACGGGAGTATGGTGGGTTCGGAATTTTTCCAGTTAGTTGCCTATTTCGTAGGAATCAAACTTGTCCTCTCGATGTTCTCGACCCTGTGCTATCGAGCCAAACCCGCCGCCTGATTTTTGATGAATTCAACCACCCATAAAATAGCCATGTGCTGCACACTCGTTTTGGGTGCGGGGCTTTGGGTTGGTATGGCACAGAAGTTTGATGCCGATGATCAACTTTCTTACGAGCCTAACGTGGCATGCATGAAGGGAAGTCCCTATGGCAAGGTTCTCGCCTTGGCAATGCAGGGCCCCATCGACTTCTACTGGCACAAGGGAAAGACTCACGAGGATGAGGCCATTCTGAACAAAGAAGGGCACCAACACGATGTCAGTTGTGCCGAGGGCTGTGACGATCACGCAGGTCACGATCACGCAGGTCATGATCATGCAGGTCATGATCATGGTCGGGCCGAGAATAGCGAACACGGTGAAAACTGCGAATGTGGTGCTCACGATGAAAATCAACAGTCGTTGGCCGAAGGCGAGCAAGAGCCCTTCCACACCCGCGCCAAACTCCAGATCAAGAAGATGGCTGCTGCCGCGCACCGCAGGACCAATGGTCAGGCATTGTCAGCGGCGCACCAGAAGTATCTCGAGGGGGTCACCGAGGACAAGCTCAGGCTGGCGTATGAATTGGATCCGTCGAATTACACCAACTACGGGAACTACCACTTATTCATCGCCACAACGACTTACGGGAAATCCCAAGCGGATGATGATGCCGCCTTGAAGCTTGCCATGCGCACGCTGGAATTCTGCAAACATGACAGATTGGATCCCGCGTCCTGGCTGACCGCGGCGAGTGCGGCCTACAACATCATCTGTCATATTGGCCGGTATCACAATCAATACTCGATTCCCGAGGCGAAGCAGAGTCTGGCTGAGTTTGATTTTTGTGTTGGCGAGTATGTGCGGCTGCGCCGCGACGCCCTCGAGCACGGTCGTATTGTCTCAGAAAAGCGCCTCGACGAAATGGAGACGCGCGTCAAGTACCTCATCAAACTGCGCCGAGCCCAGGGCGTTTACATGAAACGTGTCATGTCGCAACAAATGGCAGGAAACTGAAGCGAGAAGCGTCAATTGAAACTATGATATCATCCACCACAGAAGCAGCCCCGCCTGCGATCCCACAGAGGCCGCCGGTATTGGCGTTCCAGCCGGGGATGACGGGTGCCGGCCTGTTGGGGGTGATCTTCCAGGTCTGTGAATCCATGGGCGTGTCAGACGTGCAAGTGCGCTCGGAACGCCCCGTCTACATCGAGACGAACCAGGGGATGGAATGTCTTAACCAGCTGGGAGTCTTGTCGGGCAATGATGTCTATGAGATTTACCGGGAACTTCTCCGGAACCGCGAATCGGCAAGCCACGGCTTCGGCGAGGCGGAAAGCGCCGAAGACAGGGGGGACCGCAAGATAGAAGAGGCCATCGCCGGTTTCCAGGAAACGCATGTCGATGATTTCTCCTGCAACGGCATCTTTGTCGTCGCCACGGGTAAAACATCGGGACGGCTTCGTATCCAGGTGCACCTCAGCGCCAGCGGTCTCGGGATCACCTGCCGTATCCTGAACGATTCCATTCCGGAGCTGGATGCTCTCGGGATTGATCCGGATACGGCGGAAATGCTCCGCATCGCGGTGCAACGCCGCGCCGGACTCTGTCTGGTAACGGGACCCACGGGATCAGGCAAGTCGACGACTCTCGCCGCGATCATCGACTGGCTCAGGCGCAATCATGCCAAGCACATCGTCACCGTGGAAGATCCGGTGGAATACCAATATCCGGCCGACATGGACGACCCGAACGTGCCGGGGCACAGGTGCATGTCGCCGAGCATCGTGACCCAGCAGGAAGTCGGGCGCGACCTTGCCTCTTACAGGCAGGGACTGAAGGACGTCCTGCGTAAGGCGCCGCACGTGATTCTCCTGGGTGAGATTCGTGACCGGGAGGCGATGGAAACCTGCATGGAGGCAGCCCAGACCGGCCACCTCGTGCTGTCCACGCTGCACACCACCGGGGCGGTGAAAACCATGGGCCGTATCCTTGAGATGTACCCCCGGGAGAACCATCCGGCCGTGCTCAACCGCCTGAGTGAAATCCTGATTTTCATTCACTCGCAAGGTTTGCTGCGTGGCGTCAATGGCCGCGTGCTGACCTACGAATTCCTCCAGAACAACGAGGACGCGGTGTCCAGTGCCATTGGCGGCTACGACCGGGGTGCCCGCGCGCTGGAGGACGTCATCAAGCGGGCCGGCAACATCGCGTGGGACGAAAAATTAGCAAGCTTATATGAGGAGGGTAAAATCTCCCGGGAAACTTTTGAGAACGCAAGAATGCACAGAGAAGATACCGAGTATGTTTGATGCGCATTCTATCGTTCCCAAATCGTGGCAATCCGCCACACCAACAACACAACAGAAAAAAACAATGAAACTGACAAAAACTGCAACTAAACTGAAGCCGGGTATGACCCTGATCGAAATCACCGTCGTGATCCTCGTTCTCCTTACCCTGATCTCCGTTCTCTTCATCGGGGCGAACATCTACAAGAAGGGCGCCGACCGTGCCGCTTGTATCCTGAACATCCGTAACATCCAGCAGGCTGTGCGCGCTGACCAGAACCTGACTAAC
>JBFERY010000040.1:0-24573 GCA_041548785.1 Oceaniferula sp.
GCGCCGAGCAACTGCGGAGTCGGGTGAAATACTTCACCGCAGGGCTCGCCCTTGGGAGCCGCGGGTTTGTCGATGCCTTGTATCAAAAGAACCGAGGGAAATTCGGACCGCAACGGAAGCGGGGGGCAAAACCCTTGGCCGAAAGCCTGCAAGTTCGTTTCGAAGAAGAGGTGAAGGGGGATGACGAGTCTGGACTGTATGTTCTGAAGTGATGGGGCAGTGTCGATGCCGTGGCAGTCGCCACGGATTGTCAGGTATTGAGGTCGAACGATTATGGGTGACTATCCAGCCCCAAACTCTGTTGGGTATGTTGTCTTCCAGGCTCTGCGGGGTGATGGAATGATGCTCAGAGGCAAAAAAAGCCCGCGCACTCGGGTTGGAGTGGCGGGCTTGGAAAACGGGAAACGGATTTTTTATTTGGAGAGGTAGCCGGAGACGCCTTCGTGGGTGGCGCTCATGGCGTCGTCACCTTTCTGCCAATCCATCGGGCAGACTTCGCCGTGTTGTTCGAAGTGCTGGAGGGCGTCGATGACGCGAAGGCACTCCTTGATGGAGCGGCCCAGGGGCATGTCATTGACGACCTGGTGGCGGACGAGGCCGTCGCGGTCGATGAGGAAGAGGCCGCGGTAGGCGACCATTTCGCCTTCGACGGCGAGGTTGCCCTCCTCGTCGTTGGTGTATTCGCCGGCGAGGACGTCGTAGTCGTTGGAGATGGTTTTATTGGTATCGGCGACGATCGGGTAGTTGACGCCCTGGATGCCCCCCTTGTTTTTGGGGGTCTGGAGCCATGCCCAGTGGGCGAACTCGGTATCGGTGGAGCAGCCGACGACGGCGACGTTGCGTTTTTCGAATTCCCCGATTTCCTCCTGGAAGCGGTGCAGTTCGGTGGGGCAGACGAAGGTGAAGTCTTTAGGGTAGAAGAACAGGACGACGTATTTCTCGCCGATGTACTGTTCGAGGCTGAAGTTTTCGATGATGGTTTCTCCTTTAACGGCTTTGGCGCTAAAGAACGGGGCTGGTTTTCCTACGAGGACGGACATGGTTGTATGGTTTGGAGTGAGTTGGTTGAAGATTGGTGAGACGCGGCGTTGATACGTGTGAAGGGCCGGGTGACAAGCGATTTCTCGGGCAAGGGGTCAGTCTTTTTTCTTGAGCAGGGGGAAGAGGACGACGTCGCGGATGGTCGGGGCGCCGGTGAGCATCATGATGAGCCGGTCGATGCCGATGCCGATGCCGCCGGCGGGGGGCATGCCGTTTTCGAGGGTTTCGATGAAGTCGTGGTCGATTTCCTGTTCCTCCTCGCCGCCGGCCTGGTGTTCGAGCCGTTGGCGTTGGACGTCGGGGTCGTTGAGTTCCGAGTAGCCTGGGGAGATTTCCTGGCCGTTGATGATGAGTTCGTAGACCTCCACGGTTTTGCCGCCCGGGGTGACCTTGGCGAGCGGGACGAGCTCGGAGGCGACGCGGGTGACGAAGCAGGGGTCGAAGGTGTGTTCCTCGACTTTCTTTTCGAACACCTGTTGCACGACCTCGTAGTCCTCCATGTTGTCGGAGATCTGGACGCCGAGTTGGTGGCATTTTTCCCGGCGGGCTTCCGGGGTGATGTCGAAAAAGTCGTCGCCGGCGACGTCCTTGATCAGGTCATGGTAATTGGCGCGTTTCCACGGGCGTTGCAGGTTGATGGTGCGGATGACGTTGCCGTCCTCGTCCTTATGTTCGATCTGCTGGCCGCCGCAGAATTTCTCGGCGAGGTGGCAGGTCATTTCCTCGACCATGTCGGCCATGGTTTCGAAGTCGGCGAATGCCTGGTAGGCCTCGAGCATGGTGAATTCCGGGTTATGGCGGCGGGAGATCCCCTCGTTGCGGAAGTTGCGGTTGAGCTCGAAGACCTTGGTGAAGCCGCCGACGAGCAGGCGTTTGAGAAAGAGCTCGGGGGCGATACGCAGGGTGAGGTCCATTCCGAGCGCGTTGTGGTAGGTTTCGAACGGGCGGGCGGCGGCGCCGCCGGCGACGCTTTGCAGCATCGGGGTTTCCACCTCGAGGTAGTCGCGCTGGTGCAGGAAGCTGCGGATCTCGGCGATCATCCGCGAGCGGGTGAGGAAGATTTGGGCGCTGTCGTCATTGCTCATCAGGTCGAGATGGCGTTTGCGGTACTTGGTTTCGCGGTCGGCGACGCCATGCCATTTGTCCGGCATCGGGCGCAGCGACTTGGAGAGCACGGTGAGGCTGTTGACCTTGACCGACGGCTCGCCTTTACCGGTGGTGAAGGTTTCGCCATCGACGCCAATCCAGTCGCCCAGATCGAGAAGTTGGTAGGCGGCCCAGTCCGTTTCGCTGACGCCTTTCTTGTTGAGATAGATCTGGATCCGGCCTTCGACGTCGCCGACGGTGGCGAAGACGGATTTTCCCATGTCGCGGATGGCGAGGAGCCGGCCGGCGAGGATGACGGGTTGATCGTCTGCGAAGTTGGCCTTGAGTTTCCCCGGGGTGGTGGTGGTGGTGAATTTTCCGCCGAAGGGGTCGATGCCGAGCTCGCGCAGTTTGGCGAGTTTTTCGCGTCGGACGGCGATGAGTTCGGCTTCGGTGGATTGGGGTGTATCTGGCTGGTCGCTCATGAGGCGCGGAGCATAGGAGGGAAACCGGATAATTCAAGAGCGGAAAATGGCAGGGATCGGTGGTTGATTTTCCGGTGTTTGCGGTGAGTCTGGAGACATGATCTCTCGATGCCTGATGATGTTGTTGCTGAGCTTGGGGGCCTTGTCTGCCGAGTCCTTGGACGGCGTGCCGCTGTACCGACTTGAAAACGGGGAACGTGTGCCGTTTCAACTGAAGGACGGGACGACGCATGTGGCTTTTTATTACTCGGCCTCCTGGTGTGCGCCATGCCGGAAGACGACGCCGCCGCTGGTGGACGAGTATCGGCGGATGCTCGACGGCGAAGGGATGCCGGTGGAGATCGTGCTGGTCGGCAGTGACGCGAGCGAGGAGGAGATGTTTCGCTACATGGGAAAATACCGGATGAGCTGGCCGGCGGTGGTTTTCAGTGCGCGCGCGATGGTGGGCAAGTATGCGGCGGACGGGATTCCGCACCTGGTGCTGGTCGAGCGTCAATCCGGCAAGGTGCTGTCCCAGGGCACCGGCCTGTCGGGCATTGAAGCGGTGGTTCAGCGGATGCGTGAGATCACGCGGGTTGATGCGGAGAAGCCGTTCCAGGCAAGTGGTTGGCTGGATCAATACGGTGTGCTGATCGCGGTGGTTGTTTGTTTTGGCGGTATTTTCTTCTTTCAGAAATGGCGTGAGCGCCGTGAGGCGGAAAGTTCTTGAGTGTGCCTTTTGATTATTTCTGATGATTGGTTTCTAAATTTGGGGTTTTGTCCCGGCATAGGAACATTGTTGGCACTTCTGGCCATGCCAGTAAAGAAGCAGTGGACAAAATGGCTCATCTTGCGCAGTAAGGACTGCAGAAGGAAAGAATCTCCCCCCTGTAATCCATGGCCCGTAAGAAAAAAGACACGCCCCCGACCCTGATGGGCGACCTCGCCATCCTCACCAAGGTGAGTTTGAACACCTTTGTGCTGATCACGACCTTGTTTGGGTATTTGCTGGCTTCACGGTATTTTTTCGGGGCCTGGGTGTATGATGCCTGGTTGTTGTTTCATACCATCCTTGGCACTGCGTGCACCGCATTTGGCTCGGCGGCGTTCAACCAGCTGATGGAGATCGAGGAGGATGCGCGCATGAAGCGCACGGCGGACCGGCCACTGCCTGCGCGGCGGATGATGCCGGTGAATGCCTTTGGCATCGGCTGGGGCTTGTCGGCCTTCGGTATCATTCATCTTGCGATCAAGGTCAACCCGGCCTCGGCTTATCTGGCGGCGACTGCGCTCGGGGTTTATGTCTTTCTCTATACGCCTTTGAAGCGCCGGAGTTCGACGAACACTCTTTTGGGAGGGGTGCCCGGCGCCATTCCGCCGATGATCGGCTGGGCGGCGGTGGCGCACTCGGCTGGGGGCAGCTGGATGGACGGGCGGAGCTGGTATCTTTTTGCGTTGTTGTTCCTATGGCAGATGCCGCACTTTGTGGCGATCAGCTGGTTGTGCCGTGAGGAGTATGAGAAAGCGGGGTACTGCATGTGGTCGAATGGGGATGATTCCGGCAGAAAAACGGCGGTGATTGCCATCTTTTTCACCCTGCTTCTGACCGCGCTCGCACCGGTCGGGCTCTTGCTGGGCTATGCCAATTGGGTCTGGGTGGTCGGCGGTGCGCTGGCCGGGATAGTGATGCTGTGGCTGTGCCTTCAATTCAAAGTTGCGGGCGACCGGCCTGCGGCGCGGAAGCTCTTTCTCTACACACTGCTCTATCTTCCGCTCGCGTTGGGATTACTTGCCATCGGGTGGAATCAGGGCTAGCCTGCCGCGCGCCCCCACTAGCTATTGCCTGACCGACCCATGGACCTGGAACCTGCCGAAAGAAACCCCGCCGAACTTCGCCGTACGGCGCTGATTCTCGTTGCCATCATGATCCTGGGGGCGGCCTTTGTTCTTTATGCCTATATCAATCATGAAAAAGGCAAGGATCCTGACAGGCCGCCGATCACGGCGAAGATCACGCGGAATTTTGCGGCCAAAAACCAGCATGACAAGCTGGTCGGCGTTTATGACCTGGAGGGTAAGGTCTGGTTTGCCGTTGCCTTCTGTGTCAACCAGTTGGACGAGAACAAGTATGCGCTGGCCATGATGAAAGAGTTGGTGCAGCACTATGGTGATCGTGATGATGTGTTTTTTGTTTGGGTCTCGATTGACGGTGTTGACCAGGGGGTCGGGCCGGTGCAGCTGGCCGAAGCGGCTGAGAAGCTGGGCATTGCCGGTTCGCGTTGCTGGCTGCTGACCACGGGTGATAGCGACAAGCAGCGTGGCTATATCAAAGACCAGCTGCGTCTCGGGTTGGTGAATGCGCGCGAGCAAGGGGACCCCGCGGGCAAGTGGAAGTTTCCTTCCCAGCTTGCGTTGGTCGACCGCGGAATGCACATACGCCAGCGCTACGATTTCCGTGAAGTCCATGATTTCCAGGCAAGGGCGGAGGAGGAACTCAAGAAACGGCCCGAGCTTGCGGACGAAGAGAAGTTTCATGCCGTCCTCCATGCCGTTGACGAGCTGAAGAAAACGCTCTACGCGAATACTGAATTCGTGCTCAGTGAAACTAAAACCGGGAGTAAAAAATAAGTGATATGAGTGACATGAGTGATAAAACCAAAATTGTCTGCATCTATGTTGGTGTCGCCGTGATTTGCGTCCTGATTCTGGTGACCACCTATTTCATCCAGGGTCGGCAAGTTCGGCCTGAGCTTGAGCCCTACTACGCGCGGGAAAGCCATTTTGAGCCTCAGTTGAAGCTGGAGAAGGATCTTGTGCTGACCAATCAGGATGGTGAGCAAGTCCGGGTGTCCCAGCTCAAGGGGAAGGTGTGGGCCTTTGCCCAGTTTTACGCATCCTGCCCGATGTGTGCCCAGCGCAACAGCCAGGGGCTTAAAACACTTTACGAGACATTCAAGGCTGAGCCGGATTTCCGGCTTGTCTGCATCACCATCAACCCTGAAACCGACGGGGTGGCCGAGATGAAGTCCTACGCCGAGGGGCTTGGCGCCGACACCTCGAACTGGTGGTTTTTGACCGGGGACCCCAAGGCGTTAAAGGATTACATGATTGAGGAGATGAAGTACCAGCCGATCGTCAAACGCGAGGACCCGGAGGAAGCGGCGGCGCAGGGTGAGTATGAGCATGATATGGCGATTGCCGTGTACGATCGCAACCTCTCCATGATCAAGAGGCACGATCTGTTCAACGCCCGTAAAAAGGGTGAGGCCTACTTCAAGGGCGAGGAAAACAAGCTGCACTTCACGGTGAAGACTTTGCTGGAAAAAAAGTGAGATGACACCGGACTACCCAGATTATTTGCAGCGTGAGCCAGATGCGGCGATGCTCAAGGTGCTTACCCGAGCTTCTTGGGCGGTGAGTGTGGTGGTGCTTGCGCTGGTTGTGGTCATGGGCCGTTACAAGCTGGATATCGGCGTGAGCCTCTCGATGCTGCCGCCGTTGCATGCCGTGCTGAACACCCTCGTCGCGCTCAGCCTGGTGGTGGCGGTGGTGGCGATCAAAAACAAAAATGTGACCTTGCATAAGCGCGCCATCGGGCTTGCCGTGCTGTGTTCGGCGCTCTTTTTGATCAGCTATGTCACCTACCACGGCACCCAGCACGAAGTGCGTTTCGGCGGCGAGGGAATGGCGAAAACGGTCTATCTGTGTATCCTTGCCAGCCACATCATTCTCGCGGCTGTTAGTCTTCCGTTCATCCTGATCACGCTCTCGTTAGGGGTGACCAACCACTTTGCCCGCCACCGGAAGATGGCACGCTGGGTGTTTCCCCTCTGGCTTTATGTCGCGGCCACCGGGCCGGTTTGTTACCTGCTGCTCCGGCCGTATTATTAATCACCCTTGGGGGGCGAGCATGAAGTCGATGACCTCCGTGGCGGTGTAGGAAGGTTTTTCCACACTGGCGAGAAGGGAGACGGTGGAGATGTCATCGCCACAGGTGACCAAGGGAAGTTCCTCAATCATGCCGTCTTCGCTTTGGTCTTCTGATTTACGGAGTTGGCCCATGCCGATGTTGGCCATCAGGCTGTTACAGAGGCACTTGCGGCCTTCCGTTTCCTCGATGTTGCCCCCTTTTTTGACGAAGATGTCGACCGGCTCGGACCGACATCGCCATCCCAGCGAACCGTTTTCCTTTTCGTAGGCTTCGCGGAGGTAACCGAGGTCGCAGACACGGCAGCGGTTGTCGTAGACTTCCTTTTCAGAGAGACTGTCAGGAACCGTGAGGACCTGGAACGGAAATCCGGTGGGGGACGCCACGGGATCCTTGTAAATATTGGGTTTGCCGTGCAGGCACTCCTGGATGGTGTTGCGCTTCAGGTCGTCCCGCAGCCCTGATTCGTCAGTAAAGGCGAAGACGGTGCCCAGTTGGACACCTGCCGCGCCGGCGGCCAGAGCCTCAGCGAGTTTTTTCGGAGTGGCGTAGGATCCGGCGAGGTAGAAGGGGACTCCGAGTGCCTTGATGGCCTCGAGGTCAACCTCATCCCGCGGGCCATACTGGGGCTCGCCTATTTCGTTATATTGCGTCTTGCCACGGGGTGGTGCATTGTGGCCACCGGCCGAAGGCTCCTCGATGATGAGTCCATCGACGATGCCTCCGGATTTTTTGATCATGACCGTTGCCAGAGTGACCGAAGAGACGATGGGGAAAAACAGCGGGCGCTTGGGCGGGATGATATCCTCGGCCATGATGCCGCGCGGATCAAAACGGAGTTTGTGGTCGGCGCCCTTGGTGGCTCCGTGGACGTGGACGGAAAACTCGACCGGTTCACCGCGAGTCAGGCCGTCGATGACCTTGGGGATTTCGATCGGGATGCCCGCGCCGACGATGATCACATCCACACCGGCGAGCATGGCGCCAAAGATGCCGGCGAGGATGGGTGTTTGGATTTTGTGCAGGCAGTTGATGCCGACCATGCCATTGTGCCCTTCCTTGGCCAGATAGACTTCGCAGAAGTTGGAGACCATGATCAGTTGCTCGGTGAAGCGGCCCGGCTTGTCGCCGATCATGGGTTTGGGTGCGTAGGGTTGGTCGGCGGGTTTGCCGCCTTCGATGAAGTAGCGGTCGAGGATTTTCTGGGCGAGTGCCTGATCGGGGAAGGCGGCCATGGCGCGGCGCATGTCCCCGTCGGGATCTCCCAATTGGAGGATCCGAATCATGACCAGGTCGATCGCGGTGCTGGAAACGACACCGAGCTGTCCTTGGGAGGCTACGGAGCGCGCGAGCTGCCAACTTGATATGGCGATGCCCATTCCACCCTGGATGATTTGAGGAAATTTCATAACTTGCTTAGATTGGATATAAGCAGACTCCAGTTACCAGATAATTACAAGAGCTGATCACGTTTTTTATGGTGCAAATATTGATCGGTCGCTGGCGCTGGAAGGCCGGGTGGTCTTGAAGACTTCTCAGAATCGGAGGTGAAAGGCGGCAGCCAGAAAGGGCGTATGGCCCATGTGATGATTAAAAAATTACGACCCGTCCTCATTGTGCTCTTCCATCTGCTTGCCGGCGCCTCCGTGGTCGGGGCCGCACAGCGGCCGAACATCCTCATCCTCTATGCGGACGACCTCGGCTATGGTGACCTGGGTTGCTACAACCCGAAGAGTCAAATTCCGACACCGCATCTGGACCGGCTGGCGGCTGGGGGGATTCGTTTTACCGATGGTCATTCATCGTCCGGCATTTGTACGCCCTCACGTTATGCCCTGCTGACGGGTCGTCACCACTGGCGTGATTTTCATGGGATCGTGAAGGGGATGGGGGAGTCGGTGTTCAAGCCCGGGCGGTTGACCTTACCCGAGATGTTGAAAAAAAAGGGATACCGGACCGCGGCCATCGGGAAGTGGCATCTGGGGTGGGACTGGCAGGCGATCAGAAAGCCCGGAGTGAAGATGGAAGGGCAGGGGAGATACAAGACGTACGCACATGACGCCTATGACTGGACCAAGGCGATCCCGGACGGCCCGCTCGCCCATGGGTTCGATCATTATTTTGGCGACACCGTGATTAATTTTCCGCCGTACGCATGGATCGAGAATGATAGGCTGGTCAAGGCACCCGACACGATGATGGACACATCGAAGTGGAAAAAAATCAAGGAGGGCAACTGGGAGTGCCGACCCGGGCCGATGTGTTCCGACTGGGACCCCTATCAGAACATCCCGATGACAACGCAGAAGGGTGTCGATTATATCAAGGCCCAGGAAAAAACGGAGCAACCGTTTTTTCTCTACTTTGCATTTCCTTCTCCCCATGCGCCGATCATTCCCAACGATGCCTTCGACGGGAAATCCAAGGCGGGACCGTACGGTGATTTGGTGGTCGAGACGGACCATGCGATCGGGCGACTGTTGGCGGCCCTCGATGAGAGCGGCCAGGCGGATAACACCCTGGTTATCTTTTCAGCCGACAATGGACCGGAGTATTACGCCTATGCCCGGGAGGAAAAATTAGGCCATCGGTCGGCAAAGCCGCTGCGTGGTCTCAAGCGCGACATCTACGAGGGCGGGCACCGTGTCCCTTATGTGATCAGATACCCGGGAATTGCCAAGGCGGGTTCGACCTGCACCTCGCTGGTGTCGCAGATTGACATCATGGCGACGCTGGCCTCGGTGGTCGGGTTTGATTTGCCGGCGGAGAATGCGGCGGAGGATTCCCATGATCTGCTGCCCCTGATCAAGGGGGCCGTGGCGTCGGTGCGTGACACGCACGTACACAACACATTCAAGGACCAGTATGCGATCCGCCACCGCGACTGGCTTCTGGTGGCGGCGGAAAGCGGGTACGCCCGGGGGCGTCGTCATGGCGGCTGGGAGAAAAAGCATGGTTATGAGGCGGACGACGGCCAAGCGGTCGAGCTCTACAACCTGAGAAAGGACATCGGTCAGCGGCACAACCTTGCGGAGAAGCATCCCGAGAAGGTGAAGGAGCTCGGGGAATTGCTGGAAAAAATCCGCAAGCAAGGGTATTCGGCACCGCGGCTGGCAGAGAGATAATCCTTGAAGTTTCCCGATTCCGCCCTACGCAGCGGGTATGTCATTTCAGTCACTCGGTCTCCACACGCGTATTCTGCAAGCCATTGAGGATGCCGGTTACACCCAGGCCACGCCCATCCAGGCGAAAACCATCCCGCCCATTCTCCAGGGGAAGGATATCATCGGGCTGGCCCAGACGGGCACCGGCAAGACCGCCGCATTCACCCTGCCCCTGCTTTCGGAGCTGTCCCAGAAATCGCACGAGTTGTCGACCCGCGGCACCCGCGTGCTGATCATCGCACCCACGCGCGAGCTGGTCGCCCAGATCAACCAGAGCATCCGCACCTATGGAAAGTACACCAATCTCCGCACCGCCATGGTGATCGGAGGTGCCAGCGAGAAGCACCAGATCGAGAAGCTGCAGAGCGATGTCGATATTGTCATCGCCACCCCGGGCCGGCTCATGGCGTTGATGGAATCCGGGCACGGTTCCTTCGGCAAACTGACCCACCTCATTCTGGACGAGGCTGACAGGATGTTGGACATGGGTTTTTTGCCTGATATTGAGACGATCACGGCGAGCCTGCCGAAGCGTCGGCAGAGCCTCCTGTTTTCCGCCACATTGCCGCCGCAGGTGGAGCGCTTGGCGCGGAAGACACTCAAGGACCCCGTTACCATCGAGGTGGGGGACCGCAGTAACCCGGCGGAAACCGTCAAGCAGTTCCTCTACCCTGTGGAGCAGCACCTCAAGGCCGACCTGCTCATTCACTTGTTGGAGGATCACCAGTTCTTTTCCGTGATTGCTTTTGTGAAGACGCGGGAGGACGCCGATACTCTCACCAAGACATTAAATGGTTCCGGCATCTCTGCCGAGGCGATCCACAGTGACCGGTCCCAGAATCATCGCACGCGCACACTGCGTGATTTTAAAGCGACTAAGATCCGGGTGCTGGTGGCGACCGATATTGCCGCCCGCGGTCTCGATATCCCGGATGTGACGCACGTGATCAACTTTGATTTCCCGATGCAGAGTGACGACTATATCCATCGCATCGGCCGCACGGGCCGGGCGGGTAATGAAGGCTGTGCCCTGACCTTTCTCACCTCCAGTGATGGAGAACGGCTGAAGAAGCTCGAGCGCCACATCGGCAAGACTCTGGCCAAGCGCTACGCGGATGATTTCAACTACAAGGTCCCCGCGCCCGAGGAGGAAAAGGGTGATCGCTTTCAGAAAAGGAAACCAAGGCGCCACTCGGGCGACCGCTTTGAGAAATCCGGACGCGGCCCGGCGAAAAAGACGGCTAAGAAAAGTGGCAAGCCGGATTACCGCAAGCGGAAGTAAGGCGAGTGAGGGCTGGCGCCTGCCCTATGTCTTTAGCCATTGGGATTTCCGGGCGAGAATCCCGTAGCGATCGGCCTTCGCCCATCGGCTGTTTGAGGGTGGATGAAAGTGACAGCCGACGAAGAGCGAAGGTTCTTCGCTACCTTGAGTTGATTATAGTGAACAGCCCCAAAAAAACCCGCCATGCCACAATGGATTGTGGGCAGGGCGGGTTTTGAGAAGGTGCTTGAGGGAATGTCGGGAAGAGGTTGGAAACCTCTCTTGCGCTACGCTCCGATGTTGAAGCGTGTGAAGCGGACGATGCTCAGGGTGTCACCGAGCTCTTTGCCCTTGGCGGCAAGCAGTTCGGTGATGCTGACTTTGTCGTCCTTGACGAATGCCTGGTCGACGAGGCAGGACTCGGAGTAGAATTTGTTGATTTTACCAATGAGGATCTTTTCGATGATCTGCTCGGGTTTGCCTTCGGCAATGAGCTGCTTGCGGCTGATCTCCTTCTCTTCCTCGATGGTCGAGGCGTCGATGTCGTCGCGGGTCAGGCCGGCCGGGTCGGATGCTGCAATATGCAGGCAGATGTCGCGGGACAGCTCCTTGAAGCCGTCGGTTCCCTTGGTGTCAGCATTTTCAGCGCCGAGTTCGAGAAGCACACCGACCTTGCCACCCATGTGGATGTAGCTGGCGATCGCACCATTGCCTGCGGCGGTGTAGCGGGCCAGTTGTTTGATCTTGATCACCTCGCCAAGCTCGGAGAACTTGGCACCGAGTGCGTCCTGGACCGTGCCGTCTCCATAGGGGAGGGCGGTCGCAGCCTCAGCGTCGTCGGCGTCGGAGTTGGCGATGGTTTTCGTGATGTCGGATACAAAGGCACCGAAGGCTTCGTTTTTAGCCACGAAATCAGTTTCGCAGTTCACTTCGACGAGCACGCCACTGCTGCCATCTTCGGCGACGTGGGTGGCGATCAGACCCTCGGACGTTTCGCGGTCGGAACGACCGGCGGATTTGACGATACCCTTTTCACGGAGGAGTTTGACGGCGGCGTCGATGTCACCTTCGGTTTCGGTGAGGGCTTTTTTACAAGCCATCATTCCGGCGTTGGTGATCTTGCGGAGCTCTTGCACTGCGGATGCGGTAATTGCCATAATAGTGTTGGTTGTGCGTTGTGGTTAAAATGGAAAAGCGGCGGCTTGAACCGCCGCCTTTCAGATTGAAAGAGTTAGTCTTTGGCGACCACGATGGAGTCCACCAGATTCTGCAGGAGCAGGCGGATGGAGCGGGTGGCATCGTCGTTGCCGGGGATCGGGTAGTCGATGACGGAGGGGTCCCCGTTGGTGTCGACGATGGCGATGACCGGAATATTGAGGCGGCGCGCTTCGGCGACCGCGATGGTCTCACGGGCGGAGTCAACGATGACCATGGCAGCGGGAAGCTTTTCCATGTTGCGCACACCACGGAGGTTGCGCAGAAGTTTGGTGCGCTCGCGGCCCAAGGCGGAGAGCTCCTTCTTGGACATCTTCTTGAAGTCGGGTGACTTCTCGATGTCCTCGAGGTACTTGAGGCGCTCGACCGAGCGGCGGATGGTGGCGAGGTTGGTCAGTGTGCCACCAAGCCAGCGGTGGTTGACGTAGTGCTGGCCAATGGCTTCGGCAGCTTCCGCGACGGCATCTTGTGCCTGGCGCTTGCAGCCGACAAAGAGAATCTGCTTGTCCTTACCGGTAAGCTCACCGAGGAAGCCGGCAGCCTTGTCGAGGCACTTGACCGTCTCCTCGAGATTGATGATGTAGATCCCGCCCTTGTCCTTCATCAGGTAGGGCTTCATTTTCGGGTTCCATTTGCGGGTCTGGTGTCCGTAATGAACACCAGCGTCGACCATTTCGTTAATCAGTTCGTTGACCATTTTATGTGTGTGTCCGCCCTTGATTCAGGGTGGCTCTGGGTGTGTGGGAAATCTGCCGCTTGTGATAGTCCGGAGGGGCTAAGTCCTTCAATTTCCCGTAGTTGTTGTGGCGGCATGCCAAAGGCTGGCGGGTTCCTAGGTGATGAACCTCCATTTGACAAGCTAATTTTGATCCCAACAGAGAAAAATTGAACGGTCGGCGAGCTTGTAACGGCCAAGGCGTGCAGGGCACTGTCATTCGGATTGCAAGACTATCAGGTTGCCTTGATCTATTGGTCGTCGTGTTCGTCGGTTCTGTCTGGGTTCACGCGCGGGTGGCCACGCGGGTGGCCAAAAGGGAGGGCGATCCCGAGGGGCGCTCAAGAGGGCGCTTTTGAGAGGGGCTGGCTCCGCGAACCCTTAAAATAACGAAACACGTGCCTTTCTAGTCGACGCTGCACGGCACCAGAATGCCGTCCCTCATGCCGTGAATTTTCTTTTTATCGGCCGGTACAATGGTGGCCAGACACCCGCCGAAGGAGGTCTTGCCGTTGCCGTCGGTAAAGAAATACGGGCAGAGGCGGGCGCGGCCCTGCATGGTCTTCTCCTCGCCGGTCTCCGGGTCGAAGTAGGGGTGGCTGATGATCTTTCCCGAGTGGTATTGCTGCATCATCCGGGGCTGGGCGCCGAAGGCAGAGGTGGCGGCATTGATCTGCGCGCGCCATTCGTTGCCCGGCATGTCATGGCCGATGTAGACGCCGCGCGACCCCCAGGCGAGTTCGGAAAACCCGCTGATCTTTAAAACAAGCCGGCGGTCTTTTTGGCTGAAGTCTGCGACCTCGTCCCAGGAGTGGACGCCGAGGCGCGGCAGGGCGCCCTGGGGTGGCAGCGGGGCGGGGTCGACTACCCAGCCGAAGGGGACAATCTCGCGCAGGCGCTTGAGGTGGTTGCCGCGCAGTTCCTTTTCCCAGATGCCACGCAGCGACGGCGACCAGAGCAGGGCGAGCCAGAGCTTCTCCTCGAGGTGGGGTTTGCACGGTGAGATCAGCTGGGGTGAGGCGGCGAGCTTTTTGGCCGACGGGAGGTTTTCCCAGTCGAACCATTCAAAAAACCGGTAGGCGGCGGCGTCGGAGCCGCTGTCGTCTTCCGCGCTTTGGCTGGTGATGTTTTGGCACTGGTCGGCGAGCCAGGCCATCTCGGGTCGGTAGTCGTCTGATTCCTCACTGACAAGGATTCTCCCGCCTCCGTCCCCGGCGGGCATGAGCGATTGAAAACCGTCGCGGATGCCGTTTGCGCCCCCTAGCACATTGAACCCGTGCTGGCTGTAAAATTGCGAGAGCCACAGGGTGATCCCCATGCCTCCCGGGACGGAGTCGATCTCGGTAAGCGCAAAGGAGTTGTGGCTGTCGTCACCGGTGAGGATGAGGTCGGGGCGGATGACGCGCGGCATCGCATTGCGTAAGGCGGGTGCGCGTTGGGCGTCGATCATCCAGTGCGGTTTTCCTGCGTCGAGGAGTTGGTGGATCCACGCGGGCAGTTTGCCTTTGGCGCTACGCTGATAGAGAGAGTCGGACGCCTGCTGGAACTGGGCCAGCGGATGGCCGAGATGGGTCAGGGACCTGGCGGTTTTTTTATCTAACGAAAGGGGTCTTGGTGAAAACAGCCAGTTGCCTTCGTGCCGGAGCTTTGATTCTGGCAGGGCGGACTTTACAGTTTCGAGGTTGAGAGGCGGTAGGTTATCACTCATGAGGTCTGCTGATTTTGAGCTTCGAAAGGGTTGATGAAACTCACGCCTGTGTTTTGAATCCCAGGGATGTTTCGGGTGACGAGGACGAGCTTGCGTGTGAGGACTGTGGTAGCTAAAAACCCATCGATGTAGGCGGTGGGCAGGCGGGCGTTGAGGATTCCCCGGCGGCGGGCGACGCCCAGCATAACAGGAAGTATTCTATCTGCGAAGCGTCTTTCGCGTCCGTTTAACCATTGGTCAAGCTGAATGGGGCTTGCGGGGTCTTTCCGCAGGCAAATAAAGGAAACACAAATAAAGGGACAGACCTTTTATGGGAAAACAACTAAATAAAGGGACAGACCTTTTATGGGAAAACAACTTGCCAGAGCTTCATTCCTCTGTTTGATTCCCCTTGTCATGCGCCAAGCCCGTTTTCTTTCTCCTTCTGCTGGGGATGATTTTTCCCTTTACCACTGTGTTTCCCGTGTGGTCGATCGGCAGTTTGTGTTGGGGCGGGAGGAGAAGGATGTGTTTATGCGGATGATGCGGGAGTATGAGGGGTTCTGTGGCGTGCGGGTGCTGTCCTATTGTATTATGAGCAATCATTTCCATTTGCTCGTGGAGGTGCCGCCGAAGAAAAAAGGCGAGGCGGTCGCTATTTCCGATGAGGATTTTCTGGCCCGGCTGAAGCCGTTGTATTCGAAGGTGTATTACCGGGGGATCGAGCAGATGCTGGTGAGGTTTCGGGCGGACGGGGCAGATGCCGCGGCTCGGGAACTGAAAGAGAAGTTTACCAGCAGGATGCACGATCTGTCGGAGTTTATGAAGGGGCTCAAACAGAGGTTTACCCAGTGGTACAATGGCAGCCACGGTAGACGTGGAACCTTGTGGGAAGGGCGTTTTAAGAGTGTGTTAGTAGAAAATGGTTATGCGGGGCGGGTGATGACAGCCTACATTGACCTGAATCCGGTGCGGGCGGGGATGGTCGCTCGACCGGAGGATTATCGATGGTGCTCGTATGGCGAGGCGATGCAGCCGAAGGCCACCCCTGGGCGAAAGAAGGCGCGCGCGGGTTATTGCCGTGTGCTGGGTGCCTTGGACGGGTGCGACCAGCGGCGTTTGGTTGATTACACGGGGTTATGGAGCGACGGCATTGGCGAGCGTTACCGGATGATGCTCTTTGCCGATGGCGAGGAGGTATTTGCCGAGGATATTCACTCCGGCGTGGCACCGGAGGCGAGGGTGCCGAAGTGTGTGAGGAAAGGATTTAAGCGCAACGAGTTGGAGAGAGTTCTCGCGAAGGGGGGCAAGCTCAGTGTGGGTGAGGCGCTGCGCTGTAAAGTGCGATATTTCAGTGACGGGATGACGTTTGGAAGTCGTCAATTTGTCGATGGTGTCTTCAAAGCTGCACGGGATCGTTTTGGCGAGAAGCGCCAGAGTGGCGCGCGGCCGATGCGTGGGGTGGGCTGGAAGGGGGAAGAGACGAAGCTCTTCTCGATGCGGCAGCTTGTGAAGGATCGGCTGGCGTGAGTGGGCGCCCTAGGAATGGCCCCGTCCTCCCGTTCACCCCAATGACGGCGACTCCAACCGCCTCGGTTAGAAAGCAATTTCTGGCATTTAGCCAGTAGTCAGTCAGTTACTTGCCACTATTCAGGAAATTTTCCAACATCTTCATTCCGTCCTCGGTGAGGATGGATTCGGGATGGAACTGGACGCCGTGGATTGGGAACTCTTTGTGCATGAGCCCCATGATGGTGCCGTCTTCGGTCTCAGCGGTGATTTCCAGGCAATCCGGCAAGGTTTCGCGATTAACGATGAGCGAGTGGTAGCGGGTGGCGGTCAATGGGCTGGCGAGGCCGGCAAAGACGCTTTTGCCCGTATGCAAAACCGGTGAGGTTTTTCCGTGCATCAGCTTCTCCGCACGGATGACATCACCGCCAAAGACCTGGCCGATGGATTGGTGGCCGAGGCAGACTCCGAGGATGGGGGTAGTTTGTCCAAACGCACGGATGGTATCACAGCTGATGCCGGCCTCGTTCGGGGTGCAGGGGCCGGGCGAGATACAAATTTGGTCCGGGGCGAGCTCACGGATCTCAGCGATGCTCATGGCATCGTTGCGGACCACCTTCATTTCCGCGCCAAGCTCACCGAAGTACTGGACGAGGTTGTAGGTGAAGGAATCGTAGTTATCGATGACGAGGAGCATTGGGTTGGGAAATAGGAAGTGGGGATGGGGAAATAGGGGGGGGAATGCGGCACTGGGGTGCCGAGGTGATGTTAGCCCAGGGTCTTGGCCAGGCCGATGGCGCGCAGGATGGCCATGGATTTGTTGACGGTTTCTTCGTATTCGTAGGTCGGGTTGCTGTCGGCGACCACTCCGGCGCCGGCCTGGACGTAAGCCTTGCCGTCCTTGAGCAAGCAGGTGCGCAGGGTGATGCAGGAGTCGTGACCGCCGTCCCAGCCGAAGTATCCGACGGCTCCGGCGTAGCTGCAGCGTTTGCTTTTTTCCAGCTCATTGATGATTTGCATGGCGCGGATTTTGGGGGCGCCGCTGACGGTTCCCGCCGGGAAGGTGGCGCGCAGGACATCGTAGGCGCTGTGTTGGTCATCGAGGTCGCCGTGGACGTTGGAGACGATGTGCATGACGTGGCTGTAGCGTTCGACGATCATGAAGTCGTCCACGGTGACGCTGCCGTGTTTGGAGATGCGGCCAACGTCATTGCGGGCGAGGTCAACGAGCATGAGGTGCTCGGCGCATTCTTTTTGGTCGGCTAACAGGTCGGCGGCGAGGGCGTCATCCTCCTCGGTTGTTTTGCCCCTCCAGCGCGTGCCGGCGATGGGGCGGATGTCGATGCGACCATGGATGGCGCGCACGTGGACTTCGGGCGAGCTGCCCACCAATGCAAACCCATCGAGCTGGAGGATAAACATGTACGGGGACGGGTTGATATGGCGCAGGGCGCGGTAGAGGTCGACCGGGCTGCCGGTGAAGTCGGTTTCGAACCGTTGGCTCGGTACGATTTGGAAGGCGTCGCCGGCAGCGATGTATTCCTTGGCCTTGACCACCATGGCTTCGTATTCTTCCTGGGTGGTATTGCTGCGGGCCTCCGGCGTCTCGTAGCGCGCGAGGCCGTTGAGCGCCGGAATGTGCAGAGGGGCGTCGAGCTTTTCGATCATCCCGGCAATGCGTGAGACGGCATCCTGATAGGCGGCTTCCGCCGTAGCATGTTCATCGACAAAGGCATTGGCGACGACGATCAGCCGGCGCAGACGTTGGTCGAAAATCAACAGGGTGTCTGCGATGATGAAAAGCGCGTCGGGCAGGCCGAGTTCGTCTTTCGGGGCTGCGCCGATGCTGGGCTCGAACTGGCGCACGGCGTCGTAGGAGAGGTATCCGACGGCACCTCCGTAGAACGGGGGCGCATTGCCGTGGCTGACGGGTTGGTATTTCGCCATCAACTCCTCGAGCTCGGCGAGGATGTCTTTTTGCGCGGTCCACTGTCGGCTCTCGCCATTTTCGGAGTAGGTGATCTCGTGGCCCTCGGCCTTGATGACGGCGCGCGGGTTGCTGCCGAGGATCGAGTAGCGTCCGTTTTCGCCACTGCTCTCGGCGCTTTCAAAGAGGAAGGCCTCGCCCTCGCCGCTGATTTTGATGTAGGCGGATAGCGGCGTTTCGAAGTCGGCCGCGAGTTGCGCATAGACGGGTACGACGTTGCCTTTTTCCGCGAGATCGCGGAATGCTTCGATGGACGGACTGACGGGTGGTGTGCTCAACGCGGCAAAGCATGGCGACAAATCGCGGCTGCGCAATGGAAAATCGTGGCAGAATGCCGCTATTTCACGATATCCGGGTGGAAAAGCAAATGCTCCCTCGACGTTTCGCGGGGAACGACTATGAACGCCGCGAAACGATGTCTGAACCACGCCGTAAATGGGCCGAGCGGATGCGCCGCCGATTTGACGACCGGCAGCGCTTTCTGCTGGCGTGTGTTATCTGCGGGTTGCTCTGTGGTCTGTTGGCGGTGGTTTTCCACCTGTCGATCCACTACACCTTCCAGCAGGTCTGGAAATTCGCGACCGTCCAGGACGGGGTTGAGACCGAGACCTGGAAGTTTGTTGCGGTCATGTTATCGGCGCCGACTGTGGGTGGGCTGATCTGTGGTCTCGCGATCCGTTTCTGGGCTCCTGGTGCGGTGGGTAGTGGTATTCCCCAGACGAAGGAGGCGTATTATAATAAGGGCGGACGCATCCAGACGTTCACCGGCGTCTGGCGGGTGGTGCTCGGCACTGTGTATGTGGGATTGGGAAACGCGTTGGGGCGCGAGGGGCCGATGGTCCACGCTTCGTCCGCGATTGCCTCGCGTATCGGGCGGTTTATTTTCAAGGACCCGGAGCGGGTCAGGGCGATGATCCCGGTCGGGATGGCGGCGGGGATAGGCGCGGCATTCAATGCCCCGCTCTCCGCGATCACGTTTGTGTTTGAAGAGCTGTTAGATAACTTTTCGACCAAGGCGATCGGCGGTATGGTGGTGGCGGTGGTCATTGCCGCGGCGGTCTCCCGGTCGATCCTCGGCGAGGATCCGGTGCTCTCGACCCACCTGTCGCTGCACTACCAGACGGCGGCGTGGATGCTGGTGGCGCTTCCCCTGGGGGCGCTTGCCGGCGGGCTCGGCCATTTTTTTGTAGGGGCCGTCATCGGCGTGCGCCGGTGGGTGAGATCGAAGGCGTGGCTGCGCACATGGTATGCGCCGGCGCTGGGCGGGTTGTTTTGCGGCGTGATCGGGCTGGTCGCCTGGTGGTCGACCGGGCTGGCCGGCAACGCGCAACACGGCGTGTTCAGTATTGGTTATGAATCGCTGGAGGCGGCATTCGAAAACCAGTTAATCATCGGGGTGTTGATCGCCCTGCTGGCATTTAAATTCATTGCCGTGGTGGTCAACTACGGCACCGGCGGTAGTGGCGGGTTGTTTTCGCCGACCCTTTTTCTCGGCGGCATGCTCGGCGGTATCGTCGGGATCGGGCTGGTCGAGTTGAACCATTACGTTGAGATTTTGCAAATAGCGGATGAATCCGAGATCATCGGCGGCTGCGTGCTGCTCGGTATGGGGGCGATGTTCGGGTCGGTGATTCGTTGCCCGTTTACCTCGCTGATCATCATCTTTGAACTGACGGGAAACTACTCGCTGATCCTGCCGCTCATGGGGGGTAACATGCTCTCCTGGGCGATCGCGCGGAGCCTCAGGCCGGTCGCGATTTACGACGCATTGTTGCTCGACGACGGGGTTTCGCTCAAGCGTATGCCCTCCTACCGTGGTGCCCAGGATTACCGCAGCCTGCCGGTCGGTGCCATCATGACGCACGATGTGGTGTCGGCTCATGCCTGGGAGAGTGCCGGGGCGAATCTGGCCCACCTCGGCCGGTCCGGAACGTATCACCACGCCTACACGGTGGTGGATGAGGAGGGGCGCTTTGTGGGGGTGGTCACCTTGCACGAGATCGAGGAATGTGATCCGCAAACGTTGATCGCCAGCGTCATCGCCGGGCAGAAGGTCATCCAGGTCCATCCCGAGATCTCCATCCGCGACGCCTCGCGTCTGATGATCCTGCACGACATTCAGCAACTTCCTGTGGTGAGTAGCTCGGACAGGCACCGGTTGCTCGGAATCCTGACCCTCAACGACATAGCGCGGCAGCAGAACGCTTCGGAGATCTGATGGGTTTGAAGTTTTAAACTCCAACCTCCTTCGCCAAGGCTCTGGCGGTCAAGAATACCAAGGGAGACCGGGCTTCGCCGGGGGGCTTTGCGTGTTTTCCGTGCCTCCCGCCGTCCCGGAAATTTACTTCAATTTATCTTTTCCTCGGGGGGTAAATAGGCAGACTCCCGCCGCCGCAATTATCACCTATGAGCAACACTGATCTTTCCCACACGTTTGTCACCCGCATCGCCACTGAACTCGCCCTTAATGTCCCCCAGGTGGCTGCCACCGCGAAGATGTTTTCCGAGGGGGCCACGGTCCCCTTTATCGCCCGCTACCGGAAAGAGGCGACCGGCGGCATGGATGAGGTCCAGATCATGAACGTGCGTGACCGGTTGGTCCAGCTGGCCGACCTCGAGAAACGCCGCGATGTCATCATCAAGAGCCTGGATGAACGGAAATTGCTCTCTGCCGAGCTGAAGAAAAAGATCACGGCCGCCGAGACCATGACCCGTCTCGAGGACATCTTCGCCCCGTACCGACCCAAGCGCCGCACCCGTGCCACCATGGCCAGGGACCGCGGCCTCGAACCGCTTGCCGACTTCATCTGGGACAACCGTGAGAGCAGCACCGCCGACCCGGTTGCAGAGGCTGAAAAATTCATCGTCGAAAGCGACGACAAGGAGAAATCAGTGGCCCTCGGCGTCGATGCCCTTGCCGGTGCCCGCGATATCATCGCCGAGCGTTTCAGCGATGATGCTGACGTCCGCGCCGAGCTGCGTGAGTTGATCGTCAACGACGGCACCGTCACCTCCAAGGTCATGTATGGCAAGGACACCGAGACGGACGCCCAGAAATTCAAGGACTACTTCGAGTGGAGCGAGCCCTTTGCCAGCGTGCCATCACACCGGATGCTTGCCATGCGCCGGGGTGAGAAGGAGGGTTTCCTGTTCATGCGGATCCAGGCCGATGAGGAGCGCGCCCTGACCATCATGCGCGGACGGTTTGGGGTGACCAACAGTGGCCCGTGCGCCGAGCAGCTCGAACTCAGCCTCACCGACAGCTACAAACGCCTGCTCGGGCTTTCATTGGAAACCGAATGCCGGATGAAGGCGAAAAAAGAGGCCGATGTCGAAGCCGTACGCGTGTTTGCCGAGAACCTCCGCGAGCTTTTGTTGGCCTCGCCGCTCGGTCAGCGGCCGATGATCGCCATCGACCCCGCCTTCCGCACCGGCTGCAAAACCGTGGTGCTCGATGCCCAGGGGACCCTGCTTTTCGACACCGTGCTGCACCTCACCACCAGCCATTCCCAGGCGATGGAAGCGGCGGCGATACTTCAGAAAATGGTCGAGAAATTCAACATCGAGGCGGTCGCCATCGGCAATGGCACCGCCTCGCGCGAGGCCGAAGCCGTGGTCCGCGCCTGCGGCCTGCCCAAGTCCGTCGCCATCGTCATCGTCAACGAGTCCGGCGCATCCATCTACTCCGCCAGCGAAGTCGCGCGCGAGGAATTTCCCGATAAGGACATCACCGTGCGCGGTGCCGTCTCGATCGGCCGCCGACTGATGGACCCGCTGGCCGAATTGGTCAAACTCGACCCCAAAAGCATCGGGGTCGGCCAGTATCAGCACGACGTCGATCAAAACCTCTTAAAAGCCGGGCTCGATGACACGGTGGTCAGTTGCGTCAACGGGGTGGGCGTCGAGGTCAATACCGCGTCGCGGCAGTTGCTCGGATATGTTGCCGGACTCAACTCCGGCATCGCCTCTAACATCATCGCGTACCGCAATGAAAACGGTCCGTTCAAAACCCGGGATGAACTGAAAAAAGTCCCGCGTCTCGGTGACGTCGCCTACGAGCAGGCCGCCGGGTTCCTCCGCATCCTCGGTGGTGCCCACCCCTTGGATGGCTCCGCCGTCCACCCCGAGCGCTATGCCTTGGTCGAGCAAATGGCCGCCGACCTCGGCTGCGATGTGCCGACCCTTATCCGTGATGCCGGTGCCCGTCAAAAAATCGACCTGAAAAAATATGTCAGTGACGAAGTGGGCCTGCCGACTCTGAAGGACATCGTTGCCGAGCTGGCCAAGCCCGGCCGCGACCCCCGTGCCCAGTTCGAGCTCTTTACCTTTGCCGAGGGCGTGAACAAACCCTCCGACCTCACCGCGGGGATCAAGCTGCCCGGCATCGTCACCAACGTCACCAACTTCGGCGCCTTTGTCGATGTCGGCGTTCATCAGGACGGGCTCGTGCACATTTCCCAACTCGCCGATCAATACGTCGCCGACCCCGCGGAGGTGGTCAAAGTCGGCCAGAAAGTCCAGGTCACCGTCACCGAAGTCGACCTCAACCGCAACCGGATCGCGCTCTCAATGCGCGCCAACCCGGACATCGGCGGCCAGGCGCAGCGCCGCGAGTCTAACGGTGCGGGCGGTGGCGGAAACAACAGTCGGAACCGAGCCAACAATGGTGGCGGACAGCCGCCACGGAACAGCGGAGGCGGACGCAACAACGATTCGTTCGGCGGTAACTGGTTTGACCAGGCGGTGAAAAAAGGGAGGTAGAAGCCGGCACTCACGCCGCGGGCGCCCCGGTCCATTTGGCACCCCGGGCATTGACCGCCGCGCAAATGACCGGTGATGCTGATTATTCGCTACCCATCTCGGCGCTGCACGGTTAAAAAGCTCGGCATGCAACCACGGCCACCACGTTTTGAGGAAATCGACTACCAGCAGACGCCTCTCGGGGAGGTGATTCTGCGCCGGCGCACGATGCTGACGCTGGACAACCTGGAGGTCTACGAGATCATGCTCGGGCAGGAGTTTCTCATGTCCAGTCTGTTTACCGTGGTGGAGGAAGCCCTGTCGACGCTCGGGCTGGCGGCCACGGAGCGGTCGTTCCCGGGTGAGTCCCGCCTTGATGTGGTCGTTGGCGGGCTCGGCCTTGGCTACACCGCCAAAGTAGCACTCGATCACGCCACGGTGGGGGAGCTTATCGTGGTCGATTACCTGCAGCCGGTGATCGACTGGCACCAAAAGGGGCTGGTCCCTCTCGGGCAGGGGCTGACCGCGGACCCCCGTTGCCGGTTCGAACATGGCGATTTTTTTCAGCGCGCGGTGCAGGAGCAGGCCGGGGGCAAGGGAGGCAAGGGGCCGGGATTTGACGCGCAAGCTCCGGATCGGAAATTCCACGCCATCCTGCTTGATATCGATCACTCACCGGATCACCTGCTCAACGAACGTCATGCCGATTTTTACAAGGCCGAGGGGTTGCGTAAAATGACGCAACAGTTGCACCCTGGAGGCGTCTTTGCGTTGTGGTCGGATGACCCGCCCGAAGAGAATTTCATGAGGGCGCTCAATGAGGTGTTCGCCTCGTGTGATACCCACATTGTCCCGTTTCACAATCCCATCCTCGGGCGGGACTCCGAGAGCACGGTCTACGTGGCGCAGGCAAATTGCTGATCTTGGTTTTTGGTTCCTAGTTCCTGGTTCCCGACCCCTGACCCCTGACCCCTGCCTCCTGCCTCCTGCCTCCTGCCTCCTGCTGTGAAGATCACCAACCGAATGCTCCCCTTCGCGGTGCTGTTATGCGCGCTGCTCTGGGGGAGTGCGTTTCCGGCAATCAAGGCGATCTACGCCGAGTGGGGACGTCTCGGCGTGGCTCCGGACATGCCTAATCGGTTTTTGCTTGCGGGGATGAGGTTTGTGTTAGGTGGATCCATCCTTCTGATGATGGCGAAACACCCGTGGGTGGAATTGCGCAGGACGTCATGGAAGAGCGTGTTCTGGTTTGCCTGCGCACAGACCTATGTGCAGTATGCGCTATTCTATACCGCCCTGGCGACGGCGAGTGCGGTGCTTGGCGGATTGTTGGTTTCCTCCGGAAGCTTTTGGTGGCTGGTTCTGGCGCCATTGATCTTAAAGACGCCGTGGCCCAACCGTTGGCAATGGGCGTTGATGGCAATGGGGGGCGCCGGCGTGGTGGTTGCCGTTTACCGGCCCGGCGCCGGCAGTGGTGATCCGGTGCTCGGCGGCGTGCTTTTCTGTCTCAGCACGCTGAGTGGCTCGCTCGGCTTGATCGGCTTGCAGAAAATCCTTAAAACGATGGGTGCGCGCGCCGCCACCGGCTACGGGCTGTTTATAGGGGGCATGATGTTCATCTTGTCGGGCGCGATGGCATGGCCCGAGTTTGCCACGCTGTTTCCTCCCAAGGTGATGTTGCTGACGGCATACCTCGCGTTTGTTTCCGCGCTCGGGTTTGGCTTGTGGAACCACCTCACCAGTATGTTTCCTGTCAACCTGTTAGCGGGTTACCGA
>JBFERY010000041.1:0-24482 GCA_041548785.1 Oceaniferula sp.
GAGGGTGGCACCGCGGGCGCTGGCGAGGGCGGCGACTGCTTGGTTGAGGTCCGCGATGATGGCGGTTGCGTTGGAGCGTTTTGCCGGATCCGGATGGTCGCCAATGATATCCGGTGTGGCCCCCAGATCGGGGATGTTGGCAAGCATGATGGGCACGGAGGCATTGTAATCGCGAATTTCGTCGAACAGATCATTCAGGTTATTGATGACGTTGGCGATAAATGCCTGCGCGAAGGCATCATTTGGGGTGGTATTGTAGAGATCGCCATACTCGAAATTGACGTCGTTGCCTCCGAGCATGATGACGATGACATCCATAGCAGCATAGTGGCTTCGCATCGCATTCCTTGTGGCGATATCGAACAAATAATTTTCCCAATCAGAAATGTCAGGGTGGAGGATATGCATCCACTTGTTGGTGTCCGATCCGGGAACGCCAAAATTATAGTCGTGACCTGCTTGGCGCCAATCCAAGTAGCCAAACGGCCAACTGCTTTCATAGTCGCCGAAATCGAGGTCGCCTCCGCGGCGTTCGTGAAGAATTTCCACCCAGTTCATGGTGTTGGCATTGGCGGGGTCGGAGTCCGGGGCGCTGAAGGGGATTTCAAAGTGATACTCCTCGGTCATGCTGTCGCCGATGGCCATGACCTTGACGGCGGCATGGCTCGACAGCGATTGCCCGAGAATGAGTATGACGATCCACAGTTTCATCGGGGAAGTATAGGCCTTAAAAAAAAGGAATCAAGTGAACGGATAGTTGCAGAAGCGGGATTGCTGTTCCATAATCGCCCTGGCAGGAAATTGGACCAAAACATGACGGCAGACGAGCTTACCAACAGTCCTACGGGAGACCCCTCTATCGGAGCATCCTCTATCGGGGAGCCCGTACCCAGCAAGCACCCGCGCATCCGCAAGGTGATGGGGTTGTTGTTGACGGGGTTTGCCGCGGTCATTCCTATCGTGGGCACGATATGGCTGATGGTGGTGGTCTACAAGGTGCTGATGCGGGTGGGCAATGAGATGATCAAGTTTGCTCTGAAGATGTTGAACCTGCTGCGGTCCGGCGAGGATCTGGTGACGGAGGATTTTGCGTTTTACGGGTCTAACTTCGTGCGCTTTCTGATCCCGGTGATGCTGCTGTTGCTGATCGGGTCTGCGGTGGCCAACCGGCCGGGCCGGAAATTTCTTCACTGGCTCAATCATGCGATGCAGCACGTTCCTTATCTCGGATTTATTTATTCGGCGCTGAAGCAATTTGTGGATGCGGTGAAAAACCTGGGTGGCGAGAGCAAGTTCAAGAGTGTCGCCTATATCGAGTATCCGAGCCCGGGATGCAGGCTGTTGGGATTTGTCACTGGCAACTACCACGATGCCCAGATTGGCAAGGACGTGACCACTGTGTTCATCCCGACCAGTCCGAACCCGATGACGGGCTTCACCGTCATCATTGATGACGAAAGGGTGGAGGACAGCAGCATGTCACTTGAGGAGGCCAGTAAAATGATCCTCTCCGCCGGCCTGGTGGCGCCACCCTCATTTCAGACGGATATCGCGCATCGTGCCCATCGAACAGACGTCCCGGTGAAATGACGGTTTTTTGCGGTTGGCTGAAATGGTCAGCGGGGCTGAGAGGGAAGAGACGCCAACTGGTCCAGGTAGTCGGAGGCGATATCCTCGACCTCTGCCAGGGACGAGACGGTGCAGAGTTTTTGCCGTAGGGGTTTCGCCCCAGGGAAGCCTTTGCAGTAGGTCATCAGGCGTGAGCGCATGGCCATGATGGTTTGGCGTTCATTGCCGTAGCGATCCGATTCCATGGCCATTTGGCAGTGGCGGACGATCATTTTCCAGCGTTCCGGAACCGGCACGGGTTCCGGTTGTTCGCCGGTGGCGAGGTAATGCTTGGCTTCCTGGAAGATCCAGGGGTTTTGCATGGCGGCGCGGCCGATCATGACTCCGGAGACGGCGGTGGTCTCCCGGCGGTGCCTGACATCCTCACCGCTGTGGATGTCACCATTGCCGACAACGGGTATGGTGACAGCGCGCGCACAGGCGTCGATCACGTCCCAGTTTGCCTCGCCGCGGTAGCTTTGGGCTCGGGTGCGACCGTGCACGGAGATCGCCTGCATCCCCTCCTCCTCGAGAATGTGGCAGACGTCGGGCGCGTTGATGGATTGCTCGTCCCAGCCGATCCGGATCTTGGCGGTGACGGGAACCAGGTCGCCCACGGCCTTGGCGACGCCGGAGGCGACGCTGGCGAGGATGGCGCAGTCCTTGAGCAGTGACGACCCCCCGTTTTTGGCGACGACTTTATTGACCGGGCAGCCGAAGTTGATGTCGATGAAGTCGGGCCGTTTCCAATCGATGATCTTACGGGCGGCTTCGCCCATCCGTTGGCCGTCGCCGCCGAAAAGCTGGACGCCACACGGGCGTTGCTGCTCGGTGAACTCGGTGTATTTCCGGGTGCGGTCGTCCTGCCGGATAATGCCCTCGGCGGATACGAACTCGGTGACCATGACATCGGCGCCGAGCTCTTTGCAGATCGAGCGGAACACGACATCGGTCACCCCGGCCATCGGGGCGAGGTAGAGTGGGAACCGGGTGTCGGAGAACCAGGGGAGGCGGTGAGACATGGGGCAAGGAGGGTGATTAATTAGGCCTCGGGAGGCGCATCTTCCGAAGGTCCATCACCTGCGGCCTCCGGGTGCTCTGGGTCATGATCCTCAGAGGTTTCCTGAGAGGTTTCGCTGGAGGTTTTGGCCTCCGCAGTGTGTGTTTCTTCTTCCGCCACCTGATCCCCGTCACCCGCCACCTGATCCCCGTCACCCGCCACCTGATCCCCGTCACCCGCCACCTGCTCCTCCGGCTCGGGAAGGCGGCCTGAGTTTTCGAGCAAGAGGGTGACCTCGTCCTGGACTTGTTGGACCTGGTCGAGTGCGATGTTTGGGTCTTTGACAATAAAGACATCACCCGTTTTGCGATGTTCGTAGATGCGGATGATGCCGCTGGCGATAGGTTGGGAGTCGGCTTCAACCAGAAGTTTTTTGCGTTCCAGCATGATGGCGAGGATGTAGCGGGCGTTTTCCGTGTGTTCCTGGTCCTCCTCGATAAGTCGGCGCAGGAGGTCCTCCGGGCTTTCCTCGGTGATTTCCACTTCGTCCTCTTTGACGGGGGCCCGGTAGGTGCTTTGCCAGTGGGAGAAGGGTGGCGGGGCATCCTCGCTGCGGTTTTCCCATGCCTCGATGCTGAAATCCTTGCGCAGGTAGCCGCTCGATTCGGGGTCGGGGAAGAGGGCGGTGTAAAAGCGCTCACCGTCCGTGAAATGTGTTTCGGTGACGGCGCAGACATGGGCGCGTGATTTAATGGACCAGGGTTCGTTGAGAGCCATGGCGGGACTCTAGGAGGCGAATGGCATTTGCCAAATGCGAAATTGGCTAAAATCGGGGTAGTGCGCGTTTTTGCAAGACAAGTGAAGTGATGGACGTAGAGTGTCGGTCACGGGCAGTTCCCCGCAGCTGTTGCCATTCCACCTTAATTTGACCGATGACAGAGACACCCGCCCAGGCCCCCGCTTTTCATGCCGCCAAAAAATCCCGTGTGGTGGGTGCCCTTTGGGCGTTGTTTGGTGGCTCGGCCCTTTTGCTTGTTGTCGGTTTCATGTGTTTTTACTTCTTGGTCGCCAGGCCACTGAGTGATTCCGTCACGGCCCCGGTCGAGAAGTTGGCTGAGGCGCTTTCGAGTGTGCTGGGCACCCAGGTGCAGGTGATTGGATCCACGGCCGTGCTGGAAAAGTCCGAGATCGGTGAGCTGGCACTGGTGCAGCGCAAGACCCAGGCGATCACCAAGTATCAAACGACCTGGATGGGCAGTGATAAAATCCTGATTGTCAGAGGTGATTTTCTGGTGAAAGCCGGATTTGACCTGAGTGGGGGCGGGCAGTGGGGGATTTTTGACGGGCGGATCAACGGCCCCATGCCCAAGGGGCGGGTGTTGAGTATCGAGCCCCTGGGTGATTTTGAGATTTACTACGCGGAAAGCGGCAGTCTCAACCGTCTCAGCCCGCAGGATCATGCCAGTGCCTTTAATTATCTGAAAAACCAGGCGCGACGCGACGCGGAGCTCAGCGACATCGGGCAAGAAGCCGAGCGGGTTCTCATCAGGCGCCTCAGCGACCGGATGGGGGAGGCGGGTGACGCGCTGGATTGGCAACGGCAGCGGTTGCCGTAGCCGCCTTGACCGGACGAGCGGAGGGTTAGTGTTCCAGCGGGCTTTCGCCCGAGGCATCACCAAGGTGGGCGAGCTCCTTGGGCAGGAATTTCTTGAAGCGTGTCTTGTCGATCGCCTTCATGTAAGCCTCCTGGGGGGTGACCATGCCGGCCTGCAACTTTTCCCAGATGGCTTCGTCCATGAACTGCATGCCCTCGGCTTTGCCGCCGATGATGACATCGTAGAGTTTCTGGGTGGCACCTTCGCGAATGATGGCGGAGACGGCGGTGTTGGCGAACATGATTTCATTGACCGCGGTCCGGCCGGGTTGGTCACAACGCTTCATCAGGAGCTGGGCGACAACGCCCCGCAGCGACGCCGCGAGCATGGTGCGTACCTGGCTTTGTTGATCCGCCGGGAAAACGTCGACAATCCGGTCGACGGTTTTGCGGGCGTTGTTGGTGTGCAGCGTGCCGAACACGAGCAGGCCGGTTTCGGCAGCGGTGAGGGCGAGCGAAATGGTTTCCAGGTCGCGCATCTCACCGACGAGAACGATGTCCGCGTCCTCGCGCAGGGTGGCGCGGAGGCCATCGGCGAACGTGGGCGTCTGGATGGGCACCTCACGCTGGGTGATGATGGATTGTTTGCTGCTATGGACAAATTCGATGGGCTCTTCGATGGTGATGATGTGCCGGTTGAAGTTGATGTTGATGTAGTCGATGAGTGCGGCCAGGGTGGTTGATTTCCCGGAGCCGGTGGGGCCGGTGACCAGCACAAGCCCGGAGCGCATATGGCCGAAATTCTTGATGACGGCGGGGATGTGCAGGTCTTCGAGTGATGCTATCTCGGTTGGGATAAGCCGGAAGACGGCGGCGAGGCCATTTTTCTGTTTCAGGTAGTTGCAGCGGAATCGCGACTGCTCGTTCATGCCGTAAGCGAAGTCGAGGTCGCCGGTTTCGAGGTAATGTGCGTATGCCTTCGGGTCGCATATTTCGCTGAGCAGGGCGTGGATACGGTCGTGGGTGAGTAGTTCCTGGCCGGGGATCAGGGCGATGGCACCGTGAACCCGGGTTTTGGGATACTCCCCTTCGCTGAGGTGCAGGTCCGATCCTCCGGTTTCTACGAGTTGTTGAAGCAGGCTATCAATGGCGGCCATGGGTATGAAATTGGGTAGGTGGGTGAAATGAAAAGGGAAAACAAAAATGGACTAGAGCGCAAAATATTCGCGCATCTGGGCTTTATCCTCACAGCGGTACATCGCCTCCTCCTGGCTGATTTTTCCACGGGCGTAGAGTTTTTGCAGGGAGTCGTCCATGGTGATCATACCGACGTTCTTACCTGTCTGCATGATGCCGGGAAGCATAAAGGTTTTGCCCTCGCGGATACAGTTGGAGACGGCGGGGGTGTTGACCAGCAGCTCCAGTGCGAGTTCACGGCCGGTGCCATCCATGCGCGGGATGAGTTGCTGGGAAATGATGCCGCGCAATGACTCGGAGACCATGATCCGGATCTGGGCACGTTGATCGACGGGGAACACGTCGAGGATACGGTCGAGTGTCCGGGGTGCGTTCCCGGTGTGCAGGGTGGCTAACACCAGGTGACCGGTTTCGGCGGCGGTCAGTGCGAGCTGGATGGTTTCCAAGTCACGCATTTCCCCGACCATGATCACGTCTGGATCCTCCCGCAGGGCACCACGGAGGGCTTTGGGGAAGGAGTCAGTATGGGTGTGGACCTCACGCTGGTTGACGTGACAATTTTTGGAATTGAGGATGTATTCGATGGGGTCTTCGAGGGTGAGGATATGGTCTTCGCGGTCCGAGTTAATGAAATCGGTGATGGATGCGAGGGTGGTGGATTTTCCCGATCCGACTGCCCCCGTCACCAGCAGCAGTCCGTTTTGGTAGCGTGTCAGCGGCAGTAGGGATTCGACAGGGAGGCCGAGTTCCTCCATGGTCTGGACCCGGGTATTGATGATGCGGAAACAGATATCGTAGCCGAGGCGTTGCTTGACCACGGAGGCGCGGAATCGGCCATTTTCATTTTGGTAAGCGAAATCGACGTCGCCCTTGTCCTGGAGGCGGAGCCATTCTTTTTCGCCGAGGAATGACCGGGTGAGTTTTTCCGTGGTCTGAGCATCAAGTGGCGGGGCTTCGTTCCAGATGGGTTGGAGCTGGCCAAACCGGCGCCAGGCTGGAGGGAAGGCGGTGGGAAGATGAATATCAGAACATTCATACTCGATTCCAAATTGCAGGTATTGATCAACGTGGTCATAGACCGGAATATCAGACATAAGTGTTAAGAAAGCTAAGTTGCTTTCAATCTGACAGTTTCGGTGACGTTGAAAAGAGAGAAGTTTAAAAAAGGGCGGGCAGGTTGGCACAATGTAAAGCACTAACCGTTTTTGGGCTGGAGCTGCCACGTGCCGGCGCCAGGCTGGCGTGTTTTTCGGGTCGGATCGGCCCGGAATCAGAAGCCGATCATGGCCACCACTTCATCGTGAGTGAAGATCGTGGGATCCTCCGCGGCGGCATCAAGGGTTTCCTCGATGAGTAGTTCGGAGAGTGCGGACGAGGGAGCGATGGGGGCGGTGGGCTGCTCCACAATGCCTGGGTCCGGGGTTTCAGACGGGGGCCACATGGCGTAGGCAAGCAGGGCGCAGGCGCAGGCGGCGGTGCCGAGGGCGAGTCTGCTGGGGGCGAACAATGAGGCCAGGCGTGTTTTCCACGTGGTCGGTGCGTCCTCAAGCTGGCGTGTCAAGCGGACCACGTTGCGGGCAAAAAGCATGTCTGGTTCGCGCTCGGATGCCTGCGTGAGAAGATTCCACGTGGCGTCGGTTTGTTCCAGCTCGGGCCCCCATGTCTCGGGTTTCATGGAGGCTGGGTCGCCGGTGCTGGCGGCGCTGGCCTGAGCGGCCTTAGGTGCCGATGCGTTGGACGAATGACGTTTCATGTGCGTGTTAAACAGCCCGCCGGTGCAGGGGTTGCGCAGATTTTACAGAAAAAGCGGAAGGAATCAAACCCCGCGTCGACTGCCCCAGAGCTGGATATGGAGTCGGTCGCTGTAGCGGAAGTTGCGGTCCCGGCAGATATCGGCTAGCCAGAGGCGTCGCCGTTGCAGGGTTTCCTCGTCACGGCCCTCGGGCATGAGCAGGACGCGGTCATGGGGAATGGCGTGACGGGTAATGATGGTGTCGACCTCGGCCAGATCATTTACGCTGGAGATGACGTATTTAAACCATGCTTTGGGCGACCGGGCAAAAAACGCGAGGGCATCGGCGTTGCGTCGCAGCTGGGTGTTGTTTCCGGAGTTTTCCAATTTGGGGGAGACATTGTACTGGTGCACTGCCGCATCGAGTTCTGCGCTGGGGACGAGGGTGCCATTGGTTTCGACCTCGAAGCGGTAGGCCGGGTTTTTTTTGAGCAAGCAACGGATCATTGCCAGCCATGCTTCGTCCTGCAGCAGTGGTTCGCCGCCGGTGAGGATGACGTGGAAGCAGGGGAAGGAGGCGACCTGTTCGGCCACCTCGCGGGCGGGCATTTCGAGGATCCAGTCCTCGCGTTTGAATTTTTGGTATCCGGGCTGTCCGTCCCGTTCATGTTCCCATGGGGTGCCCTGCCAGTTCCAGGTGTAGTCGGTATCACACCAGCGGCAGTGCAGGTTGCACAGCGAGGCGCGGACAAACACGGAGGGGACGCCGGCACTAATGCCTTCGCCTTGAATACTGTGGAAAATCTCCGGGCCGTCGTGAAGTCGGGCTAGTCTTAATGCGGCGTCTGCCATGAGGTGAGGTTGGGAGCGGAAAGGCTTGTCAGGGCTATGGGGTGGCGGTGATGCTATTGTCCCTGGGGAGTTGTCCCTGGGGAGTTGGCGACCAGCGGAAAGTGATCATACGGTCCACGTTACGGATCTCTCTATTTGGTGCAAGTCATTTGCGGGTTATTGTGCTAATCACAGCCATGAGCATTATTACGCGAAGGGGAGACGACGGCCAGACGGATGTCATGTACGGCGGGCGCATGCCCAAAAATGCGCCCGAGGTGGTGGCCTGTGGAGCAGTTGACGAGCTGACATCCGCGCTCGGCCTGGTGCGCGTTTCCGGGGTGTCCGAGGAAATGTCCGGCCAGATCGATGCCATCCAGGAACGGCTCGTTGCGCTGATGGGTCTGCTGTCGGTGCCTGCCGGGAAACGGGACAAGTATCTTGCCGACGGCTACCCGTCGGTCAGCCAGGAGGACGTGGATTGGTTGGAAACCATGGCGGTGGATATGCCGACCCGGCTTGACGGGTGGGCGAGACCGGGTGCTGCGGGTCATCTGGGCGCCGCCTGGATGGACATGGCGCGCACGATTTGCCGGCGCGCCGAGTTGTCGGCGTGGGCATTGGGTGACGGGGTGTCCCTGGATGCCTGCCGGTTTTTAAACCGGCTGTCGGACATTCTCTGGCTCTGGGCGCGCAAGCTGGAAGATGAGGCGTCGTCGTGACCTGCGCCGGCCGAGGGAGGGTGAGTTCCAATTGGCCGAGTCCCCGTGATCATTGACTCAATAAAGCGATTGCTATCGAAGGGCAGGTGTCTCATGGTTGAAACCATGCATAAGTTCATTTATTTCTTTATGATTGTGTCGTTTGTTCCGCTTGCCCATGCCCGGGAAATAAGACTCAGGTGGGGTGACAGCGTCGAGATCAAGAACCTTGACCAGGCCCGGAAAACGGCTGAGGCGGAAAAGAAGTTGATCACCGTCATCATCGGCCTCCCGAATTACGACTCAGAGACCCGTGGGGCGCAGCAAGTCGTTGATGTCATCGAGGATACGATCAAGTCGCTCAAGGGCAGTTCTGTGATTGTGAAGGGCACCTTTGAAGAACTGCGTGCCCTGAAGCAGGGGGATGTGTTTAACATCGCCTTGGCCGAAGGCATTCGGGAAGCCGGTAATGGCTTGCCCATGATTATTGTGCTTAATCCGGCTGAAAAGAAGCTTGTCAAGGTCATTGCGCCCATTGATGTGCAGAGAGACGGCAGCAGGGTCTTTCGGGAGATTAAAAAAATCGCCCGTGACCTGAAGAAAGAGTAGCTGAAGAAAAAGTAGCTGGAGAAAAAGTAGCGGAAGAAGAAATCGTGTATCGGGGGAGGCTACCGCGGGTGGGTCACCAGCACGACCAGACCGGTTGAGATCAAGGTCATGGCCAGACATGCGGCGAGCCAGTGCCAGCCGCCTTTGGTTCCCTTGCACGCCCACAGTCCTGCCAGCAGGCCGAATGCCATGCCCGAGATGTGGGCGGTGTTGGCGACCGGTAGCACACGTCCCCAGGTGAGCAGAAAGCAGACGCCTTGCCAGATGAGGAAAAAGCGCACGGTGCGACCGCTCACGCTTTCAAGGAAGCCTGTGTAGCGCGGCCATGCCCCCCACATGAACCCGACCATCGCATACACCACCCCGGAAAAACCGATGCCTGCGCCACCCCCGATGGCGAGTTGCAACGCGGAGCTGACAAAGGCAGCGGCGATGATAAACGCCAGGGTCTTGAGACTGCCCAGGCCACGTTCCATGAGCGATCCCAGACGGACCAACCAGTACATGTTGAATCCCAGGTGAAAAAGCTCCATGTGGATGAATGCCGAGCCGACCAGCGCCCACCATCGGCCGTCGGCAAGGTCAGCGTGGTTGGTCGCCCCGAGCAGATGCATGAGTTTTTCCACGTTCACATGATTCGACGAGCTGCTTTTAATGAGAAAATAGACCGAAACACACCAAAGTAGGCAGGCATAGGTGACTACAGGTAAAAGATCGACAAACCGCTCGTAGTGGCGTGAACCGTACATGGGGCCGGCATCGGTCGGGTCGTCGGGTGGCAAGGGGAGGCGCATGGGTGGGCGCATACTGGTTCTTGATCCGAATGAGAACAAGTCACAAGTTGGCGAATCAAGGCATTAAGCTGGAAAAATAGCACTTGATTCGGGGCTTGGAGAGGGTAGGCTGATTTTCATGAGCAAGATCCTCTTTATTTTCCTTTCCCTCGCATTTCTCCCGTTGATGTCGTGTCAACAAAAGACGGAGACCGTCCGCAAGCCGATCGGGCCGACGTCGGAGGAGAGTGACATGCCCTGGAACCGTCCCACCGGGCCGGAAGGTGCGGGTGCCCTGGGCATTCTTGACCGGCGCTAGGGCCTCGTCTTTGGTCATCCTTGAAATGGCCGATGCCCCGTGCCTTGACACGGCGGTTCCGTCTAGGTCAGCGGTGATAAGGTTCGCCGCGCTGGATCGTGGCGACGCGGTAGATTTGCTCTAAGAGGACGACGAGGGCGAGTTCGTGCTGCAGCGTAAGGGGTGAGAGGGCCCAGACCATATCGGCATCGTTGCGCAGCTGTTGGGTGTGTCCGTCGGATGCGCCGATGAGGTAGCTGGCGCGTTTGACACCGCGCATTTCCCAATCCTGGATGCGTTGACTGAGTTGGTCGGTAGTCAGGCTTTCGCCGCGTTCGTCCATGACGATACGCAGCGTGCCGGCACTGGCTTCATGCAAGCGGCGGGAGACGTCGTCGCTGCTGCCGTCCCTGATGTGTTTGAGCTCGTAGCTGCCGTAGCGTTGGAGGCGCTTGAGATACTCGGCAGTGCCCGTTTTGGCGTAAGCCAGCGCGGGTTTGCCGGCGACGAGTATCTGGTGTTTCATGGGTCTTCCAAGTCCTGGAGGACCTGTTATACAATCCTGGCTAACAGCCACGGAAGGAGTTCGCTGATGGCGATGCGCTCCTGCTCCATGCTGTCGCGGTGACGCACCGTGACGGTGTCGGTGAGGTCCTGCCCGTCTTCGCTTTCTTCGCCCAGGGTTTCGAAGTCGATGGCCACACAGAAGGGGGTGCCCACCTCATCCTGACGGCGGTAGCGGCGGCCGATGGCGGCGGCTTCGTCATAGAAGACGGTCATGTGCGGCTGGAGCAGATTTTTGACCTCCTTTGCCTTGGCGACGAGTTCGGGTTTGTTTTTCAGCAGGGGCAGAACCGCAACCTTGATGGGGGCGATGCAGGGTTTGAAGCGCATGACGGTGCGGACGTCGGCTTTGCCGCCTTCCTTGGTCAGGTCCTCTTCATCGTAGGCTTCGCAAATGAGGGCAAGGATGGTACGGTCGCAGCCGGCGGAGGGCTCGACCACATGGGGGATGAACCTTTCTTTGGTTTGTTCGTCGAAGTATTCGAGGGGTTTTCCCGAGTGCTCCTGATGTTTGCCAAGGTCGTAATCGCCCCGGTATGCCACACCTTCGAGCTCCTGGATACCGAAGGGGAATTCGTATTCGATGTCGTAGGTTTTTTTCGAGTAGTGGGCGCGTTCGCCGTCGGGGACATCGAGAATGTGGAGTTTCTTGCGCGGCACACCGATCTCCTCATAGAAGCAGAGGCGCTTTTCTAACCACTCATCGGTGAGGCGCATGCCGTCATCCGGGTGACAGAAGATTTCGATTTCCATTTGCTCAAACTCACGCGAGCGGAAGGTGAAGTTACGCGGGTTGATCTCGTTCCGGAATGCCTTGCCGATCTGGGCGATACCGAAGGGAAGCTTCTGGCGCGAGGAATCGAGAACATTTTTATACTGAACAAAAATCGTCTGGGCCGTCTCGGGGCGGAGGTAGGCGACGGCATGGGGGTCGTTGTCATCGGAGGACGCCCCCATTTTTGTTTGGAACATGAGGTTGAAGTCTCGGGGTTCGGTGAGTTCGCAATGCTTGTCCTCGCCCTTGGGCAGGGATGCTTTTTTCTCACAGCGGGGGGCTTCCTCGAGTTGGTCGGCCCGGTAGCGTTTTTTGCAGACCTTGCAATCGACCATCGGGTCGGAGAACCCGCCGACGTGGCCGGAGGCGGTCAGCACCGCCTGATGGGTGAGGATGGAGCCGTCCATGCCGACGATGTCGTCGCGTTCCTGGACATTTTTGCGCCACCAGTAGTCCTTGAGGTTGCGTTTCAGTTCGGCTCCGAGCGGGCCGTAGTCCCAGCAACCGTTCAGGCCACCGTAGAGTTCGGCGGATTGAAAGATGAAGCCCTTGCGTTTGCAAAGGGAAACGATTTTTTCCATACGGGCGGTATCGGTCTGGTCTTTGTTGGCCATGGCGGGGGGAGATATAGGAACAAAGAACCAAGAGTCAAGACTTTCAGGTTGCCAGAATCTGGTGTGCTGTGGAGTGTGGGTGTGTGCCCGAAGCTCTTACAGTGACCCGCCTGGTCAGGCGGATGAAAAATCTGCTCGAAATCGAGATCGGCGAGATCTGGGTGGAGGGCGAGATCAGCAACCTGCGCAGGCAGGCGAGCGGTCATTGCTATTTCACCCTGAAGGATGCGGGCGCACAGGTTTCCTGTGTGCTTTTCCGCGGCACGGCCGCCCGGGCGAAGGCGCAGCCGGAGGATGGCATGCAGGCGCGGCTCTTCGGGGAGGTCTCCGTCTACGAGGCGCGCGGGCAGGTGCAACTGATCGTCAAGCAGGTCGAGGATGCCGGCCTGGGCGATTTGCAGGCAAAATTTGAAGCGCTGAAACGCAAGCTTGATCGGGAGGGGTTGTTTGACCCCGCCTTGAAAAAGCCATTGCCCAAGTTTCCCACGACGCTGGGCCTGGTCACGTCCCCGACCGGGGCCGCCCTGCAGGACATGCTCAACATCCTGACCCGCCGCGCCCCCTGGGTGCAGCCGGTGCTCTATCCCGTGACGGTGCAGGGCAAGGGGGCGGAAGTCAGCATCGCCCGCGCCATCGAGCAACTGGGCGAGCCGGAAAAATACGGCCTGCCGCGCGTGGATGTCATGATCATCGGCCGGGGTGGCGGGTCGTTGGAGGACCTGTGGAATTTCAACGAGGAACTGGTCGCGCGCGCGATCCATGCCTGCCCGATCCCGGTGGTCTCCGCCGTCGGGCACGAAATTGATTTTACCATTGCCGACTTTGCCGCGGATATGCGGGCACCGACGCCCAGTGCCGCCGCGGAATTGGTGGTGCCGGATGCCGCCGAGCTGCGGGCGCGCGTTTCCCGCTCGGCCGACGCGCTTCAGCGGGCGATGGAAACCAGGCTGAAGCACGACACGGCTATCCTGAGCTCGGCCCGCCGGGCGCTCATGCCGCGTGGTCCAGACGGGGCCGAGCGGGCATTGCGTGAACCGATCCAAAATCTGGACCGCCTCCGCCAGGATCTTCAAATCGCCAGCGACGGCCAGCTCGATGACCTGCAGGGCAAGCTCAGGGAAATGGGCATGCTGCACGCCGCCCACCACCCTCAACGGGTGATGCAGCGCCGCGCGGAGCGACTCGACCACGTCCGGGTGTTACTCGAACGTGCCGGGAAAAACGCGCTGCAGCAGTCGGCCGACCGCTTGCAGGCATTGACATCCCTGGTGCGCACACTCGGACCGGAATCGACCTTCGCCCGCGGCTTTTCCATCACCATGGATGAGGCGGGGGATATAGTTCGAGACGCAGGATGCCTTCACGAAGGAGATCTCCTGGAAACGCAATTTGCGAAGGGCAAGGTGAGAAGTGCTGTAACGCAGGCAAAAAAATAACCGGACTGTTTTTAGTCCGGTTAGAAATGGCTGGGTAGTAACCCCAATCTATCTGCGCCGGCGAAGAATAAATCCAAACGATGAGATCGCGAGGAGTATGGTGCCACTTGGTTCGGGCGCAGGAACAGGCACAATGACGTTGAATCCAATGTCATAAAGAGACTGGATGGTCGTGATGCTCAGGAAATCTGGATTTGGACTTGCCCAGCCTGTCATCAATTCATCCCGCATATCATTACCTGCGGTATCCGTGACGCCGGTTAAAGTCTGGCCAAAGTCATCGGACTCGATCCACTAGTTTAATGGCGGAATTGTAGAGGTCGGCCTTTATCGCTCATCGTATTTTGATGCCATTGGAAATGGAGGAGTTCATCGATAATGAGCTGACGAGTGCCGTTAGTGAGGTCGGCGTATTTGAGCATCAAATTAACGGGGTTTCTTGACTCGGCAGGGATTGACTCGAGGAGGTGGGCTCCTTCAGCGTCACGCCGCATAATAGCGAGCTCCGTGAATTCGCCGCGTTGGTTTTCAACCACAAAACTAGAGTGCGTCGTTGGATCGAAGCCCGCTGGAGCAGCGCCGGTATTACGGAGGATATAACATCTCATCTGCACGGGCTCGCTAGGCTGGCTGCGAACAAATGTGTTCCATGGTAATTGTCCGTAAGCAACGCTGGATGACCACTGAATCAGGAATTGATTTCCTGCGCGTTCAAATCGCATATATCCTAAGGTTTTTTTGACGTCGAGGTAGGCAACCATCCAGATTTGCATCCCCTCTAGATTCGCAGACTTGATAAGTTTGATTTTCCACAGCGCCACATCAAGGTTTCCGCGGTTTTCGTAATAATCAATCATTGAGTCGCGCTCTATCTCAGGTGCAAGGACATACTGGAGGCGTTCCTGCGTATTTGTACAATCCAAGAATTTTTTCAAGGTGGCTGAGATGCGTTCTTCGGTTTCTTCCTTCGTGAAGACGATGAGCGGCTTTTCTTTCGCCACAGTCTCTGGTGGAGCATCTTTCTTGTCATAAAGCAGGTAAGTGCCGGTGGCTAGTATGCCAACAAACCCTACTGTCAGAATCGCTGTGATACAGATGATCGTGTAGCGCATCCACTTGGGCGTCTCAACAGGGGCGCCGTCCAGTTTGTTTTCGGCATCGACTTCATCAAGCGTCTCACCCGGGGTGACGGCACGATGTTTGACACCCCGTGGGTTGAGGAGGCGAAAAGCCTGCTCGGGTTCCATTTTACCTGACATACTTGATATATCGTGGAATAAGCGCTGGCCGTCAAGAGTTCACAAATTCCCCCCAATGGCCCTGCCATGGGCCTGGCGTTTTCTCCGGGGCAGGAGGAGGAGGGCGGTTCCTGTCAGCAAAGCCATGCTGCTGGGCTCGGGCACGAGATTGGCGACGCCGTAGCCGACGTCGGTGAGGAAGGCCAGATCGAGTAGGGTGAGTTCTTTGCGGACGCCGGGGGTGATGGTAGGGGAGATGACGGATTCCTGGAGCACGCCGTCACGGACACGTGCGCTTAGCAGGCCGCTTTCGACGTGGGAGCCGCTGCTGTCGATGATGTTTGCGCTGCCTGCGATCGCGGCGGCCTCGCTGCCGAGCCATTGGCTGCCGCTGGCGAGGTCGTCCCAGGTTTGCGAGGTGCCGAGGCCGATGACGTGGAGGATTTCGTGCAGCGCCACGGAGTAGAGGTCGGTTTTGCCGGAGGCGACCGAGGTTTCGGTGTCGTAGTGCCAGTAGTTGCCGAGGGTGGCGTTTGAGTCGCGCTTGCCGTTGTTATCGGTATCGGCATCAAACCAGAGGTTGCCGACGGCGATGCCGTAGTCGAGTTCGTAGTTGGCGACGTAGCCGCCGAAATTGGCGGAGCCCGAGATGCTGCCCAGGGTCGGGCCGCTGCCCCGGCTCATGGCGGTATTGGAAGCGGTTTCGGCGGCCGCGACAGCGCCAATCCACTCGGACGGATAGCCTGAGCCCGAGATCAGGAGTCCGGCGCCACCTGCGCCGCCCTGGCCGAGGGTGCTGCCGGAGAGGTTGCGCGTGCCGGCGTAGATGACGATGGTGTCCTCGGCGATGCCCGGGTTGTTGATGGTTTCCTGGCTTCCTGTCACGGGGTTGATGTAGCTCCACGACCAATCGAAGCTGGCGTTGGTGTCGCCGTTGCTGCCGTTGTAGGTATCCTGGGTAATGGCGGACATGCTGTTGGAGAGCATGTCGCCGATGTCCTGGGCGGCTTTTTGCACGGCCGACCGGGCGGCGGGGTTGGAGGAGAAAAATTGATCCGCCGCCTCATCATGGGAAAAGTCGAGTTCGATATTCAGTGCCATCAAGGGTGAGGTGGCGCAGAGGAGTGCGGTGAGAACGGGTTTCATGGCGTCATGTAAGGGTTACAGTTGAGATAATTAAATATTATTGAATATATGATCAAGTAGAATGTATCGCACGGCTAAAATATAAAAAAACTGACAGCCGGTCTCTTTATTTTGTAAAAAGTCCGTCCGGCGGTGCGTGATTTTGAGCGGGCGGAGCTCGAAGGGGGGGGCTGGGTTGGAAAGTTCGAAGTTTCCAAACAAAGACTGCGGATGGCCACGTTTTAATGTTGGTCTTACTCGGAGGGATCCGAGACTGCGGGTCAATGGTGCCCCGGTCCGAGCTCGAGACAGAAAACAGGCAGACTATGCATCATCAGCGATCCAAACACGCATTGCGTCTATTGAGGAGGGGGGCCTACCATTACATGCTCAACGGGTTGCTTGGATTGGCGGCACTGGGCGCGGTTGTGCACAGTGTCATCCATCAGGATGAGATGGGCCTTTATGTGGGTCTCGGGCTGATGGCACTCTGGCTGCTGTCGATGGGTGTGTTTTTCCTCAAGGGGGCGGCTTTGCGTTGTTCCTTGTGTATGGCGCCGCTTTGGTCGAACCGGAAATGCCAGAAGCACAGGAAGGTCAAGCCGGTCCTTGGTGTCAGTTACCGTCTGGGTATTGCGGCATCGGTGGTATTCAAGGGGGCCTACCGGTGCCCCTACTGTGGTGAGCCGTTCAGTGCGAAACGGGTCAGGGGGGAGGAGCATCGCGGCAAGTGATCGGCGCTTGCTGTTTTGCGCCGTTAGTGTTTTATGTTCGCCGTGTCTGAGGTTGTTATCGATATCGCGGAAACGCGGAAGCGCTACCGCGGGGGGGTGGAAGCCCTGCGCGGGGTTTCATTGCAGGTTCCCTGCGGGGGGATTTTCGGATTGTTGGGGCCCAATGGGGCGGGGAAAAGCACGCTGGTCAAAATTCTGATGAGTATCGTGCGACCCACGCAGTGCACGGGGATGATGTTAGGTAAGCCTGTAGGGCATAAGCCGACGCTGGCGAGGGTGGGATACCTGCCTGAGCACGCACGTTTTCCGGAGTATCTGAAAGGCGGTGAGGTGATACGTTACGTTGCGGGGCTTGCCGGGGTATCGCGGGCGACGGCTAGTAAGCGTGCCGGGGAGTTGTTGGAAATGGTGGGCATGCAGGATTGGGGTGACCGCAAAATGGGAACTTATTCCAAGGGGATGAAGCAGCGCATCGGCCTTGCCCAGGCGCTGGTCAATGATCCTGACATTGTGTTTCTCGATGAGCCTACCGATGGGGTGGACCCGAAGGGGCGGCTTGAGATGCGCAATGTCCTCCAGACAATGCGTGATGATGGCAGGACGGTATTCATCAACAGTCACTTGTTAGGTGAGCTCGAGATGATTTGTGACAGTGTCGCCATTATGGACAAGGGGGAGATCGTCAGGCAGGGAACCATCAGCGAGCTGACGGAAAAAAGCCAGCGTTACGAGATTCGTATCCAGGGAGGTGTTCCGGCTGCCCTGCGGAACAAGCTGGCCACGGGGGGGGTGGAGATCGCGGGGGATACGCTGAGTGTGTTCCAGCGCGACCCTGTGCCGATGCAGCCCATTTTGGATGCCTTGCGCTCCGAGGGTGTGACCATCGTGGAAATGCGTGAAGTCAGGCAGTCGTTGGAGGATTTGTTTATGGAGACGGTGGCGGGCGGGGGTGTGGGGGCGGGTGCCGCTGCGCCGCCCCGGCTTCCGCGGCAATCTGGAAAGGAGGTGACGGGGTGAGGCAGATTCTAACCATATTTTGGGACTCTTACCGCCTGTTGTCGGCGAAGAAAATGTTCTGGGTGTCGCTGGCGTTATCGACCTTGATCGCGGTCATCTACGCGTCGATTGGTTTTGGCCCGGATGGGACGTCGGTCCTCTTTGGTGCTTATCAGTGGGAGAGCGAGACCTTCAACAGTCAGAATCCTTTGATGGAATATCTCTATCTGCTGTTGTTTGCCAATGTGTTGGTTCCCTTTTGGTTGGGCTGGTTTGCCCTGGTGTTGGCGTTGATTTCGGTTTGCTCGGTATTTCCCGATTTCCTTCAAAACGGATCGATTGACGTGGCCGTTTCAAAACCGATTGGGCGGATCACGTTGTTTGTGACCAAGTACCTCGGCAGTCTGCTTTTTGTTGTGATCCAGGTCTTTGTATTTTGTTTGATTGTATTTCTGGCAATGGGTTTGAGGCTGGGGTCGTGGAACGTGACGATTTTTTGGGCGGTGCCCTTGATTGTGTTTGTATTCAGTCTGATTTTCTCGGTTGCGGTGCTCGTGGCGGTATGGACGAGATCCAGTTTGCTGTCCCTGCTGACGGCATTATTGGTGTGGGGGGTGAGCTGGGGGGTCCAGGTATCGGAAAGTCTGATCTACAAGGCGGCCTACGTCGTGCCAGCACAGGGGATGGTCATGGATTTGGAGACGGGGCAAACGGAGCAGACCCGGAAGCCCAAGGAGGCGGACCCCGACCTGGCCAAATTTCACCGGGTGATCAAGGCGGTGGAAATACCCCTACCCAAAACACGGGACGCGGTTTATTTGCTGAAAAAGAAAATTACGATCAACGGGCGGAATCTGACCCAGACGACCCGTTTCACGGACCCGGCGGCGGACGATTTTGACCAATCGGTGTCGGCGGCGGACGAGGCATATCAGAACAGGCACTCGGTGGCGTATACTATCGGCACCTCGCTGGCCTTTGAATTGATCGTCCTCTCGCTGGCCTGTTTCTCATTTGTCCGCAAAGATTACTGATATTACCGAGATGCCCGGATGGATAGATGAGTGGATGGTTTTTGCCGCAATCATGGCACTTGGGCAGTTCAGCCCCGGGCCGGATATGGTGCTGATTACGCGCACGGCGCTCGCTGCCGGATGGCGGGCGGGGTGCATGACGGGGGTCGGGATTGCCTGTGGCTTGGCCTGCCATGCGGCTGTCGCCGTGACCGGAGTGAGCACGGCTCTATCCAGGGGCGGCGGGTTCGCCGTGGCGCTGAAATGGGCTGCGGCGACCTATCTCAGCTGGTTGGCATTCCAACTGATTCGCAGTGGTCTGCAAGCACGCCGACTCACCGTGACGGGGCAGGGAAAGCCGGCGAGGCAGGGGGGTGGCGTCCATTGGCGGCGCGGCTTGTTGAGTAACTTGCTGAACCCGAAGGTGGCCATTTTTTTGGCGGGGGTGACGGCTCCCTTTCTTTCCCTCCAAAGATCACCGGCCGGATGGCCGGTCATCCTCTGGGTCACGATTGTGCTCGAGGGGGTGATTCTCTGGTGTCTGTGGGTACTTCTTTTGCAAGCGGTCGCAGTCAGGACGGGCTATCTGAAGATGGCGCACTGGGTCGACCTTGCCTTTGGTGTTGTGTTGTTCGGGGTGGCTGTCGCGCTGGTTGTTCTCAACTAGCGGCTTGCCCGGCCGCCTGGTACGGTTTTTTCAGAGAAGTTTGAAGATTGCTTCGTTGCGAAGCGTGTGCATGTTCTTGGGCGTGGATCTGACAATACATTTTCTATGGCTTACCGCTGGTCTCGTGCTGCTCTACTTTGGCGCCGAATGGCTGGTGAAGGGGGCGTCTGAAATTGCGTTGAGGCTGGGGATTTCCCCCTTGGTGGTGGGCCTGACCGTGGTGGCGTTCGGCACCAGCATGCCGGAGTTGCTGGTGTGTCTGAAGGCAAACTCGCCCGAGGTGCTCGCGGCACCCGCCGGGTGGTTCGGTTTTTCAATGGAGCCAAGTGCTGCCAGCCCCGATATGGCGCTGGGAAACATCGTGGGTTCCAATATTTTCAACCTCGCACTTATCCTTGGGGTGGCGGCACTGATAAGGCCTGTGGTGATCCATTCCCAGTTGATTCATCGGGAGTTGCCGATCTTGCTGGTCGCTTCCCTGGTTTTTGTCTGGATGATGCGTGATATGTCCCTGGCCCGCTGGGAGGGGGGCGTGCTGGCTGTCGGCATTCTTGGCTACATCATTGCCAATGTCAGGTTATCCAAACAGGCCCGCTACACCAAGGAGTTCGAGGAGTTTTCGGAGGAGGAGATCGAGCAGGCCAAAAAAGGCGGCGGCAGGGTGCTGGTGGATATCGCGCTGATTCTCGTCGGGATGGTGGCGCTCGTCACCGGGGCCGACTGGTTGGTGGATCACGGCGAGAAGGTGGCGCAATGGTTCGGTGTGCCGGATGTGATTATTTCCCTGACACTTTTTGCGTTGGGCACATCCTTGCCCGAGTTGGCGACTTCCGTCGTGGCGTCGTTGAAGCGGCAGGGTGATATCATCACGGGGAATGCAATAGGGTCCTGTATTTTCAACCTGCTTGCCGTGATGGGGGTGACCGCCGGCGTGAAACCTCTCGATGCGGGTAAAATTACCTGGCTGGATCTGGGGGTGATGCTGGGGCTGACGATCCTGATGATCCCCCTGATGTGGTCAAGGATGAGCTTGAGCCGGAAGGAGGGCGGGATCCTTGCCGCGATTGCCTTTGGCTACGCCACGCTCGTGGTTGTCCTGCAGCGATGAAGCGGCAGCAGAATAGGTAGCCGTCCACTGGTCGCCCTGGCCATGTGCGCAAGAATGCCGCCTTGCCATCACAAAAAAGCTCCGGCACACAAAAAAGCTCCCGGGTTGCCGTCCCTCATTTTAAGGGTGACGAATCCTGGTGCTTCGACGGAGCACTAGGGACGCAGCTTTTTCTCCAACTGTTTCGGTGAGATGCCGTAAAACTTCTTAATATCGGTGCAGAAGTGGCTGTAGTAGAGATAGCCGAGTTTGTCGCTGATATCGTGCAGGTTGGTTCCCTCGGTGATCATCCGCTTGGCCAGCAGCGCACGGTGGTTGCAGAAGAGGTCTTTGGGCTTGAGCCCAATCGCCGCCTCGACGTGCCGCTGGAGCTGGATCACGGTGAATCCCAGGATCTCAGCCACCTTTTTGACATTGAAATTATTCTGCTCGGCAAGCTGCAGCAGATCGACCCCCGATTTGTCATAGACGCGGTCTCCCTTACGAAAAAAAGGGGTGGGTGTGGCTGGTCTGCTCATCGGTAGTGGACTGGAACGGGGTTCAACCTATCCCAAGAACGGCGGATTGGCACGATGTTTTTTAATGTTAGGTTAATTTTTCTGTAATAGTTGCTGATTTTATGACATAGAGGGGTCAATTCAAGAAGGATGCCACCTTGGGTGCGCCCCTTGGCCGTGCCTAAATGGGATGTTCATGCGGTAATTAACTTGTCTCCCCTCATCAAATTATGTCAACAACAACGACGGTACCGACTAACAATAGTGTAAGATTCGAGAACAGTCAGGGTTTTGGCCTGAATGCCAATATTCTCCGTATGAGGCGGTACACGATCTCATTCGAGATCTATAACCCGTACAGCAGTGTGCAGCTCTCCGAAGTGCTGAAGGAATTCAGGATCAGGCTGAATGGACGTTTGATTTATGAGGGAGAGGCTGTGGTCTCAAGTATTGTGAATACCGGTGTTCTGCTCGTGTGTGAAGCAACGCTGGGCGGTGGGTGGAAAGAGGTCGATTTTCTGGCAAGTACGGATGGCGGTGGTAATCTGGTTTCCCAATTCGAGGGTTTTGTTGACGACTGGAAACGTGCTCATCATGTATCTTCGGATTTCAAGCTGAATGTTGCCGACATGCAGAATCTGATGATTGGTATGAAGCGCTGGCTCGAACAAATCGATCTCGGGATACGTTCCAAGGATACCCAGGACAGGCAGGGGTTGGAGCGACAGATCATTTCCGAAATTGAGGGGCGCATGGTCGATGAGCTGCATCCCCTGATGTGCAATTTTGAAGCATCCACCCGTGGTGTGGCGTGCACTGACCAGCCAGCGCATAAGTTTTACGTCCGGCGCCAGATGCACCCGCTGATGTTGTGCTCCCCTTTTGCCTACCGGGCTTTCACCAAGCCGCTTGGCTACGCAGGTGATTACGAGATGGTCAACATGATGCTGCGTGATCCCTACGAGGGAGGGTCGCTCTTTGCCAAGATGTTGAACAAGGTGTTTTTGAGCATCGATCCGGTGCAAGCCCACCGGAACCGGATCGCTTATCTGGACAAATCGCTCAAAGAGGAGGCTGAGAGGGTCGTGGGGGAGGGGAAGCGGCTGAAAGTACTCAACCTCGGATGCGGCCCGGCCCAAGAACTGCAACGCTTTATCAGGAATGAGGAAATCAGTGACCAGTGTGATTTTACCTTGCTGGATTTTAACAGGGAAACTTTGAAGTTTACTGAGGAGCTCCTCACGGACATCAAATTAAAAATGGGCAGAGGCTGTGAATTCAAAATGATCGAGCGCTCGGTTCACCAGCTGCTGAAACAGGCCAGTCGTGGCGACGTCGATATGGAATGGGAGTCCTACGACATCGTCTATTGCGCTGGGTTGTTTGACTACTTGTCACAGAAAGTGTGCAAAAAGCTCGTGGCATTGTTCATCAAATTGCTGCGCCCTCGTGGTCAGGTCATTGTCACGAATGTGGCGTCCACCAACCCGAGGATCGGCTGGATGGAATATGTGGTCGAGTGGAATCTTGTCTACCGGAACGATTGGGAAATGCTCGATCTCATTCCCCTTGATGGCACCGTCTTGCAGACGGATCTCAAACGTGATGCCACAGGTGTGAACCTGTTTCTGGAAATACGGAAGATCCCCATGGAGCCATTTGCCAACCCGTCGCCTCTAGCTGGTCAATTTGTCGGATGACAAGGTCGGAGCAGAGTTTGAAAGACCTCTTCAGGATATCTGAAGAGCACCCCAGAAAGCTGAACTGCTTCCGGGCGGCTGTTTTTGGTGCCGTGTTCATGCTTGTGGGCGTGACCCTGGACATGGTCGTTTATCCCGAGATGGTAAGGGAGCTTTTCTATAACCGCCTTCTGACCGCGCTATTGCTGGTGGTTATGGGGTTTTCGGTTAATCTGGTCGGGAATGCGACGATAACCACAGTGGTGATCCACACGGTGGCGATCTTGCCTCTCGCGTCGATATCCTACATGATTCACGAGACGGAGGGGGCGTTGTCGCCCTACTATGCGGGGCTGAATCTTGTCTTAGTCGGGGCGACCCTACTGCTGCGGTGGAGCACTTTCGACAGTGCGATCAACGTGGTGCTGTGCTTGCTGATCTACATCTGGGCCCTGCTTTCGTATGGGAGCACGTGGTCGGAAGCATTCATCCCGAGCTACTTCGTTTTCGTAACAGGCATGATTGCGAGCACGGGAACATTTTTCTACAACCAAGGCCGGTTCCGAGAGTTCTGTCTGGCTCGTGAGGTGGAGAGTGCCAAGGAGCAGTTGGAGGAGACCAACCAGCAACTGCGGGCGATTGACGAGACGAAATCACGCTTTTTCGCCAATCTAAGCCACGAGTTGAGAACGCCCCTCACGTTGATTTTGGGGCCGACCGAGAACCTGCGTGCAAGTCGGGCGATCAAGGAGGATACGATCCTGGAGGAGCACTTGGACACCATCGAGGAGAATGGTTACCGGCTGTTGAGGTTGATTAATGATATTCTGGACCTGGTCAAACTCGACAGTGGTGAATCTCCTCCTCGTCCCGAGGCCGTCAATGTGTCCGGTTTTATCAATGGGTTGACCTCCAATCTCCGGCCGGTGGCGACGCTCAAGGGCGTGGATATCTCGTGTCAATGCAATGACATGGGCAGAAATAGCGTTTGGATGGATCGTGACCGGCTCGAAAAAATAGTACTCAACCTCGCGATCAACGCCGTGAAGTTCACCCCGTCGGGGGGGTCGATTGTGTTGGCGGCAGAGGTGGAAGGTGAAAATTTGCTGCTGACTGTGACCGATACCGGTGAGGGGATGAGTGCCGAGGATGTCAGCAGAGTGTTTGTCCGGTTCTGGCAGGCGGACATGTCGGCGAGAAGGAAGCATCGAGGTGCCGGCATCGGCCTGTCTCTGGTCAAGAGTTTGACAGAGAGCATGGACGGCAAGGTGAGTGTGCAGTCGGAACTTGGAAAGGGAACGACATTCTGTGTGCAAATTCCGGCACCTGAACCTCCCGGGGGGGATGAGCATCAGGAGGGCAAACGGGGGGCGATCGATGTGCTGGAGCGTTTCAACGAGCAGGCGAGGTTGGGGGTGGATGATATGCGCATTGGTCGCCATAAAGGGGCGGGGGAATTACCTGCCGCTGACGAGTTGGGGAGCGACAGGCCGGAGGGCGGCAAGAAGCGTGTTTTGGTGGCGGATGATGAAGAGGCGATGCGGAAGTTTATTGCGCGCCAGTTGCCGCGCTACGAGGTGGTGCAGGCGGCGGATGGCGGGGCTGCCTGGAAGCTGGCGCAGTCGACGCAGCCCGACTTGATTATCCTTGATTTGATGATGCCGGAAATGGATGGCATCGAGGTCACGCGCAA
>JBFERY010000042.1:0-22802 GCA_041548785.1 Oceaniferula sp.
CGAAGAGGCCCAGAAAGGTCAGCAATCGCTGAAAATGGCCAACGACTACCTGCGCCAGGGGAAACGCAAGCAGGCGGCCAAGGAACTGAGCAAGGTGACCAAAAACTTTGCGGTCGACCAGGCGAGCAACGAGGACGCCCGCGTCCAGCTCCGCCAACTCCAGACCCAGGAAGCGCTCTGGGGCTTGAACACGCGCCGCCAGCGCATCTACCTCGACAACAAAGCCGCGGGTAACGCCGGTGTCGCCAACCGCGACCTCGAAGACTCCGCCTTCAGCAACCCGTTGTTCCAGGGGCAGCAGGAATTCGACGTGCGTCAGGTCGACGACTTCCTCCGTGGCAACAGCCTGGAGGAAAAGAAGAGCCTCAAGAATATTGCCAACCGCCTGATCAGCCAGCAGATCGCCACCGAGCCCGCGCCGCAAACCATCAGCACGATCGTGCGCGGGCGTGGTGAGGTGCTTCGTTTCACCCGCGGCATCCAGGTTGATGGCGGCAAGGAGCTTGGCCTTGAGCTCGATATCGATTCCACCCGTGGGGTTGATACCACCTGGCGCATCCTGCTCCTGCTCGGCATCGGCTTCACCGGCGCCATGGCCCTGCGCCGCACGGCATAATAAGCCATGAACAGTCATCAGCCGCCCGCCGTCTTTCCCCCCGACTCCGCTGCCATTTTTTGTAGCGAACGGGCCTTCGCCCTTCGTCGGGTGCAGCGGAGGTTCGCGTGTGCAGGTACGATGGGCGAAGGCCGGTTCGCTACGGGAGATACAACCATGAGCGGTCAACTCATGGTAACGATGATTGCTCGGATGGCACGAAACACTCAGCGTACGGCGCCTCCACATCAGCCGGCGCGCATGAGCTTTTCCGGATACGAGGTTTTCATGGAGGAGTTGTCCAGGGTTTTGGTACTGGCCTAGGGGTTCATCCGCTGATTATGATGAGCCATCCTCAACTTTCCCTGCCCGCAACCGTGATGAGTGAATCTGAATCCCGCCCCCCCAATCGTCGCCGCCGCTCTCGCCGGCGTCGCCCGGCCTCGTCGTCATCGGATGCCAGTGCCGCCAGCACAGAGCCAGGCCGGCAAGAAAACGCCCGGAACCAGGCCAGGCTGATGGCGCCGACCAAAGCCGAGACCGCCCTCCTGCCCGCCTTTCAGGGGCTTTCCCGCGACCAGATCCACGTGCCCGGGACGCGGGCCGAGTGCCAGGACGCGGTCGATGAAATTCTCGCCGCGGGGATGGGCGGGTTTGACACTGAAGCCAAGCCGACCTTTCGCAAGGGGCAGAAATGCGACGGCCCCCACGTCGTGCAATTCGCCCTCACCGACAAGGCCTTCATCTTCCAGCTTCATCGGAGTGAGTGTGAAAGGGCAGCCGCCGAACTCATCGCCTCCAAGCATGTCCTCAAGGTCGGCTTCGGCTTGAAGAACGATCACGGACAGATTCAGAGGCGATTTGGGATCACCCTCAACCACGTGCTCGATCTCGACCAGATCTTCCGTAAACTCGGCTACCGGGGTCAGATCGGCGTCCGTGGCGCCATGGGAGTTCTGCTCAAGCAGTGCTTCAAGAAATCCAAATCAACCACCACGAGCAACTGGGCGCTGCGCGAACTCACCCCGCGACAGTTGCTCTACGCCGGCAACGACTCCTACGCCGCCCTGAAGATCATGGAGGCACTGCAGGCGCAAGGGCATTTCAAGCCGTGAGAGGAGGTCGCTCTGCGCTGTTGCGGGCCCAACGGTTTTGGGCGCATGAAGTTGGCCTTCAGCCAAGGTACGTTTGTTGGCCGATCACCCGGGGATCGAGTTCCACATCACCACGAGGCTGGCACGATTTCCCCCCGTTGGAGGTCGCGGTGAATCGGCCTAAGCAAGTGTCACTTCCGCCATCTCCCTTTTTTTTACAACGCCCTTTGGGCTCTCTGTAATCCCCTCCAATATTTACCAGCAGGAAATATTGGAAGGATTTGGTGTGAGCATCACCCCGTGTTTTTGCTATAAGCAGCTGCGATGAAACGCCCTTTCCGGGTGAGATTTCATCCTTATGAACTGAGAAATCGGGAGAATGGAAATGACCCGGAAAACCCAGAGACAAACGATGCACACCCGCCAAAATACTCCGGACATGGCACGCCGCCATTTCCTCAAAACATCCCTCGGAACCATCAGCGCACTGGGTTTCCCGACAATCATCCCGGCAACAGCACTCGGCAGGGGAGGCAAGGCGGCTCCCAGCGAGCGTGTTACCGTCGGTATGATCGGCTGCGGCGGTCGCGGCCGGCTCGCCTATAGCTATGCGCAGATGCCCGACGTGCAAGTCGTCGCCCTGGCGGACGCCAATCTGGCAAAAATTGCCAAGCTGAAAACACATGAGACCCTGCAGGGCAAAACCTTCAAGGAAACCGACGATTTCCGGTCGATTCTCACCGAGGACATTGATGCGATGCACATTGCCACAGGAGACTACTGGCACGTCCCGGCGTTGCTTTTGGCCGCCCGCGCGGGCAAACATGCCTACGTCGAAAAACCCCTCGGTATCAGCATCGAGCAATGCCTGGCATGCCACGAAATCGTGAAGGAGCGCCCTGAACTACAGATCCAGTACGGTACGCAAAACCGGTCGGGCTCCTACGTCCGGCCGGCCATGGAGCTGGTGCTCAATGGACATATCGGTGAGGTGAAGGATGTCATTGTCTGGGCACCCGAAGGTGAGGCCGGCGGGGTGAACGACGCCAAACCTGCGCCCGAGGGATTTAATCTCGATATGTGGTTCGGACCTGCACCCCTGCGGGAATACTGTGAAGACCGTTGTAAGACACCCAAGGGGATCTGGCACATCTACGACCATGCCATCGGTTTCGTCGCCGGTTGGGGTGCCCATCCCATGGACCAACTCCAGTGGTGGCTCGATGAGACCGGCGTCGGCCTACCCGAGGAGGTCAAGGCCACGGGCAAGATTCCCACCACCGGACTCTACAACACACTCACCCACTGGAATGCGGAAATGCGCTATGCCAGTGGGAGGACGATTCGCTTTGCCGACACCCAATCGATCGATCGGTATCTGCCAAAACTGGATCGGTTTCGAAAGCAGGACCACGGCACGCTTTTCATGGGAAGCGAGGGTTGGGTCTATTGCTCGAGATACAGCATCCAGGCGTCATCCCGGGAACTGCTCACCAAGATGAACAACCCGGGTGAAAAACGTCTCATCCACTCCAAGGGTAAACATGAACGCAACTTCATTGACGCCATCAAGGGCGATAACAAAACCGTCACCAACCTGTCCTCGGCGATACGTTCCGACATTGCCTGCCACCTTGTCGATCTCGCAATCCGCCATGGCGGGTCGGTCCGCTGGGATAACAAAAAGCAGACGATCGCAGGAAACGAAGCGGCTCGAAAGGCCATGCACCGACCGATGCGCAAGCCATGGGACGTCCTCAATCCGAAGTACACGGGTGCCTGATTGGGTGCGCTGAATACGGGAATGACGGGCGGTGATGGCGGACAGTCGCGATTGCGTTTCTAACAATGATGGCGTGCCCGGCTTGCAGGCGGATGCACCGTGGCAGCGGTGCAGAGGAATTCTGATGATTGACACCGGTGACGATGACCGACAGAATTCAGGCAGCGTTAATGCTCAAAATTCATGCCCGCCCCGACAAAGAACAATGGCCGCCGCATCGCGGTTCTTTTCAGCGGGTTGCTGAGTTTGGTTATTCTGCTTGTGCTGGGGATGCGCCTCGACTGGTCGGTGCTTCTCAGTGAGTTCGGCCGACTTCACTGGGCATTCCTCCCGTTGTTAGTTTTGATCACGCTCGGCACCTTTTGGGTGAGGGCGTTGCGTTGGCGGCATTTGCTGCCTGACGGGTCGGCGGTTTCGCGGATTCGTTTGTTTGAGGCGACGCTGGTCGGATTCACCGCCACCTTTATCCTGCCGTTGCGGGTCGGTGAGGTGGTCCGCCCCTGGGTGTTGAGTCGGTGGCAGCCGGTCAGGTTCTCGGCCGGGCTGGCCAGTGTCGTGATCGAGCGCGCGTTTGATGCGCTGACATTGCTTGTCCTGTTAGGGCTGGCACTTGCCAAGCTGGAATCCGTGCCGCCGCTGGTGGCGGCGGGTGCCAAGGTGGTGGCGGTTCTTGCTGTTGCTATTCTGCTGGTCATGATTGCGGCCTACCTGGGCGCGAGCCGGATGATCCGGCTGGGTGAATGGATGATCCTGGCGATCCTGGGGAAAAGGTGCCCCAAGCTGGCGCGGCGGCTGGTCGCGATGGTCGAGGATTTCCTGGCCGGGCTGCGCGGCATTTCCAGTTTGAAAGACCTGATGTGGTCGGTTTTTTGGTCGGCGGTCCTGTGGGCCTTGTTGGTGCTGCTCTATCAGGTCGGGCTGTGGAGTTTTGGCGTCGAAGCCACGTCATGGGTCGGGGTGACCGTGTGTGTGATGATTGCGCTGGCGGTGGCTGCGCCGGGTGCCCCCGGATTTGTCGGCACCTTCCAGCTCGGTTGTGTGGTGGCGCTGGCACTCTTTGGCTACCCCGAGGAGTTTGGGGTCGCGTACTCGATTGTCCTGCATGCCCTGCAGGCGGTGACCGTGGTGGTTTGCGGATTTTTCATCCTGCACCGGCGCGGGTTACACATCTCCGACATCAGCCGGCGGGCGACTGTGGGGGATTGAGCGGGGCGACGGTATGAAATCCGTCATTGCGCTCGAGGTGGACCGCGTGGAGCATCACCTCCGCGGCGGGTGCCGCTTCGATGTCCTCGGGGGCCATCAGCATCAGGGCGGTCGACCATGCGTCGGAATGGGCGGCGGAGGCACTGCGCGACCAGATCCGGGTGGGCTGGTTTTCCTGGATATCCCGTGCGCGGTCCGGGTGCACGATGTGGCTGCCCTGAATGGCGGTGCCGGATGCACTCAGGGCCTCGTCGTGGAGGTGGATGCGGAGCGTTTCCCGGTCGCCGCTGAGGTCGATTGGCCAGGTCGGCCGACCGATGGCGAGGTGGGTGCTGGAGCCTGCTGAGACGAGAGCGCCGTCGATCTCCCATCCTGTGAGGATGACTTTAAGCTGGTCGAGCGCATAGCCCTTACCGATGCCGCCGAGGTCGATCACCCGGCCCGGGGCATGGCAGGTGACCGCCGGGGTGTCCGGGTGGACGATGAGTTGTCCGGTTGGTTCGGGCAGGTCGCCGTCCTGCCCGGTTTTCCGGTGTTCGATCATGGTTCCCAGGGTCGGGTCGAATAATCCGCCGGTATGCACGCTGGCCTCCATGGCAATGAGCAGGCACTCGTGGCATTCCTCGCTGATGTGGAGAGTTTCCCCGGCGGCCATGTTGTTGATCCGGTAGACATCCCCCCCCTCGAAGTAGCGGCTTAGCTTTTGCTCGAGTTCATCGATACGCTGGAAACATTCACAGGCAAGGCTGTTGGCCAGCGCAACGTCGTCTGTGCAGATTCGCAGGTAAAACGTGGTTTTCATCGCCTCGTGGTGGAAGAGGTGATGGGGTGGGAAGGAGGTCGGCTCGTCCATGGTGTTCAGGATTGTTAGGGCGACTCGGGTGCGTTCCACTTTTCCCAGTGGTCCTTGCGCAGGAACATCATCACAGGCACTTGTGAACGAAGGGTTCGGGGCAGGGCGATGTGGGTTTTTTGCAACTGGGAATTGACCTCGTTAGCGACCTCCGGCATGGCGAAGAGCACCGGGCAGTCGGCGATCGCCGGGTCGGGCTCGGCCCAGTAGCCGATGGCGTTGAAATCGCGGAGATACCACGGGAGCGGCCAGTACTCGGTGCCGACCACGCCGACCGGTTCCAGTGCCGCGGGAGGGAGGTCCTTGGCGAGTTCCTGCATCCACTCGCGCACGGATTCCACATCGCGGCTCGTCGGGGCGTAGGCGTATGGGTTACGGGCGTCGTTGGCAAAGCGTCCGGTGGCATATCGGGACAGCCGGTTTTGTTGGAAAATCACGCCGAGCAAAAGCAGGGCGGCGACGACCTTGACGGGTGTTTTCCAGTGGGAGAACCCGCGGAAGCTCAACCCGGCGAGCAGGCAGACGTGTGCCCAGGGCAGGCACATCAGCCAGGGGGTTTTGTAGGCGATCGTGCTGTAGATCAGGAGGTGAAACAGGGCGGAAAAAGCGACGAAGCGGGTGATGTTTTCCCGAGTGCCGTGTTGTCTTTTTGGAACATAACTTCGGACCAGTGCGATGACGGCAAGCACAAGGACCGGGGTTTCAAACCACCAGATGCCGCCCTTGCTGGGGATGGCTAACATCTCGATGTAATAGGAGAAGCCCTTGTCGTGACCAGCCCCTGTTTGGTAGATGAAAAACGTGCGGACCGCATCCCAGCCGCCTTTCAGGTTGCTGAACCCGTCGGTGTAGTACCAGCCCGAGCTGAGTGCGGCGGCAACGAGAAAGGTGACGGTGGGGGTGCGGTATTCCTGCCACAGGCGCTTGCGGTTTTTTGCCGTGTTGTGCTGCTTGATTGAGCGGATGTTGGAGAGCGCGACCAGCGCACCCGCCGCAGTCCACGCGATGATGCTGATGGCGAAGGACTCCTTGGTGGCGAACATCAGTCCCACCAGTGCGCCGACCGCACCAAGCTTCAGGGTGAGCGAGAATCTGGGCCTAACACAGAGCAGGACGAGCGCGGCGAGGCCGCACAGCGTGAGCAGCATTTCGTGGATGAATACCCGGCTGAAGTAAACGAGCAGCGGCGAGGTCGCCAGCAGCGCCGATGCCGCCAGCACCGGGACCACACCGAAGCGGCGTCGCCAGAAAAGCGGGACCATCACCAGTAGGGTGCCTGCGATGGCAGGCACCATGCGCAGGCTCAGCTTGCTCATTTTCCGCCACGACGTTTCGCCATTGAGGTAACAAATGGGTTCGGCGGCGGCACTGAGCAACGGGCCGTGGTTGTGGACCGGGTTGAATTGATAGCCGGTCGCCGTGTGGATCCTTTGGGAGGTGATCCGGGCTCCGGTGGCCTCGTCAAAGTGGAACGGCCGGTCGGAAAGGTCATCAAAACGCAGGAACACAGCCAGAGTGATCACGGCAATCCAACAGAAAAAAAGGAAGACTTTGCTTGAGGTGTTCACGGATTGATTGAAAGATTGCCAGCCAACGACGTGTTTACATGTCAATAGCCGAAATGAAAGCCCAAACGCAACCCCGCATCCTGCTCGTCACTCCCGTGTGGAAGGATGCCGAGCGCCTTGGTGGCTTTGGCTTCGAACTGGCGGAAACGCTGTCGGCGTGCCCGCATGATGTCGACTGGCTGATTGCCGACGACGGTTCGGGCCCCGAACAGCGCCAGCAACTCGAGGCACTGCACGGGAAGCTCAGTGCGGTTTACCCCAGGGTGTCGCTGCACTTCGCCAAGCAACACCGGGGAAAAGGCTCGGTGGTCCGTGAGGCGTGGGCCTTGCATCCCGAGGCCGATTGGTTGGGCTTTGTCGATGCCGACGGCAGTCTGGCACCGGAGGAACTTATCCGGATGTTCGACACCGCCGAACAGGACGGACAGACGGTGCTGGCGATCCGCAAGAACACCGCGACCACGCATGTGGATCTGAGTATTCCGCGGGCGGTGGCACACCGGCTCTTTATCGTGGCAGTGCGGATGCTGGTCGGCGTGCAGTGTGCAGACCCGCAGTGTGGTGCCAAGCTGCTGCGGGGGTCCGACTACCGAGCGGTGGCCGGTTCCTTGAAAGAGGCCGGGCTGGCATTTGATGCCGAGATGCTGACCGCGCTCGCGGACAGCGGGGTGGTTTGGACCGAGTTGCCCGTGACCTGGATCGAGAAGGACGGCGGGAAAGTGCGGCCCTGGCGCGATGCCTGGGGGATGCTCGCCGCTCTCTGGAGGATCCGTATCCGCCAGAGAAAAGGCGAGTTTCAGAGAAAAGGCGATTTTCAGAGAGACTAGCGTACCGGGCAGGCATGGCTCTCCGAGCCCCTACGGCTGTGTGATCGTTGCATGAAGGAGCAAAGCGGCTTCAGCCAGATGGCGTCCACCCGGCCGGACCTTTCGGAGAAAGGTCCCTGCCTGTTGCTGGTTCCCGTCCATTGCTGGTTCCCGTCGATTGCTGGTTCCCAATTACGCGGGCCTGCCGAAGACTTCCGCTTCGACGCAGTGGCCAGTTGTTTTTTTCGGCCGCCAACGAGGTGGAAGCGGGGGAGAAAAAAATTCCCCGTCATCTGGCTGGAGATGGACGGGGAAAAAGGTTGGGGCATCCGTGCCCTATGTGTGTTGTCTACTCGGGCTTGCCGAAGACTTCCACTTCGACGTAGTGGTTCATCTCGTTGGAGGTGTTGCCGCGGGAGTAGAGGCGGACGTAGCGGCCCTTGGTGCCTTGGCCGTTCACGAGCAGGCCGTAGCGTGACTCGATGTAGGGGCGGTCGCTGCCCTTGCCGAGCTTGGACGAGTCATCGTAGTCGTTGTTGTAAACGGTCTTTACGCCGGACTTGAACTCGGGGTCGTCGGAAATCTGGACGATGACATCGTGGTAGGCACGCTTCTCGCCATGGAAGTGCCAGACGATGATGGCGTAAATCGGCGCACTCTTCTCCAGGTCAATCTGGACCCACTGGGTGCCTTCGATCAACTCGAGGAAGTAGCCTTCGCCGGTTTCCTTTTCGCCGTCCGTGATCAGGGTGACATCACCCAGGATGGGGAAGTCGTCGCTCGAGGTCACTTTTTTCTCGTGGGACAGGAGCACGGTGCCTTCGGGGACGCGATACATTGGGAACTTCTTAAGTTCAGGCAGCAGGTTGGGTACGTTCTTGGGCTTGGGCGAGCCTTCGATGACTTCCTTGGGCAGTTCAGTTGTGAGCTCGACTCCGTCAGGGGTTCCGATGCCGGGGCCGGTGGATCCGCTGGTGGCGGCGTCGGTTGACGAGTCTTTGTCGCAGGCACTAAACATCAAAAGAGAAGCGGTGCCGAGGACGAGGGTAGGTAGTGTTGTTATTTTCATACTTGTAGTTGTTCGGGTGTGAAGACGATGGGTTGTTTTTGCAGGGCGGACGGGTTGACCCAGAAAATGGGCGCCTCGCTTTCAAAGGCGTGTCTCGCGTCGCAGTTGAGTGTAGCCTCGCCACGGACGGCGGCAAAGAAGTTTTCGAGGTGCGGCTGGTGCGGTGGCTTGTTGAGCACGCCGGGGATGGCAAATTCCTCGGGGGCGGCGGACTCGTAAGACGCGACGCCGTCGGACGACTTCGGTTTCGGCGCCGCCGGCTTTTTACGGAGGTAGCCACGCTTGATCAGGTCATCCCATGGGTCGGCGCTGCTCTCGCGGTAAATCGCGCTGCTGCCCGCCATCTCGGATGTCTTGACGGTGCCCTCGGTGCCCATGAAGCTTTCGTAGAAGCCGCCGCCGGAGCTGGTGGTCGTCAGCACTTGATAAAACGCACGCACTGGCCCTTGGGGGGCGTCGTATTCGAAGATGGCCATGACGTTGTCAAAGTGCTCACGCGTCTTGAAGTAATCATTGCCGCCGGAGGCGAAAACGGACTTCGGCTGGCAGCCGAGGAACCAGTTGAACACGTCGATCTGGTGGGCGCCGAGGTCGGAGATCGGTCCGCCGGACAGGTCACGGTAGTAGCGCCAGTTCATAAACTGGTGCATGTCCTTGAATCCGTACTTGTCGAGCACTCCCTGATCGATGGCGAGGCTCTTTTTGTAGCTGATGTCCTGGGACGATGTCAGGGCGCGGTTCCACTGGCCGTTGATGTTGACGATGGTGCCACAGATCTTGTTGTGGTTGATCAGGTGGTCGAGGGTGAACCGGTAGCGCGGGTTGCTGCGGCGTTGGTGGCCGATCTGGCAGAGTTTCTTATTCCGCTCCATGGCGCGCACCATGTCCCTGGCACCGTCGAGGGTGTGGGACATCATTTTCTCGCAATAGACGTGCAGTCCGGCGTCGAGGCATTTGACCGTGTGCGGCGAGTGCCAGAAGTCCGGGGTGGCAATGATGGCGACGTCGAGGTCCTTTTCCTTTTCCAGGAGGTCGTCGATGTCGGTGTAGCGGTTGGGGACGTGCCCTTGCACGGCGCGGACCTTGCCGGCACCACCGTCGCGGTTGTAATTCCAGATATCGCAGACCGCCTGGAAGTGGATGCCGGGGATGTTGGACATGCTTTCGAACAGGACACGGCCCTGTTTGCCCATGCCGATCAAGGCGACGTTGATCTTGTTGTCGCCCTTATCGGCGGCGTTGAGGATGGCCGGGGCCCCGAGCACCAGCCCGGTTCCGGCGAGGGTGCCGCTTTTTGAGAGAAATTCGCGTCTTTTCATGATGATAGTACGATAGTTTGACGGTGGTGGCGATGAGCTGAGGTTACGCGGCTGACTACCACTTCTTGAGGAGGCAGAAACGGTTGTGGTTGGCCCAGTTCAGGGCCATGGCGATGAGCACCATGTGCACGCCGAGCCAGGCGATGCCGGCGTCTTGTTTGATCAGGATCAGGCCCCAGGTCAGGCTGATGTAGATGAGACCGAGCAGAAACAGGCTGACCCGGCTGGCAACGCCAAGCAGGATGGTGAGGCCGAGGATGATCAGCGCAGGCCCGAGGATGCCGCCGTAGATCTTGAGCGCCCATCCCATCATCAGGGGCTCTTGGGCGAAGGTGGCTTCCATCGATTCCGGGATGCCGTGGTAGTTGTCCAGCGCGTAGCCCTTGGATGAGGCCGCTTCGGTGAGGTTGGCGTCATACACCTCGCCGTCGACCTTGATCGGTTCCTCGCTCATGTTGATACCGGCGAATTTCTCGATACCGGTCTGGATGGCACGTACTCCAAGCCAGAGGCGGAGCAGGAGGGCGGCGAAGGTGAGACCGAGCGTATTATTGGCTTTGTTTGAATCAGTGGACATGGTGGTTGGGTGTGGTGTGGTTTTGATATTCAGAATGGTTAGTACTAAACTTGCTGGGAATTTACTGGGAGGTGGATTGAATCGTCGAACTTAGCAGCTGATCTCAGCGGTCGATGGAGTTGGAAGTGGTTTGCCCGACACGCCATGATGCTTTGCCCGGGCCCTGGCCCTTTGCTTCGTCTCCATGGCTCTGTGTCGATTAATACGCGCCGACGCCGGTGAACTTTCAGGCAATATGCGACATATTTCCCCTATGAGTCAAGCGCGGTGAGCTACCAAATGATTTGGCCAACGGCGTGGAGGAGGATGCCGACCAGGCCGCCAAAAAGGGTGCCGTTGATACGGATGAACTGGAGGTCGGGCCCGACTTGTTGTTCGAGCTTTTTCATCAGCGTGTCGGGGTCCCATTCCTCGATGGTTTGGCGGATCATGGTTTCGAGGTGCGTGCCGTGTTGGTCGAGGATCCGGGTGATGCCCTCGAGCAGGACGGCTTCGATGTTGTGAGCGAGTTTGGGGTTCTCATCGATGACGGTTCCCACGGCGGTGATCGCGGTGCTGAGGTGGTCGATGCTGTGGGGTGCCTCGCGGGTGAGATCGTGGTCGAGCCCCTGGCGGAGCTGGCGCCAGAGACGCTCGGCGAGTTCACCGCTCTGCGGGTCGTCGAGCCAGTGGTCGCGGATGCGGGCGAGTTGGCTGATGAGCTCGGGATGGCTGCCAAGTTGATCATGCATCCGGGCAAGCTGCTCGTGGATGATGTCCCAGAGCGGATCCCCGGTATCCTCGCTGGCAGCGAGGAGTTTTTCCCTGGCATCGTCAGTCGCACGTTCTGAGATGCCCTCGGCAATGGCACGCGAGACACGTCCTAACAGAGGTATTTTGCCAAGCGGCGCCTTGCGGCCCGCGGCGGATTCGATGCCGTCCTTGTTAGCGGCAAGTGCGCTGGCGATCTGGACCAGAAGCGGGGCGAGAAGCTGCCGGTAGCGTCTTTCTGCCAGCAACCATGCCAGCAGTTTCCGGCTGATTTCATGCGGCCGGAGTGTGCGTAGTTGGTCGATGATTTTTTCCGAGATGGCCTGATGGGCATTGTGTGTTTCCAGGGCGTCGAGCGCGGTCGGCACGGTGTGCATGACCTGCCGTGCCAGTTTGTTAGCACGCACAGGTGACATCATCCAGTGACCCATACGCTGCACGAGCCGCAGCTCACGGGCCTGATTGCCAATGCGGTCGGCGGTCAGGAAGTTTCCGCGGACGAACCGGGCGAGTGCCCGGCCAATGCGGTCTTTTTCCCTGGGAATCACCGCCGTGTGCGGGATCGGCAGGCCGAGAGGGTGACGGAACAGGGCGGTGACCGCAAACCAGTCGGCCAGCCCGCCCACCATACCTGCCTCGGTGAATGCCCGCAGCCATTCCAGCCACGGCCATTGGTGCTGGTAGCTGCGCGAAAACACATAGAGTCCGGCCATCACGGCGAGGATGCCGGTGGCGACGACGCGCATGCGTCGCAGCCTTGTGCTGTCGTCAGGATGCGCGGCGAGGGGGTGCTCCAATCTCATGCGCGGGTAATATCGAGGCGACTTCGGACTCGGTCAAATCCCGATATTGTCCCGGCTCCAGACCGGGGTCGAGATGGATGTCGCCGGTGCTGACCCGGTGGAGGGCGGTGACCCGGTTGCCCACGGCGTGGAACATGCGCTTGATCTGGTGGTAGCGCCCCTCATAGATGGTGAGTTTCGCCTGGCGGGGCGCGAGCACCTCGAGCCCGGCCGGCCGGGTGGTGAGATCCTCATAGGCAAAGTAGATACCGCGGGCAAAATGCGCGTGGGTGTCCGCCGCGATCGGGTCGGCTGTTTCGACGAGGTAGACTTTGGGCACACCCTCGCCTTTGTGTTGTGGTGGCTCGGTGAGTCGGCGCGACCATTTGCCGTCGTTGGTCAGGATGAGGAGACCGGTGCTGGCGCGGTCGAGTCGGCCGGCGATATGCAGGGTTTGTGGCTCGTCGATGAGTTCCATCACGGTTGGGTGCTGGGTATCGGTGGTGGCGCTGAGGTATCCCGCGGGTTTGTTGAGCATGAGGTAAACCGGCGTGTCGCTGCGCAGCAACACGTCATCAAGTTTGACCTGGGTAAAATCACCAATCTCACACTGGCTGTTTTTTTCCACCTCACCATCCACCCGCACCCGGCCAGCGGCGAGGATCGGGCGGATGTCGCGCCGACCATGTGGCGAGTGGTGGTAGAGAAAACGATCCAGCCTCATGGGGTGTCTGTTAGTCAACCGGAGTCACCCCTTTTTTGAGGATGATGTTCCCGTATTTGGCGGTCTCTCCGGTCATGACGACGGCGAACGCATCCTTGGCGCGCTCATAGAAGGCGAAGCGGTGGATGCGGCTGACGGCCGGTGCCTGGGGCGCGTGGGCTTGGATAGGCGCGAGGTAGGATGCCTCGACCGCGGGGTCGAGCGTATCGCCGTCCACGGCGGCCATCATGACCAGCGGGTCGTCGGCGTAGGCGTCCAGCTCGAAGAGCGGCAGGATGCCATCGAGCAGGGCCGGGATGCCGAGGCCATCGGCGCGCAGGACGTTGGAATTGTAGCGGTCACCGGGGAAGTGGGCGTCGGCGAGGATGATTTCATCGCCATGCCCCATCCGGCAGAGCACGGCGAGCAGTTCGGGGGAAATGAGGGGTGAGATTCCTTTGAGCATGGTGTCAGGTGGGGGGTGGTGGCTAGGCAGTGATCCGCCTCCGTGGAAGCTTGCACGGCGAGCTTGACCTATTTTTCGCCAAGCATCAAGTCATAGCATGTCGGGGAAGATATGATCAGGGCGGATTTGCAGGGGCCGATTGCCCTGTGGTGGCCATACGTATCGTCTTGACGTCACATGGGGGTGGGACGCTAGGGTGTTACGCATCGCCAACTACCTCGAGACGAGGCACGGGTGACAACAGTAACGAACCTATGAAAAACATGATCAGATATATCACATCACTTGGAGCCTGTGCGCTGGTGGCGGCGTGCGGCTCAACAGGGGGCGGAGGAACAAGCACCGGTGGTGGCGATGCCGACGCCGGAAGTTGGCAAAAGGTCCCCGGAGTGACCAACATGGTGACCGGGAAACGCGAGGTGATGAAGGCCAAGGTTGATGACCGTGAGGTCGTGGCGATGTTGGTCTGGCGGGATTACAGTGCCGCGCTCGATGCTGCCGTCACCAAGTGGTATGGCGACATGGGTTCCCCGCCGCCGAAGTTTGTGGTCGAGTCGATCATGATTTCCATCGATGGCAAGGGGCTGATCATTCCGCAGTCGAAATCGCATTATCTGGCGTCGCAGTGGATGAATGACGTGAGCCACCTGGGGCTGAACCAGCGGGCCAAGCAACTGCGCGTGCTGGTGGACGTCGGCGATGGTGGCGAGAGCTGGACGGCAACCTATGTGATTGATCCCGCCACACTGACCCTGGTTTCCCACGCGGTCGGGGACGGCCCTGCCGTGCACCACGAAATCGTGGAATGAAACGGTCGCCGACCGCGTTTGAGCTGCGTGTCTACGACCTTGTCAGCCGTGTCCCGGCCGGGAAGGTGGTGACCTATGCATCAATGGCGCGCGCGCTCAACTGCGGCTCGGCCCAAGCTGTCGGGCAGGCGCTCAGGCGAAACCCGTTTGCCCCGGAAGTGCCGTGCCACCGGGTGATCAAGACCGACCTGACCATCGGCGGCTACGCCGGCAAAACCGGGGGCGCCAAGCTCCGTGGTAAGATAGCCCTGCTCCGGGGCGAAGGGGTCGAGTTTGACCCGCAGGGCGGCTTGCTCACCCGGCAGGCAGTGATGAGAACATGGCCGGAGTGACCCACTGTGGCCGGATTTAAGCATGACATAGCCATTGATGGCGAGACAGGCGGCAATGCCTGACAGGTATTCGGGCAGTTCGCTTAAGAGGTGGGTCGAGGAATCCGAATACAACGAGAAAGAGGGGCTGATCCAGATGCGTCAGCGCAACCCGACGGCCTTGCGGACCCGGTCGAGGACCTTGGTCGACTCGGCACGGGCCTTGTCCGCGCCCTCGGCGATGACCTGGTTGACGTAGTCGAGGTTGTTCTCGAGTTCCTCGCGTTTTTCCCGGACGTGGGCGAAGTAATCCCAGTAGGCATCGAAGACGCGTTGTTTGAAGTCGCCGTAGCCGAAGCCGCCGGCCCTGTGGTCGTCGAGCATTTGTTGCACCTGGGCATCGTCGGCAAAGAGTTTGTAGAGGGCGATGACGGTCGAGCCGTCGGTGGGTTTCGGGTCCTCGACCGGTGTGGAGTCGGTGACGATGCGCATGACGGATTTGCGGATCGCCTTTTTATTGCCGGTCAGGGGGATGGTGTTGTGGTAGCTCTTGGACATCTTCTGTCCGTCGAGTCCGGGTACGACGGCGGTGTTTTCCTTGATTTGGACCTCGGGGATGGTCAGGGTGTTTTCGCCGAAGCGGTCGTTGATCTTGCCGGCGAGGTCGCGCGTGATCTCGAGGTGTTGTTTCTGGTCTTTGCCGACGGGAACCAGCTCGGCGTCGTAGAGCAGGATATCGGCAGCCATGAGGGTCGGGTAGGCGAACAGGGCGTGGTTGGCATCGAGGCCGCGGGCGATTTTGTCCTTGTAGGAGTGGGCGCGCTCGAGCAGTCCCATCGGACAGACGGTCGACAGGATCCAGGCGAGTTCGTTGACCTCCGGGATGTCGCTTTGGCGGAAAATGGTCGCCTTTTCCGGGTCGAGCCCGCAGGCGAGGAAGTCGATGGCAAGGTCCTGGATGTTGGCCCGCAGGGTGTCGGCGTCCTTCATGCTGGTCATGGCATGGTAGTCGGCGATGAAGTAAAACGCCTCGCCCTGGTCCTGGAGATGGACGGCGGGTTGCATGGCGCCGAAGTAGTTGCCGATGTGGAGTTTGCCGCTGGGCTGGAGGCCGGTGAGAATGCGCATGGTTTTTTTTTAAGGGGAACGAAGCAAGAAGCAAGAATCAAGACCGGGGTGGGGATGAATAATTTCGGGTTCGGCATTGCAAGATCGGGTTTGCGGCACCGGGACGGCAAGACCGCCTCGAGGGCAGAGGAATTCCGTTTTCAAAAGTAGCACGGTCGTGCTTCGTGCTTTTTGAGCTGGCTTTTTCTCCTTGTCCTATGCGTCACTTAGTGTCATTGATAGAGTCACTTCCTGCCTTTGGTTCTGGCCAAGGGGAATTTGTAGCAGTCACCCCTCAAAAATAAGGAAAAGAGATGGAACGCAATCCAACGTCTGCCCGGTCTGGGGATCTACCCCGGCCCAATCCAACGAGTCATAAAAATCAATCCGGAGGCGGCTGGCTGGTAACAGCGTTGCTGTTCTGCGCGATGATCGGATCCGCCAGTGCGGTGGATGTGCCACTCATGGTTGTGCTGAAAGGCCAGAATTTTGTTCAATCCGGGCCGACGGTGGCGGCGCTGATCGAGGAGGATCGCTCACAAGACGAGGTGCCGCTGGTCTTTGAGGTATTTGCGCAAGGGGAGGCTGCCGATTCCCTTGTATCCGGAACGTTGGGGCTTCCCGGCGGGGGAAGTGTACCATTGGAGGTGGGCGAGGATAGCATGAAGGAATGGCAGTATACGTATAACGCGGAAACCCTGCTGGAGCTTAATACCGTCAGGGAGGATGGAACGTATACCTTCAACCTGACCACCAAGAACGACGGGGTGCAAAGCATTGCAGTTGATCTCACGGGAGACACCTACCCCAACGTGCCACAAATCACGAATTATAACCCACTCCAGACGGCCGATCCCACGGCGGAGATTACCGTCCAGTGGGCTGCGATGACCGGGGGCACCCTCAATGACTTTGTGATGTGCGACGTGGTTGATCGGGACACCGGAGCCACGGTTTATCAGAGTGGTGGGCCCGGCATGCCCGGGGCGCTCAACGGTACCTCGGTGCAGGCGGTAATCCCGGCAGATACCCTGTCACCAGGTCGCAGCTATGAGACCGAGGTGTTGTTTGTCAAGGTGGTCGGTGTGAATACCTCCTACACCGGCGCCACCGCCATCGCCGGGTATTACAAGCTGGTGAAATCTACGATAAAGACCCCTGCATCGTCAGGTGTGGCACTCGGCGCGACGTTCGAAGCGGCCGTCCCGCAACCCCACACCTGGGATGTCGCCCGTGACTCCGCTATCTCATTCCGGTTTTCCCATCCGATGAATACCGGTTTTCAGTCGGTCAGCTGGACCGGGGTGAGCCCTTCGAATTTCACCTACGAGTGGATCGATGGTAACAAGGTGCTGCTGTGCCACTCTAGTATCGATTTGCCCGCCGACACGGATGTCGGGTGGTCATTGGATCTTTCCGCCTTCCGTGATGCGGCGGGTTTCGCGTTGGCCGGGTCCGAGCAAGGCTCGTTTCATACCTTGCCGGACGCCCCCGGGAGTCGGCCGGACGTAGCCGGGATTTATGCGCTTAAAGTGCGCAGCTTCAGCCAAACCGGGACGTCGCCAGTGAGTGACGGCATGTATTTCTGTGACGCCGAGGTGGAACTCAATGCCTACAACCGGGTGAAGACGGCGACCCTGACCATGCCCGGTGGAAGCACGGTTCTGGAGCACAGTCCGTGGGATCCCTCGATGGAACTGGAAGCGAACTATGCATCCAAAACCGATCTCGACCGGTTTTTCCCCAACGGTAATTTCACCTTTGATATGGCCACTTTGGCCGACGGTCCGCAGTCCGTCACTCTGAGTCTGGGGACGTCGGACGACTATCCTGCGGCACCGACCGTGACCAATCTGGCGGCCCTGCAGACGATCGATCCGGCGGTGGCGACCACGATCACCTGGACCGCCTTGGCGGGCTGGAGTGCTACCCCGGCGGTTGGCGTTGGGGTGATTGATCTGGAGATTGACAATTCCCAGGATAATGAGGTTTTCTGGGTTGATAACGAGAGTCTGTCGAGCGGGTCCCAATGCGTTATTCCGGCGGGCACCCTGTGGCCGGGGCGGACCTATCGTGTCAATTTGGAATTCACCAAAATCACGGATCTTGACGACACGAGCTACCCGGGGGTGCTGGCCGGGGCCGGGTTTTCCTCGATCACACAATTCACGATTCAGACCACGGGAACCCCGGTGATGCCAGCGATCACGGTTGAGAAGAGCGGCGACGCCATGAATGTTAATTTCGTGGGGGGGGAACCCCAGCGGAATTACGTGATTGAGTCGTCGAGGGACTTGTTCAGCTGGCGCACGCTCGAAGAACGGTGGTCGGATGGGGGCTCCGACTTCATTTTCGATAATGACGCCCGCTATGTCGGGCTTCGCTTTTACCGCCTGCGCGACCGTTTGGCTGGTGAACAGGTGCAATTCAAAAGAGTTATTCAGGGGACCGTATGGACTGACGGCACTCAATCGACACCAGTGGTGGGTGCCGTTGTGGGGACCAGTATGGATGCACAGACCGCCGTAACGGATAGCAACGGCCGGTTTTTTCTGGAAACAGATACCCCGAACGGAAGTGGCGCATACACGGTTGGCGTGACCAGCAGCGCATCACACAAGGACTTTGGGCCCTACACGGGCGACCAACCTCGCGAGCAGGATTACGAAATGAACTGACAGGGCGCAGACCCGATCTATCAGGGCCATCAAACGCTCTGAAAAACCGCAGCGGCAAGGTAGCCTTGGCGCGGTTTTCTCCGGCTTCCCGTCGCCTCGCGGACGTATTTGAAAAATGATGCTGTAAGAACCGATTTGCTCTACACGTGATCGTAAGATCATGGTCCCTCAAGAAAGTTCTTTCTGGAGGCGTGTGTTTTTCTGGCTCTCGGGAGCCGGGATGGAAACCCTCGAGCAATGTCCGAACTGGTAGCAGCGGGAGCATGTGGCCTTTGGCGCCACCGTGCTGGAGGCCGTGCCCCGGGGCCTCGTGCTTTGACGGAGTACTACGTCCCGCAGAAGGTTTCGTGCACCATCTCGTCCGGGGTCGGCGGCAATTCGAGGTCAGCCCGTTTTTCGTCCTCGGCGTAGGGGTCCGCCAGCGCGTCCGTGAGCCGGTGAAACGGGGCGTAGTCGCCCGCATAGGCCGCCTGGATGGCTTGTTCGACCCGGTGGTTGCGTGCAATGACGACCGGGTTTGCCGCGCGCATGGCCGGCAGGGCCTGGGCCGGGTCAGGGGCGGCGTCGCGCCACTGGCTCAACCATGCCTCGAACGGTGCCCTGTCGGTGAACATGGCGGCCAGGGTTTCCGGATTGCCCCCTGCGGCGAGGCCGGTGAGGTGGCGGAAGAAGAGGGTGAAATCGACCTGCTGGTCCGCGATGAGCGAGAGCCCGCGCTGGATGATCTCGCCGGGGGCCGATTCCGCCAGGCCAAACTTGGCGCGGAAGCGGCGCATGTACCGGGTCCCGAAGTCGTCGGAAAACCCCGCGAGCAGGGCCTCGGCAATCCGGGTGGCATTGTCGGATTTTTCGTCCAGCAGCGGCAGCAAGGTTTCGGCCAGACGGGTGAGGTTCCAGTGCGCGATGTTAGCTTGGTTTCCCCAGGCATAGCGACCCTGGACGTCGATGGAACTGAACACACACTGCGGATGAAAGGCGTCCATGAATGCGCACGGTCCGTAGTCGATGGTCTCCCCCGAGATCGCCGTATTGTCGGTATTCATCACACCGTGGATAAAGCCGAGCGACATCCAGTGGGCGACAAGCTCCGCCTGCGACGCGACGACTGATTTCAGCAAAGCGGCGTAGCGGCAGGAGGCATCCTTGCTGTCGAGAATCTGCGGGTAGTGGCGGGCGATGGCGTAGTCGGCGAGTTGCCGGACCGCCTCGGTATCGCGCTGCGCGGCGAAGTACTGAAACGTGCCGACCCGGATGTGGCTGGCGGCAACACGGGTGAACACCGCGCCAGGCAGCGGGCCGTCCTGGCGCAGGATGGTTTCGCCGGTGGTGACGGCCGCAAGCGCCCGCGTGGTGGGGACCCCGAGTGCGGCCATGGCTTCGCTCAGGACATACTCGCGCAGGACCGGGCCGAGCGCGGCCTTGCCGTCGCCGCCCCGCGAGAATGGCGTCCGCCCGGAGCCCTTGAGCTGGAGGTCGCGCCTGACGCCCGCGGTATCGACAAGCTCCCCGAGGAGGATGGCACGACCGTCGCCGAGCCGGGGCGAGAAGCCGCCGAACTGGTGGCCGGCGTAGGCCTGGGCCAGCGGTTCCGCCCCGTTCGGGACCAGGTTTCCTGCGAGCATGGCAACGCCCTCGGGGGACGCCAGCCAGTCGGCGTCAATGCTGAGTGCTGCCGCCAACCCGGGGTTGATGCGGATGCATTGCGGCTGAGGCACCCGGGTCGGCTCCTGCCTGGCAAAGAATCGTTCCGGCAGCCGGGCATAGGTGTTGTCGAAGGGAATGTCAGGCATCGGATGGTGCTTGCCACTGTGACCGAGGAGGCAGGGATTTGCAAAACGTATTATTCACCGCGTGTTGGTGCAAGTCAGGGCTTGCATGGGTGCTTAAGAATGATTAAATACCGCTCGCCCCCTTGGATCACAATTTTCCCCCACCCATTTTTCGACGATCTCACCCATGGATGAAACAGATTTAACCCCGGACAACATACCGGACGAGGAGACCTCCCACGAGCATGAGAGCCTGCGTGGGATGTATTCGGATTACTTCCTGGATTACGCCAGTTACGTGATCATGGAACGCGCCGTGCCGCACCTCGGGGACGGGTTGAAGCCGGTGCAGCGCCGCATTCTGCACTCGATGAAAGAGCTCGAGGACGGCCGCTATAACAAGGTGGCAAACGTGGTCGGAAACACGATGAAGTACCACCCGCACGGGGATACATCCATCGGCGACGCCATGGTGCAGCTGGGCCAGAAGGAGCTGCTCATCGATACCCAGGGAAACTGGGGCAACGTGCTCACCGGCGATAAGGCCGCGGCGCCGCGATACATCGAGGCGCGCCTGACACCCTTTGCCCTGGAGGTCGCATTCAATCCGAAAACCACCGAGTGGACGCGGAGTTATGATGGTCGCAACAAGGAGCCCGTCACCCTGCCGCTGAAATTCCCCCTGTTGTTGGCACAGGGCGTCGAGGGCATCGCCGTCGGGCTCGCATGCAAGATGCTGCCGCACAATTTTGTCGAGCTGCTCGAGGCCTGTATCGCGGCTCTGCGCAAGCAACCCTTCGAGCTGGTGCCGGATTTCCCGACGGGTGGCCTGATGGACGCCAGCAACTACAATGACGGTCTGCGCGGTGGAAAAATCCGGGTCCGGGCCGAAATCAAGATCGAGAAAAAAAGGATCCTCCGCATCACCCAGGTGCCGTTCGGCGTCACCACCGGCAGTCTGATGGATAACATCGTGGCGGCCAATGAGAAGGGGAAGATCAAGATTTCCAAAATCGAGGACAACACGGCGGCGGAGGCGGATATCCTGATCCACCTCCCCGCGGGTGCCGACGCTGAAATGGCGCGTGATTCACTCTACGCCTTCACCGACTGCGAGACATCCATTTCTCCGAACGCCTGTGTCATTTACGAGGGCAAGCCCCGCTTCATCGGCGTGACCGAGATACTCCAACACAGCGCGACCCAGACCAAGGAGCTGTTGAAACTCGAGCTCGAGATCCGCCTCGGCGAGCTTCAGGAAAAGTGGCACTTCAGCTCGCTGGAGAAAATCTTCATCGAGAACCGGATCTACCGCGACATCGAGGAGTGCGAAACCTGGCAGGCCGTGATTGATGCGATCGACAAGGGACTGGACCCCTTCAAGAAACTCCTCCAGCGCGAGGTCACCGAGGAGGACATCATCCGCCTCACCGAGATCAAAATCAAGCGGATCTCGAAGTTCGACGGGTTCAAGGCCGACGAGGCGATCAAGGCACTGGAGGACGAGATCGGGGAGGTCGATAAAAACCTGCGCAACCTCACCCGCTACGCGGTCGCATACTTCAACAACCTGATCAAAAAATACGGCAAGGGCCGCGAGCGTCGCACGGAAATCACGTCGTTTGGCGTGGTCAACCGCACCCAGGTCGTCGCCACCAACGAGACCCTTTTCCTCGACCGAAAAAATGGCTTTGCCGGATGGGGCCTCAAAAAAGAGGAGAGTGTGGAAAAATGCTCAAGGATCGATGACATCATCGCCATCGACGGCGCAGGCAAAATGCGTGTGCTGAAAATCGCCGACAAGGCATTCGTCGGTAAGCGCCCGCAGTATGTCGCGATTTTCCGCAAGGAGCAGGACAAGATCTATTCGATGATCTACCGCGACGGTCGTCAAGGCGCCACCTACGCGAAGCGGTTCCGCATCGGCGGCGTCACCCGCGACAAGGAATACGATCTCACCAAGGGCACCCCGGGGACCCGCGTGCTCTACCTCGCCGTGCATAACACGGAAGAGGACAGTGCCGCCAATCTCGTGATGATCCACCTGAAGCCGGCACTCAGGCTCCGCAACGTCTCGCGCCCGTTCTCCTTCGGCGAACTCGCCATCAAAGGCCGTGGCGTCAAGGGGAACCTGGTCACTAAACACGCCGTCGACCGCGTCGTCCGCGCCCCCAAAGACTCGTCCGGGGACCCACCGGAGGATACGCTGGTCCTCGAACCTTGAAGGGAAAACAAGGGCGGCAATAAAAATTCCGACTCCGGGGCTTGACGCGGAGGGGTAAACTAGTGATACTGTTCGCATGAACAAAATCATCCTTACCTCGCATGCCGTTTTCGATGCTGTCAAATCCACCCTCAGCGGCGCCACCGCACGGGTCTCTTGCCTGATGCACCGCAAGTCCTACCACCGCGACCACGGCCCCCAATGGCAACAACTCGAACTCCCGTTTTCCAGAACACCCGTCAAACGCTGGAACCGCTAGGGCAGGGGACAGGAGTCGGGGGGCAGGGGTCAGGGGTCAGGAGTCGGGAGTCAGGGGTCAGGGGTCAGGGGTCA